>NZ_JBFTOB010000001.1:0-520285 GCF_056397765.1 Caulobacter sp. 05L422 | reverse complement strand
CCGGACAAGGCCTTCAGCCTGGCCGGCGCCCTGATCTTCGCCCTGACCCTGTCGGTGGTGCTGCTGGCCTCGGCCGCCCTGCGCGCCGAGTTCGGGGAGTCCGGCGCGATCCTGGCGGCCGCCGTCGCCGGCTTCGTCGACACCCACGCCCCGGCGATCTCGATCGCCTCGCTGACGGCCAACGGCCGGATGTCGGCGCTGGACGCCGTCATCCCGATCCTGGCCGGCTTCACCACCAACACGATCACCAAGATCGTCGTCGCCACGACCAGCGGCGGTCGAGCCTTCGCCCTGAGGGTGGCCCCCGGCGTCGTCCTGGTGGCGGCCGCCGCCTGGGCGGGAACGCTGATCGGCCACGCCACGAACTGAGGAGATTTTCCATGACCAAAGCGAAACGTGGCGGCGAGGACGCCTCCAAGGAAGAGCCGGAGGGCAAGCCGGAGAAGATGAAGACCAAAGCCTACCTGGAACAGCTACAGAAGCTGCAGGTCAAACTCTGCCATCTCCAAGATTGGGTAAAGCAGACCGGCGCGCGGGTCATCGTCGTGCTGGAGGGGCGCGACGCGGCCGGCAAGGGTGGCTTCATCAAGGCCCTGACCGAGCGGGTCAGTCCGCGCGTGTTCCGCGTGGCCGCCCTGCCCGCCCCCAGCGAGCGCGAGAAGACCCAGCTGTTCATGCAGCGCTACATCCAGCACTTCCCGGCTGGCGGCGAGATCGTGATCTTCGACCGCAGTTGGTACAATCGGGCCGGCGTCGAATACGTGATGGGCTTTTGCTCGAAGGACGAGCACCGCGACTTCCTCGAGGCCTGCCCCACGGCCGAGCGCTGGATCATCAGCTCCGGCATCCTCCTGATCAAGATCTGGCTGGAGGTCGGGATGGAGGAACAGGACAAGCGCTTCCACGCTCGGGTCAACGACCCGCTGCGCCAATGGAAGCTGAGCCCGATGGACGTCGAGTCGTATTCGCGCTGGTACGACTACTCCCGGGCCCGCGACCAGATGCTGGCGGCCACCGACCGCGAAGAGTCGCCCTGGTGCATCCTGCGCTCTGACGACAAGAAGCGCGCCCGTTTGAACGGCATCGCCCACATCCTGTCGCTAGTGCCCTACGAGCGCATCGAGCACCCCAAGATCGAGCTGCCAAAGCGCTCAGCCAAACACAGGTACGACGACCAGAGCATCCTCGAGGGTCGCCGTATGGTGACGGCGCACTACTGATCGAAGACGCTCAGCTCGCGAGCGCATTGTTCGTCAGGTGGCGGGCGGGGCCTCCGACGCTGTGGCCTGCGGAGGGGCGAAAGACCGCGTCTGGCGCGGCACGCCGCCGGAGGTCTTCCATCTAGCGATCGCCGAGTTGCGGTAGCGCGGATCGTGGCTGACCTCTACGCCCAACCACGGCGGAAATTCGAAGACCACGTCAGGACGATCAAGTTCGATCTCGGCAATGACGAGCCCCTCGGCTGGCCCGCGATAGACGTCGATGATCCAGACTTGGCCCTGGTGATCGATCTCGTGGCGCACCTTCTCCAGCACGCGCCCGCCGCAGAAGCGGGCCAGCATGTCCCCCGCATCGATGAGGGAGATAGGGTAGCTTATTTCGTCGCGCTCGAGGCCTCGCCGTGGGCTTTTTACTGTCAACGAGGCGTAGTCCCGCGAGCAGCGGATGCGGATTGTCGCGAAAGGCGTGCGAGCCAGATAGCCCTGACGGAACGGCGTCCCAGCCTCAGCCGTCGCGCGCCACAGGTCGTTGGCGACGAGGAACTTCCGTTCGATTTCGATCATGCCAAGCCTCCGGGCCTGCTTGGCGAAATCTGCCCTGGCCTGACAACACCGTCACTCCGGTAGACCCAGTAGGCGCGACGAGGTGTGAAGCCGAGAGCGCCCCCTTGCCGCCCGCCCAAACCCGCGTCACTCTCTGTCTTAACAACGATAACATTCCAGGGAGGCGACGTCGGGCCATGGCCAGCACGCGCTACGACTACGTCATCATCGGCGCCGGCTCGGCCGGCTGCGTCCTGGCGGCCCGGCTGACCGAGGATCCGAACGTCAAGGTCCTGCTGCTGGAGGCCGGCGGCAAGAACACCTCGATCCTGGTGCGGATGCCCGCCGGCGTGGGCGAGCTGATCAAGGCCAAAGGCGACCAGAACTGGGGCTTCTGGACCGAGGCCGAGCCGCATCTCAACGATCGCAAGCTGTGGTGGCCGCGCGGCAAGGGCCTGGGCGGCAGCTCGGCCATCAACGGCATGATCTACATCCGGGGCCATGCGCGCGACTACGACCAGTGGCGGCAGATGGGGCTGTCAGGCTGGTCCTATGCCGAGGTCCTGCCCTACTTCAAGCGCTCGGAAAGCCACCATGGCGGCGGCGACGCCTATCACGGCGGCTCGGGACCGCTGCACGTGTCGCGCGGCGAGTCCAAGAGCCCGTTCTATCCGACCCTGATCGAGGCCGGCCGCCAGGCGGGCCATGCGACGACCAAGGACTTCAACGGCTACCGGCAGGAGGGCTTCGGCCCCTACGACCTGACGATTCGCGACGGCAAGCGCTGGAGCGCGGCGGCGGCCTATCTGACGGCGGCCCTGACCCGGCCGAACCTGACCTGCGTGACCGAGGCCCGCACCACCCGCATCCTGATCGAGAACGGCAAGGCGATCGGCGTCGAATACGTGGTCGGGACCAGCCCGGAACGCGTCGTCGCCCACGCCGACGCCGAGGTGCTGCTCAGCGCCGGCGCCGTGCAGTCGCCGCACATCCTGCAACTGTCGGGCATCGGCGATCCGGACGACCTGAAGGCCCAGGGGATCGCGGTGACCCACGCGGCCAGGGGCGTCGGCGCCAACCTGCAGGACCACCTGGACGTCTGCCTGTCGTGGACGACCAAGAACCTGGTCACCGCCTATTCGGCCAACAAGGGCCTGAAGAAGCTGGGCACGGGTTTGTCCTACATGCTGTTGGGCCAGGGCCTGGGCCGGCAGCAGTTCCTGGAGAGCGGCGCGTTCCTGAAGTCGCGTCCCGACCTCGACCGCCCCGACCTGCAGATCCACGGCGTGCTGGCGATCATGCAGGACCATGGCAAGACCCAGGTCGAGAAGGACGGCTTCACCCTGCACGTCTGCCAGCTGCGTCCCGAGAGCCGCGGCAAGGTCGGCCTGCGGTCGGCCGATCCGTTCGACGATCCCACCATCCTGGGCAACTACCTGGCGACCGAGGAAGACCGCCGCGCCATCCGCGAGGGCGTGAAGATCGCCCGCGAGGTGGTGGCCCAGGCCGCCTTCGATCCCTATCGCGAGGCCGAGTACGCGCCCGGCGCCGACATCAAGAGCGACGCCGACATCGACGCCTGGGTGCGGGCCAAGGCCGAGACCATCTACCACCCGGTCGGCACCTGCCGGATGGGCGCGGCGGGCGATCCGCTGGCCGTGGTCGACGACCAGCTGCGGGTGCAGGGGATTTCGGGACTGCGGGTGATCGACGCCTCGGTCATGCCCAACCTGATCGGCGGCAACACCAACGCCCCGACCATCATGATCGCCGAACGCGCCTCGGACCTGATCCGCGGCAAGGCCGTTCTGCCGGCCGTGGACGTGCCGGTGTTCGAGGACGGCCGGGCGGCTGCGGCTTGAAAACCCTCTCCCAGAGGGAGAGGGAGGGGCCCGCGTTCGCAGAACGTGGGAGGGTGAGGGTGTAAGATGTCCGACGGCGTGCCGGCACGCCGGCTGAAGGCGTAACCCCTCACCTTCCCACCGCTTCGCGGCGGGCCCCTTCCTCTCCCTCTGGGAGAGGATATCTAAAGAGCCCAGCCCACCGAGGACATCACCATGAACCACCGCCCCCTGGGCCGCTCAGGCCTCTCCGTCGCGCCGCTGGTGTTCGGCGGCAACGTGTTCGGTTGGACCGCGGACGAAGCGACCTCGTTCCGGCTGCTCGACTCTTTCGTCGACGGCGGCTTCAACGCGGTCGACACCGCCGACGTCTATTCGGCCTGGGTCCCGGGCCACGGGGGCGGCGAGTCCGAAAGCGTGATCGGCCGCTGGCTGAAGGCGCGGGGCAGACGCGACGACGTGCTGATCCTGACCAAGGTCGCGATGTGGCCGGCCCAACCTAGTCTTTCGGCGGCCAACATCGCCTCGGCGGTCGAGGGGTCGTTGAAGCGGCTGCAGACCGACTATATCGACCTCTACCAGGCCCACCAGGACGACGACGCCACCCCGATCGAGGAGACGCTGGAGGCCTTCGACCGGCTGGTGAAGGCGGGCAAGGTGCGGGCGATCGGCGCCTCGAACTTCTCGCCCGAGCGGCTGTCGGCTTCGCTCAAGACGTCGGAGACGCTTGGTCTGGCCCGCTACGAGACCATCCAGCCGAAATTCAATCTCTATGACCGCCATGAGGTCGAGGGGCCGCTGGCCGAGCTGGCGGCGCGAGAGGGCTTGGGCGTCATTCCCTTCTACGGCCTGGCCGCCGGCTTCCTGACCGGGAAATACCGCACCGACGCCGACCTGGAGGGCAAGGCGCGTTCGCGGACCATCCTGCGCGACTACTGGAACGACAAGGGCAAGCGTGTCCTGGCGGCCCTGGACGCGGCCGCCAAGGCGGTGTCGGCCAGCCCGGCCCAGGTCGCCCTGGCCTGGATCATGGCCCATCCGGCGATCACGGCCCCACTGGCCAGCGCCACCAGCGTCGAGCAGTTGGACGAACTGATGGGCGCGGCCCGGCTGACCCTGCCGGCCGAGGTGATCGAGGCGCTGAACGCGGCGGGCTAGGCCTGAAGATCAATGGGGAGGGGTCGCCCTGCGGCGCCCCCTCCCCATCCGCGGCGCGCCCCCGAAGCCCCCGCGCCGCCCTTTCCGTCCCCCCGGTACGGAAAAGCTCGAAATGTCTCTCTAGGCGATGCGCCGTCCGTGCAGCGTCGCCAGCCGCAGGCGCGGCGATTCCTCGTTGGCCGGGCCCAGGCTCTGGATTTTGCGTACGCCCAGTTCAGAGGCCGGACGGCCCATCAGGCGCTGGATCATGGCGACAGGCTGGTAAAGGCCCAGGAAACGGTCGGTCTGGCCGTCGGCGCCGACCATCGGGGCCAGCAGCACCTCCATGCCCACCGACGGCGCCCCGACGGCGCGGATGTCGGCGGTGATCACGACGGGCTCGCCCCGGCGGCGCGCGACCTCCAGGGCCGACTTGACCTCCAGCCGATGCGACAGCGCCCAGAAGCCCAGGGCGTCCTCGCCGCGCAGGTCGCGGGCGTGCAGGTCGGTGACGAAACCGCCGGCCAGACGCACGGGATAGCGACCCTTCTCGTCGCGCCCGAGGATGAACACCTGGGGCAGCAGATCCAGGAATTCGCCCGGATTGACGCTGGCGCGCGCGGGTACGCCGTCGTTAACGGCCTTGCTACGCCAATAGTCTATCAACCGTTCCGTGCTTGGATGGAACATCGTCGTTCCCCTCGCGGGCTCGCTCGCGGTCCCTTTTTCGACCGCACCGGGCTTGCAGGGAGAACCGGGCCAGCCCCCGGACCGTATCGTCCTGGGACAGTTTCTCGGTCGAACGGCGACCATGGCGTGGTTCTTGCTTGGCTTTTGGCCGAGCGGCACGCCGACGTGTTGTGAAGGGAAGAGGCCTATGCGGGCGCCGAAATTGACCTTGCCCAAGCTGTGGATCAGCCTGGCCGCCGGCCTCCTCGGAGGATTGGGCGCGCTGGTGCTGGGCGGGGCCGCCCAAGCCCAATGCGGCAGCTGCACGCCGCCGCCCTGCTGCGCGCCGCCCCCGGCCCCGCCGCGTCCGCCCACCCCGCCCAGCTGCAACACCTGCGGCGGCGGCCATAACGTCTATGTGCCCGGCATCAACATCCATGTCGGCGGCTCGGTCGTCGTCAACGCCAGCGCCTCGGCCACCAGCTCGGCCTCGGCCGGAGCTGGGGCCGGAGCCGGCGCAGGCGCCTCGGCCGGCACGACCGTCTATTACGGCGGCGGCACGCACGGCGGCTACTATTCCGGCCCGGTCTCGACCGGCTACATCCAGGGCCTGAACGTCGAGGGCAGCGAGGCCCGCCGTCGCGCGTCCTACGAAGCCACCCGCACCAAGTTCAAGCGCGTGGTCATCCGCGCCGTCTGCCTGGACGACCGCGACGTGCCCCACCCCGCCTCGCAGGTCACCCCCGACCGCGACATCGACAACGGCTACGAGGGCGAGCTCTACCGCTGCATCGCCGGCTCGCGCATGCAGTACGTGATCGGCGCCTACGAGGGCTCCAGCGAAAGCAACTTCGCCGGCGAGACCTATGTCTGCGGCAAGAACGACGCGCTCTACTACGCCCCCGGCGCCCAAGGCGGCACCGTGGCCTGCCGGCCGCAACGCCCGGCCCGCGACTGCAACGAGCGCTCGCTGCTGCGCCGCTACGGCGCCGGCGTGAAGGTCCTGACCATGCTGACCACCGAGAAGTACACCGCCTATCGCGAGGAAACGGTGCGCGAGCAGTCCAGCTCGGGCCTGAGCCTCAGCCTCGACGGCGGCGTCGGCGGCGTCGTCTACTAGGACGGCGGATAACCGGACAACAAAAAGGGCCGCTCCCGAAGGAGCGGCCCTTTTCTGTTTCAGCGCTCGACGGCGGCTAGATCACGTAGTCGTAGACCACGTCCGCCAGCGTATGGTCCATCGTCCGGGCCGGCTCTTCGCAGGTGGGGCAGTTGACGATCCGGGCCGGCACGCCGGCGGCCGTGCAGTGCGGCGGCACGGGCTTGAGCACCACCGAACCGGAAGCGATCTTGGCGTATTCGCCGATCGTGATGTTGCCCAGCACCTTGGCGCCCGCGCCCAGCAGCACGCCCTTGCCGATCTTGGGGTGGCGGTCGCCCCGATCCGCGCCGGTGCCGCCCAGGGTCACGCCGTGCAGCATCGAGACGTCGTCGCCGACCACCGCGGTCTCGCCGATGACGATGCCGGTGCCGTGGTCGATGAACACGCCCTTGCCGATGCGGGCGGCCGGATTGATGTCGACCTGGAAGACCTCGCTGGCCCGGCTCTGCAGGTAGAAGGCCAGGGTCTCGCGGCCCTGGGCCCACAGCCAGTGCGACACGCGGTGGGTCTGCAGGGCCAGGAAGCCCTTGAAGAACAGGAACGGCTGGACATAGCCCTTCGTGGCCGGGTCGCGCTCGAACACCGCCATCAGGTCGGCCTCGGCGGCGGCGACCAGCGACGGGTCGCTCTCGAAGGCGTCGGCGGCGAACTCGCGGGCGGTCATGGCCCGCATCTCCTGGTCGCCCAGCTTGCGCGCCAATTGGAACGTCAGGGCGTCGGCCAGGTTGTCGTGGCTGAGGATCACGGCGTTGAGCAGCGAGGCCAGGGCCGGTTCGGCCTTGGCGGCGTGTTCGGCCTGGTTGCGCAGCGCGGCCCACACGGGGGGCGTCGTTTCCTGCGTCACGACCTCTAGATGCTTGGCCACCGGGATCTCCCTCGCCCACGTCGCCTATAGAGCATCCTTTTTGAAGATGCTCCAGACGTCCTTTGGATTCAACGGCCAAGCCGCAGAACCGTTCGCCATTTAAGAACGCGCCTAAGCCAGCACAAGTCGCGCCAGGTCGGCCGGCAGCTCGCCCCTCACCGCCATATGGTGCACTCGAAGCAGTAAAGCCACCGTCAAAGAGTCCGGCATGTGGCCCGAAACCGCCGCGTCGAGGGCCTCGCCGAACGGGACGCGGACCATCGCCAGGTCCTCGGTCTCGTCCGGCGCGGTCGCCGTGGGCGTCAGGTCCAGGGCCAGATAGCCGTGGCAGAACTCGTCGGTGATCGAGTTGGACAGCTCCATCTTCAGGATCAGTCGCCAGTCGCCGGCCAGCAGGCCGACTTCCTCGGCCAGTTCGCGCTTGGCGCCGTCCAGCGGGTCCTCGTCCAGCGGCGCCCCGCCTTCGGGAATCTCCCAACTGTAGTTGGCGTGGGTGAAGCGGTTCTGGCCCACCAGGGTCACCGTGCCGTCGGCGTGCAGCGGCACGATCCCGATCGCCCGGTTCTTGAACGCCACCTTGCCGTAGAGGGCGGGCCGACCGGTGGGGGCGATCGTCTGATACTCGGTCAGGGTGATCCAAGGATTGTCGTAGACGATCGTTTCGCTGGTCACCGACCACGGCGTCCCGTGCGCTTTGAGCCAGGCAGGTTTATCGGTCATGCGAACGACTCGCGACTTGTGGTGACCGAGGCTCGGCCATAGGTGTGCTCGCTCTAGCATTTTCGAGCGAAGTGGATTCCGGTTCGCGTGAAGAAAATGCGCCAAACAAAAATCTGGAGACCGGCACGGTCTCCGGCCGCGCTTCCTGGAGGTCGTCTTGACCGGTTCCGTTCCCCCTGCCCCCGAATTTGGCGAAGTGCTGCCGATCGAGCCGTCGCAGGCGGTGCTGGACTTCCTGGCCAAGCGGCGCTCGGCGTCCGCCATGAGCCTGACCGCGCCGGGTCCCGACGACGCCCAACTGACCGATCTTCTCCGCCTGGCCGCCCGCGTGCCCGATCACGGCAAGCTGTCGCCCTGGCGGTTCGTGATCCTGCGCGGACCGGCCAAGGACGCGTTCGCCGAAAAGATCACCGCCCTGGCCGACGGCCAGGCCAATCCGGTCAAGGCCAACGCCGCCCTGCGCAAGCTGACCCGCCCGCCGGTCGCCGTGGCGGTGATCTCGCGCTTCATTCCCGGCGAAATCCCCGAATGGGAGCAGCGCCAGAGCGCCTCGGCCGTCTGCCAGCAGATGCTGCTGGCCGCCGCCGCCATGGGTTGGGGCGCCAACTGGATCACCGACTGGTACTCCTACGATCCGCGCGCCAAGGCCGTCCTGGGCGTGGCCGACGGCGAACTGGTGGCGGGCTTCCTCTATCTGGGGACCTCGACCGAGGCTCCGCAGGAGCGCGTGCGGCCCGACGTGGCGGCGATCACCACGGAATGGTCCGCCGACTGAGAGACCCAATGGCGCCGGCTGTTGCGTTTCCGCATCGGTCCGGCGCCTTTATTCGGGCTCGTCCCGCTCGAAATGACAGCTAACGCCATAGAATGGCCACTTGGCTAGTCTCTACTCCCAAAGCGTGGGACTTAAAGAGCGCAAGCTTCGTCGTGCATCATGCGCGACATTTTATGTAACAGTCCTGCATCAATTCGACCTTAAGTATCGGTAACTTGTCATCTTGCCTTGGGTTGCCTAAGGCCAAGCTCGACGTTGTCTGCGTACTTACACGCCGACCAAAACTTTTCGGCCGACGGGGTTTATGACGCTCTCACTGTTAATTCTCGGCATGTCCGCCGCCCTCGAAGGCGCGCCTGAAGCCGCTCCCGCGCAGCAACAACCGGCGGCGCAGGTCCAGCAGACGCCGCAGCAGGCCTCCGGGGCGGCTGCCGGCGCCGAGGCCGATCCGTACGCCGCCGAGGTCGACGCGGTCGAGGTCGTGGCCGGCAAGCCGCGCGGCTCCGTCGAGGGCGACGTCAAGCCAGAGCTGAGCCTCAACGCCGCCCAGATCCGCGCCTACGGCGCCGGCAGCATCACGGAACTTCTGGCGTTCATGGAGCCCCAGCTTCGCACGGGTTCGAGCCGAGGCGACGGCCAGCCGGTGATCCTGATCAACGGCCGTCGCACCTCCGGCATGCAGGAAATCCGCGACATCCCGCCCGAGGCCATCGAGCGCTGGGACATCCTTCCCGAGGAAGTCTCGCTGACCTACGGCTACCGCGCCGACCAGCGGGTGGTGAACATCGTCCTGCGCCGCCGCTTCCGCGCCGTGACCACCGAGGCAGGCCTCAAGGGCGCCACGAACGGCGGGCGCACCAGCGAAGACCTGCAGAGCACCCTGTTCCGGGTGCAGGGCGACCAGCGCTGGCTGTTCAACGGCAAGGTCACGCATGACTCGACGCTGTTCGAGACGGAACGCGACATCACGCGCGCGCAGCTGAGCCAACCCTACGACCTGACCGGCAATGTCGTCGGCGTGAACGGCGGGGAGATCGATCCCGCCCTGAGCGCCATTGTCGGGTCGCCTGTCCGGTACGCCCCCGTCCCCGCCTCGGCCGCGCTCGGCGCGCCGACCCTGGCCGACTTCGCCGCGAACGCCGGCGTTCCGGCCAGCGACGACCTGACCGCCTGGCGCAGCCTGGCCCCGAACAACACCACCGCCAGCCTGACCGGCGCGGTGACCCGGCCGCTGGGCAAGGCGTCCATGATCACGATCAGCGGCGGCTTCGACGACACCAGCTCGCTCAGCTATCTGGGCCTGCCCGGCGTCCGAGGTCTGCCCCTCACCGTGGGCGGCCCGGATCAGCGCCTGATCGTGCCGACCGGCAATCCGTTCTCGCCGTTCACCACCGACGTCGCGGTCTATCGCTTCGCCGACGACTACGTGTCGATGCTGCGCAAGACCGACACCCAGAAGGCAACGGTGTCGGCGGCGGCCAACGGCCGGATCGACGAGTGGCGCTGGAGCGCCACCGGCGGCTACGTCTATTCGACCAGCGAGACCACCACCGGACGCGGCCTGGACGCCACGGCCTTCATCCAAGGCGTCGCCGCCGGCAACCCGGCGCTGAACCCGTTCGGCAACATCCCGTCGGAACTGATGAGCCGCGTCTCGCCCGACACCGCCCATTCGACCTCCAACACCGCCAACGGCGAGGTCGTGCTGATCGGCAAACTGATGCAGGTCCCGGCCGGCGGTGTCTCGACCACTTTCAAGGCCGGCGCCGACACCCAGAACCAGGATTCCCGCAGCACCCGCCAGGGCATTGCGGTCGACCGGGACATCTCGCGCACCAGCGGCAACCTGCAGGCCAACATCAGCGTCCCGCTGACCAGTCGCTCCAAGGACGTGCTGCCGTTCCTGGGCGACCTGTCGGTCAACTTCAACGGCCAGTACGAGGAGGTGTCGGACTTCGGCGGCCTGACCACCGTGGGGGCCGGCGCCAACTGGACGCCGATCGACCCGGTCACCTTCATCGTCAGCTACAGCGACGACCAGGGCGCGCCCAGCGCCTCGCAACTGAACGATCCGATCCTCTCGACGCCGAACGTCTCGATCTTCGACTTCAGGAACAATCGGACCGTGCTGGCTACGCGCATCGAAGGCGGCAATCCGAACCTGCTGTCCGACAGCCGCCAGGTGCTGAGGCTGAGCGCCACCATCCGGCCCCTGCCCCGCACGGCCAAGACCAACCTGCAGATCAACGCCAACTACACGGCCACGCGGGTCGACGATTCGACCAACAACTTCCCGGCCATCACGGCCGACATCGAACAAGCCTTCCCCGACCGCATCCGCCGCGACGTCGACGGCAACCTGCTTTCGGTCGACGCGCGGCCGGTGAACTACGCCAAGACCCAGCAGCAGCAGATCCGCTGGGGCTTCAACCTGTCGCGGCCGTTCGGCCAGCCACGTCCCGCGCCGGCCGGCTTCCCGGGCGGCGGCGGCGGTCCGCCTTCCGGCGGTGGCGGCGGCGGCGGCGGTGAAGGCCCCGGCGGCGGTCCCGGCCCGAGCGGCGGCGGTGAGAACACCGGCGGTCCCAGCGCGAGCGGCGGTGGCGGAGGCGGTTTCCGAGGCGGTGGCGGCGGCGGTGGCGGCGGTGGTTTCCGTGGTCCGCGCCCCGGCCAGGGCCAGTTCCAGGTCTCGCTCTACCACACCTGGAAACTGAAGGACGAGATCACCATCCGCGACGGCCTGCCGATCATCGATCGCCTGAACGGCGGTTCGGGCGCCAGTCCCGAGCACGAGGTCCAGTTCCAGGCGGGCCTCTCCAAGAGCGGCATGGGCGCGTTCCTGAACGGCAGCTGGCGCAGCGGCTATCGCCTGAACGGCAGGACCGCCGATAGCGACCTGTTCTTCGGGGACCTGTCGACGGTCAGCCTGAACCTGTTCGCGGACCTGTCGTCGCGCCCCGACCTGCTGCGGGCCCATCCGTGGCTGCGCGGCTCGCGGGTGCAGTTGCAGGCCCAGAACCTGTTCGACACTCGCCAGGACGTGCACGACCGCCTCGGCATCACGCCCCAGGCCTATCAGCCGGACTATCGCGACCCGATCGGCCGGACGGTGCGGATCAGCTTCCGCAAGCTGATCGGCCCGGCCCGCCCGGTGCAGCCGCCGGGCCGACGCCCGCCCGCGGTTCCGACCCCGCCGCCCGCGCCGGCGCAGCAGCCCGCGCAACCGCCGCGCTAGGCGCAAAGAAAAAAGGGGCGCGTCCGGCCGGACGCGCCCCTCGTCATTTCAGCGATCGCGAAGCGGTCAGCCCCGGCCGCGATAGGGCGCGACGCCCTGGTCGGGCACCCACAGCCCTTCCGGCGCCGGGCCGGTCTGCCAGAACACGTCGATCGGGATGCCCCCGCGCGGATACCAGTAGCCGCCGATGCGCAGCCAGCGGGGCTTAGCGATCTCGACGATCTTGCGGCCGATCTTCACCGTGCAGTCCTCATGGAACGAGCCATGGTTGCGGAAGCTGGTCAGATAGAGCTTCAGCGACTTGCTCTCGATCAGCCAGTCGCCGGGCGCATAGTCGATCACCAGGTGCGCGAAGTCCGGCTGGCCGGTCACCGGGCACAGCGAGGTGAATTCCGGGGCCACGAAACGGGCCAGATAGGTCACGTCGCTCTGCGGGTTGGGCACCCGCTCGAGAACGGCCTGGTCGGGACTGGCGGCGGGTTCGACCACCTGGCCCAGTTGGGTGACATGAAGTTCGGTCATGGGCGGTCATCTAGGCCCCGGACCGCCGCGAGACAAGCGCGCGCGGCGTCGCTATCGTCGCACCAAACAAGCGTTTAGGCCCAAGGGCCTGGGGAGACGGCAGATGAGCGGACGGGATTTCGACGGCTTCACGGTGGTGGTCACCGGCGCCTCCACGGGCCTGGGCCGGGCCATGGCGGTCGAGACCGCCCGGCGCGGCGCCGGCCTGGTGGTCGTCAACTTCGCCAGTAGCGCGCAGGAAGCCGAGGAAACCGCGCGGCTGATCGCAGCCGAGGGCTCCAAGGCCGTCCTGGTCCAGGGCGACGTGGCCCAGGACGCCGACTGCCGCCGGATCGCCGAGGCGGCGGCCGGCACGGGCCGGATCGACGCGCTGTTCAACAACGCCGGCGTCACCAAGTTCGCCCCCGATCATTCCGACCTCGACGCGGTCGACGCCGAGGACTTCCTGCGGCTCTACGCGGTCAACGTGGTCGGCGCGTTCCAGATGGTCCGCGCCGCCCGCAGCCTGCTGGAGGCCGCGCCCCAGCCGGGGGCCGTGGTCAACACCGCCTCGATCGCCGGGGTGGTCGGCAACGGCTCGTCCGTGCCCTACGCCGCCTCGAAGGGCGCTCTGACCACCATGACCCTGTCGCTGGCCCGGGCCCTGGCGCCCCGCATCCGGGTCAACGCCGTCTGCCCCGGATTCATCGACACGCCCTGGTTCGGCAAGGCCATGGACGCCGAACGTGTTGATCGTCTGCGCACGGGAGCGGCAGCGGCCACGCCGCTGAAGGTCGCCTCGACCGCCGAGGACATCGCCGGATCCGCCGTGTTCCTGGCCTCGCCCGCATCAAGGCACGTCACCGGCGAAACGCTGTTGGTAGACGCCGGACTGCACCTGGGCGGAGCGAGTCTGGCGATGCGCTAAAGCCGCAGGTAAAGCCCAAACAAACGTTCCGTCGACACTGTGGCGCCCAACGTCACTTCTGAAGCAAAATCGTCACACTTCGCCCATTCTTTGTGCCCAGGGCGCCGTTTGTGCTGGCGATTTAACCACTGCGATTGCAACTAGGGCTAAGCCGACAACTATTCCTGTTGTGGCCAAACACGCTTGCAGGCGTCGCTGGACGGCGAAGGCTCCAAACCCTTCGGTCGGCAAAACGAAATAAGGGGATAGAACACATGAAGTTTCTGAAACTGGCGCTGGTCGCCGCCGCCGCCTCGGTCGCCATGAGCGGCGCCGCCATGGCTGAAGAGCTGAAGCTCTCGTACAACGTCGGCGTCGCCAGCGACTACATCTTCCGCGGCGTCAGCAACACGAACGGCAAGGGCCAGGTCTTCGGCGGCGTCGACGCCACCTACGGCATCGGCTACGCGGGCGTGTGGGCCTCGAACGTCGACTTCGGCACGCCGAACCCCGACACCGAAATCGACGTTTACGCCGGCGTGAAGCCGACCATCGGCGCCGCCTCGCTGGACTTCGGCGTCATCTACTACGGCTACGACAAGGACAAGAACGGCGCTCCGGGCCAATACGGCTACATCGAAGTCAAGGCCGCCGCCTCGACCGCGGTCGGCCCGGGCACCGTCGGCGCCGCCCTGTACTACTCGCCGGAATTCCCGGGCGAAGGCGGCGAAGCCATCTACGGCGAAATCAACGGTTCGGTTCCGATCGGCGAGAAGCTGACCCTGGGCGGCGCTCTGGGCCGTCAAGAAGTCGACGCCGACGGCTACTTCGCCGGCCTGAGCAGCGGCTACACCACCTACAATGTCGGCATCACCGCCGCGATCACCGACAACCTGTCGGCTGACTTCCGTTACTCGGACACCAGCCAACACAAGTTCGGCAGCATCTTCGGCGAAGCCTTCACCGCCTCGCTGAAGGCCTCGTTCTAAGCTTTAGAACGACCTGAAGAACGAGCCGCCCCGACTTCGGTCGGGGCGGCTTTTTCTTTGGGCGTCGATCAGGCGGTCGGCTTCGGCGGGCGCATGAACAGGGCGGCCAGGAACACCACCGCCGTCAGCGCCGCGAACAGCAGGAAGGCCGGGGTGAACGAGCCGACGCGGTCGCGGATGGCGCCGCCAATGAACGGTCCTGCCGCCGACACCGCCCCGATCAGGCAGGTCAGGGAGAACAGTTCGACGTTGTTGCGGCGTCCGAAGTAGTTCAGCAGCAGCAGGCTGACGGCCAGCACGGTCAGGCCGAAGCCGACGCCCACCCCGACCGCGTAGAAGGTCAGCAGGAACGGCGTCGTGGCTTGCGACAGGGCCAGCAGCCCGACCACCAGCAGGCCCTGGGCGAACACCAGCAGCCAGCGCGGATCGATCCGATCGCCGATCGCCCCGCCGCCCAGCCGCGCGACCACCTGCATCCCGCCCTCCAGGCTGAGCATGCCCGCCGCCACCGCGCCGGCGACGCCCAGCTGGGTCAGGTGGGCCTGGGTCAGGCTGGCGGCGCTGATCCCGGCCAGCAGATGGCTGAAATAGGCGGCCAGCAGCACGTAGAACTGCGGCGTGCGCACCGCGTCGCGGACGCTCCATTCGTGGTCGGTGTGATAGACGTGGCTTGGCGTCTTGCCGGCCTTGGCCTCGGCGTCCAGCTCCCGGTCCAGCGCGGCGCCGGCCTGCTCCAGCCAGCGCGGGCCGCCCACGGCGACGGCGCAGATCAGGCCCACCAGCCCCACGGCCACCGCCTGCAGCGCCCAATAGAGCCGCCAGTCGTTGTGGGTCGCGCCCAGGACGCTGACCACCATCCACGGTCCGGCCACCCCGCCCAGCGCGCCGAAGGTGAAATAGATTCCGAACGGCAGGGCCCGTTCCTTGAAGATCGCCGACAGCACGTGGGTGCCGGGGATCAGGGCCGCCATCTGGAAGCCGATCCCGCAAAGGGCTGTCCCGAAGAAATAGATCGGCAGGGCGTGGACCCGCGACAGGCAGGCCAGACCCCCGGCCATCACCGCCACCCCCACCAGGATCGCGCCGCGCACCCCGATCCGGCGGATCAGCAGGGCCGGCAGCCAGGACGAGAGGCCCGTGAACACCCCCAGGATCGTGAAGCCCAGGAAGGCGTGCTCCCAGCTCCAGCCCAGTTCCGGAACCATGGCCGGGATCACCACGCCCAGCGACGAATAGGTCGCCGCCGTGATCAGGAACAGCAGCAGGCTGAACACGCCGACCAGCAGCCAGGGACGCCACGCCGTCGTGGTCCGGGAAATCGACAGGTCGGTCATCAGAACGTCCGCTTCAGGGTCACGCGCCATTCCCGCCCCTTGCCGGGCAAGGCCCCGAGATTGGCATAGGTGTCGGCGTCCGGGGTGAAATAGAGCTTGTCGAGCAGGTTATCGACGTTGAGCTCGGCGGTGTAAGGCCCGCGCGTCACATAAGCCGAGGCGTTGACCACGGCGTAGGCGGGATAGGTCACCGCGTCCTGCACCGTGCCCGAGGTCTTGGTCACATGGGTGACGCCCAGGGTCGCGCCCGCCGAACCCCAGTCATGGGCGTCGCTGGTATAGGCGCCGTACAGGCTGACCACCGACTTGGGGATCAGGGTGTAGTCGTAGTCGCCCGCCCGCCCCGGCAAGGTGTTGAAGGTCCAGACGACGTAGCTGCCGCCATAGCCCTGCGCGCCGGGCACGCCCGCCGTATAGGCCGGGATGTACTGGAACGACTGGTCCGGCCCCTTGACGGTGGTGTGCTGGGTGTTGCCGGTCGCCGTGAAGCTCAGATGCTCGGAGGCCAGCCACCGGACCTCCAGCTCGACGCCCTTGGCCCGCGTGCCCTGCACCACCGGCGTAAGGCCCGACAGCTGGGTGCGGTTCTGGCGATAGGCGGCGAGCGAGCCGACCAGGGTTCCGCGCAGCAGCTGGAACTTCACCCCGGCCTCGGCCAGGTCGCTGTCCGACAGCCACGAGCCGTCGGCGACCAGGCCCGGGGCGATGTCGCCGGCCTGGCTGACCTCCAGGGCCGAGGCCTTGGCGTAGCTGATGTAGGGTATCAGCCCGACCGGCGTCTGGTAGGTCAGGCTGGCGCTGTAGGTCCCCTTTCCCCGGTCGTCGGTCTGGCGGCCGGCGACGGTGAACGGCAGGAAGCCGGTGTCCTCGGCCTCGACCTCGTACCAATCGTAGCGGCCGCCCAGGGTCAGGGTCAGGCGCTGGCCGAACTTGATGTCGCTGGTGAAGAACAGGCCCGTCTGGCTCCAGGTGCTCCTGTTGTCGTTCTCCCACTCCAGGCCCTGGACGCCGGCCGGCTCGGTGCTGAACGGGCTGTCGATGATGTCGTTGGGCTGGGCGCCGACCGAGACGTCGCGACGATCGATGGCGATCATGCCGCTGTTGAAGCTCTCACGCCGGCGGCCGTCGAACGCCCGATAGCCCGCCCCGACGATGGTGTTCGTGCTCACCGCCCCGAACGCGCGCTTGAAGGCGTAGCTGGCCCGCGCCTCCCAGATCGAACTGTCGAACCAGGCCGGATAGCCGTACGAGACGAAGCGCTTGTTCTCCTGGTCGTCGTAGAACAGTTGCAGCTTCAGCACGCTGTCGTCGTCGAACCGCTTGGCCAGGTCGAAATAGAGGGTGTTGGTCCAGGTCTTGGAGAAGTCGGCGGCGCTGACATGGACCGTGCGCGGGTCCAGCTTCGTCGCTCCCACCCCGGTGTCCAGCGTGTGGTTGGCGTCGGTGGCGGGGAAGCCGAAGTACGGGATGTAGAGGGCGCTGCCGAACGGGTAGAAGCCCACCTCGCCGGGCGTGATCCGGCCGTTGCCGTCGGCGTCGACCAGGGTCGTGTCGCGGCCGGTGATGTAGGTCTGGTGGTCGATCAGATCCTGGGTCAGGCGGTTCCAGCCCGGCGTCTGGATGTCGCCGGTCGAGTGATAGACCATGCCGCCGAAGGCCGTGCTCCAGCCGTTGTTCAGGTCGAAGTCAGCCGAGATCTCGGCCAGTTGCCGCTTGGGGTGCAGACCCCGGTAGAAGCTCCTGGAGTCGTCGATCTCGCCATAGGCGTAGATCCCGCCGTCGGCCGAGCCCAGCTTGACCGGCAGGGCGACCTGGCCGGTCAGGTTCTTCTTGTCGTAGGCCCCGAAGGTGGCGGTGACCTCGCCCTTGGGATCGGTCAGGAAGCGGCCCTCGTCGCGCGCGGACTTCGGGATGAAGTTCAGCATGCCCCCGACCTTGCCCGCGCCGTAGATCGGGGTCGGCGGACCGCGCACGATCTCGATCTGGGCCGCCCCGCCGATCGGGGTGGAATAGGTGCCGCGGTTCTCGACCCGCTTGAAGCCTCGGAAGTAGTTCTCGGCCAGGGTGCCGCGGATGTTGAGCGCGCCCGGGACGCCATAGAAGCTGGCGGTGTAGGTCCCCGGCGACACCGCCGTCAGCCCGTCGATGGTCTCGATGCCGAACCGCTGCAGGGTGGTGTCGCTGACGAAGCTGGCCGAGCGCGGCGTCTCCAGCAGCGACTTCTCCAGGCCGAACACCGTGGTGCTGGGCTGCTTCTCCAGCAGACCCGCCTTGTCGCGGGCCAGGACGATGACTTCGTCCACGGCGTCGGCCTGGGGCGCATCCTGGGCCAGGGCGTATCCGGCCGTGAACAGGCCGGTCGCCATGGCGCTGCTCAGCAGGAAGACGCGGATCGACATCGCGGAAAGCTCCAGATCCGCCGAGGGAGCAGCGGTGGAGCTAGCAAATGGGATGTTACGCAACGTTCGTCAAAACGTTATGTAACATTTCAGAAGAAATTATATTGAGGCCGCGATTAGGAAAGCAGAAGGCGTCGCGGGACGCTCTCAGCCTTCCAGCAGCGGCCGGGTCGCCTCGGGCATGATGTTGAGCACGCGCATCATCGCCAGCTTGGCGCCCTCGACGTCGCCGCGGGCGATCACGTCGGCCACGGCGCGGTGCTGCTCGACGTCCGAGATCAGCTCGGCCTCGGTGGCCGCGCCGAACGAGAACACCCAGTAGCGGGCGGCCTTGTGCTGCAGGGGGATGAGGATGCGGGCCAGGGCCATGTTGCCGCCGGCGCGGGCCACGGCGGCGTGGAAGCGCTGGTCCATGGCCACCAGGGCCGGCAGGTCGCGGTCACGCGCGGCCTGCTCGCCGCCGTCGAAGGCCGCGCGGATGGCGTCTGCCTCGGCCTTGCTGGCGTGCTTGGCGGCCAGACCCGCGCAGTGCGGCTCGATCAGGGCCCGGGCGTCATAGCCCTGGCGCAGCTCGACCAGGTCCAGCGGCGCGACCGTGGTGCCCGAGCGGGCGCGGCGGATCACCAGCCCCTCCAGGGCCAGCCGTCCCAGGGCGTCGCGCACCCCGGCCAGACCGGCGTCGTAGCGGGCCGCCAGCGACTGCTCGTCCAGGCGCGCACCGGGCGCCAGGCGGCCCAGGATCAGGTCCAGCAGGATGCGCTCGTAGACCTTGGCCTTCTGCAGGTCGGGCGACCAATCCTCGAGCCCCGAAGACGAGCAGATGTCCAGCACCAGCATCCGGTCGCGGCCGCCAGCCGGTTGGGCGCCGGCCAGGGCGTCGTCAGGGGCCATGAACTGTCGCAAGGCGGGGCTCCGAGTAAGCAAGCCCTGATATGTACGGTGAAATGTCAGCTTCGCCTAGGGCGACTGATCTACTTCAGGACGCAAGCAAGCAAACCACCAGCGGAAATCGGCGGTTGTGCTAGTCTTCACGGCAGCCGCGCCCGCGCCACGCCGCTCTTCGCCGAGATTTCTGCCGGCTTTCTTCGCGGACCTTCGGTCATCCGACGCGAGCAGGAGACGACGCCATGACCTCCACGGACATAGCCGCCGAAGCAGCCGGCAAGAAGGCGCTGCAAATCCTCTCCGAGAACCGGATCATGGCGGTGGCCACCCTGCGTCCCGACGGCTGGCCACAGGCGACCATGGTCGGCTACATCCATGACGGCCTGACGCTGTATTTCGTCGTCGCCCGCGATGGACAGAAGCTCGCCAACATCCAGCGAGACGCCCGGGTCTCGATCGCGATCGGGCGGCATGACGGCGACGGATCCGATCTTCGCGGCCTGTCGATGGCGGCCGACGCCATCGAGGTCACCGACGCCAACGAGGTTCGCCGCCTCAACGCCATGCTCGTGAAGCGCTACCCAGAACAACAGGTCTTCAATCCGCACGGCGCGTCGGTGGCGGTGATGAAGGCTACGCCGTTGGTGATCTCGCTGATCGATCCCCACGGCGGCCTGGACCGGTCTCCGCTGCTGCGGGTGGACCCGCTGACCGGCGCGCTCCGACGGGCCGATTAGCGCCCTAGAACGCCGGCACCACCGCGCCGCCGTACTTGCGCTCCATGAACGCCTTCACCTCCGGCGAGATCAGGGCTTTGGCCAGCTTCTGGACGCGCGGGTCGTCCTTGTTGTCCGGACGGCCGACCAGATAGTTCACATAGGGGCTGTTCTTGTCCTCGATCAGCAGGGCGTCCTTGGACGGGTCCAGCTTGGCGTCGAGGGCGTAGTTGGTGTTGATCACCGCCAGGTCGACCTGGCCCAGGGTGCGCGGCAGGGTCGCGCCCTCCAATTCCTTGAACTTCAGGCCCTTGGGATTGCCGCTGATGTCCTTGAGGCTCAGCGCCTTCTTGGTCGTGTCCAGCGAGATGACATTGCCGCGCGCCAGGAGCCGCAGGGCGCGGTCCTCGGTGCTGGCGTCGTTGGGAATGGCCACCGTCGCGCCTTGCGGCAGGTCGGCGATCGACTTGTGGCGGCTGGAATAGGCCCCGATCGGCTCGATATGCACTCCGACCACCGGCACCAGGTTGGTGCCCTTGTCGACGTTGAAGGTCTCGAGATACGGCAGGGTCTGGAAATAGTTCACATCCAGGCGCTTCTCGGCGACCTGGATGTTGGGCTGGACGTAGTCGTTGAAGACCTTGATCTCGATCTTCAGCCCTTCGGCGGCCAGTTTCGGCTTGATGAACTCCAGCACCTCGGCGTGCGGGATGGCCGTGGCGGCGACCGTCAGGGTGTCGCCGGCCCCGCTGGCGGCGGGCTTCTTGCCGCAAGCCGCGAGGCTCAGAACGGCGAGGCTGACGAGAAGGGCGCGGCGGGCGACCATGAACGGCTCCGTTAAGGCGATTAATCGGGTCGGGTATTGCCCGCTTCCCGTCGGATCGGGAAATCAGTTTTCCTGAACCGGCGCGCAGAGTCTTGGATCATTTCAGCCCCGCGTCTTGACCCGAAGGCCAAACAGGTCGCCTGGAGAAGGATGGCCAGAGAAACCGTCTACATCGTCCAAGCCTACAAGGCCGGCCGCGGCAAGGGCCTGAAGGCCGAGCAGCAGGTCGGCTGCAAGGACGCCGAGGAAGCCCGCCGCAAAGCCGAGCGCCTGGCTCCGATCCGCGAGGGCGTCGTGGCCTTCGCCGCCTCGGCCGACGTCGAGCTGGGCGATTACGACGAGAACCCGCAGATCATCTTCAAGGCCGGCCGGCTGCCGTTCCCGTTCGACCAGGCCTGAGGCCTATTCCTCGTCGTTCGCCGGCTCTTCCGGCCCGGCGATGGTCCAGCTGGACAGGAAGTCGGGGTTCTCGACCGACTCGCCGCCGGTCAGCGGGTAGAGGCCCGGCGCCGCCGCGACGATATTCGAGGTCTGGGGCGGCAGGGTCGTGGTGTCGCCGTCCTGCGGGCCCAGCAGGTCGAGCAGGATCCCCTCCTCCGCATCGGCGGTGATCACGACGCCGTGGAAGGCCTCGCGCCCTTCCAGGTCGCCGTCGGCGTCCAGGAAGGTCAGGTTCACCAGCATGATCTTGCCGACCAGGCCCTGGGCGAAGCTTTCGTCCCAGTGCTCGGGCGGCGGGGCGGACAGGATGGGGATGTCGTCGTCGGTCATGGGAGGGTTCTAGCGGTGCGAGACGCGGCGCACCACCGCGTCGCCGACCATCTGCAGCGCCTGGACCAGCACCAGCAGCAACACCACGGTGACCACCATCACGTCGGTCTGGAAGCGCTGGTAGCCGAAGCGGATCGCCAGGTCGCCCAGGCCGCCGGCGCCGACCACGCCGGCCATGGCGGTGTAGGACACCAGGGCGATGGCCGTGACGGTGGCCGCGGCGATCAGACCCGGCATGGCCTCGGGCAGCAGCGCCCCCAGCACCACCTGCCGCCGCTTGGCGCCCATGGCGAAGCTGGCCTCGATCACGCCCTTGTCCACTTCACGCAGGGCTGTTTCCACCAGGCGGGCGAAGAACGGCGCTGCGCCGACCACCAGAGGCGGGATCGCCCCCGGCACGCCCAGCGAGGTGCCGACCAGGGCCACGGTCAGCGGGATCATCACGATCAGCAGGATCACGAACGGCACCGAGCGCAGGATGTTGATGACCAGCGACAGCACGCCGTTGGCCGCGCGGTTCTGCAGCATCTGCCCCTTGCCGGTCAGAAAGAGGATCACGCCCAGCGGCAGGCCCAAGATCACCGTCAGCACCATCGAGCCGCCCAGCATCGACAGGGTGTCGAGCGTCGCCTGGCCGATCTCCGACCAGTCGATATTTTCCATGAAGGCGCTCATCGGCCCGCCTCCGTGACCAGGTCGACCCGGACGCCGTCGGCCTGGAACCGCTTGATCGCCGCCTCGACGTCGCCGCCGGTCAACGACAGGGTCAGCTGGCCATAGGGCGTCTCGCGCAGGCGATGGATGCGGCCGCCCAGGATCGAATAGTCGACGCCGGTCTCGCGGGCCACCGCGCCCAGGATCGGCTTGTAGGTCGCCTCGCCCCGGAAGGTCAGGCGCACCACCCGGCCGTCGACCGCCGCCCCGGCCTCGCCCGGCACGCCGTCGGCCTCCATGACGAACCGCCGGGCCGTGGCGCTGGCCGGGTGCAGGAACACCTCCTCGACCGCGCCGGTCTCGACCACCTTGCCGCCCTCCAGCACCGCCACCCGGTCGCAGACCCGGCGCACCACGTCCATCTCGTGGGTGATCAGCACGATGGTCAGGCCCAGCTCGCGGTTAAGATTGGAGACCAGCTCCAGGATCTGTTCGGTGGTCTCGGGATCCAGGGCGCTGGTGGCCTCGTCGCACAGCAGCACCTTGGGGCCGGTCGCCAGGGCGCGGGCGATGCCAACCCGCTGCTTCTGGCCGCCCGACAGCTGCGCCGGATACTTGTTCGCGAAGTCGCTCAACCCCACCCGCGCCAGCAGCTCCGCTGTGCGCGCCTTGACCTCCGCGTCGGGCCGGCCGGCCAGCTTCAGCGGGAAGGCGACGTTGCCGTCCACGGTCTTGGACGACAGCAGGTTGAAGTGCTGGAAGATCATCCCCACCCGGCGGCGCAGGGACCGCAGCCCCTCCACCCCCAGGGCCGCCACGTCGTCGCCGTCGACCACGACCTTGCCGCCCGACGGCTTCTCCAGCCCGTTGATCAGCCGGATCAGCGTCGACTTGCCCGCGCCCGACGCGCCGATCACCCCGAACACCTCGCCGGGCGCGACCGACAGGCTGACCCCGCTGAGCGCGGCGCGTCCATCGTCCTTGGCGCCGGCTCCGGCATAGGTCTTGGAAACATCGTCGAAGGTGATCAAGGGCGAGGCCTGAAAGCGGAAGGGCGGCCGTCGCGCGGCCGGGAGCCGTCCGATTTAGGCGCTGTGGCGCGAAAGGTGAAGCCTGTCCCGCGCGGACAGGTTCGCCGCCCTCAGATCGCGGCGACGCTGGTCGGGTTCAGAGCCCGGCCGATGCCGGTCATCAGGGCGACCGCGTCGACCGGCTTGGCGACGTGCAGGTCGGCGCCGGCCGCCAGGGCGTCCTGCCGGTGGTGGTCCATGGCGTTGGCGCTGAGCATGATGATCGGCGTACGCGCGCCGCCGCGCTCGCGTTCGCGGGTTCTGATGACGCGGGTGGCGGCCAGCCCGTCCATCACCGGCATCTGCATGTCCATCAGCACTAGGTCGAACAGGCCGGTCTCGAACGCCTCGACGGCCAGGGCGCCGTTTTCGACCACCGTCACCTCCGCGCCGTACGGGGCGAGGATCAGCTGCACGACCTTCTGGTTGACCGGATGGTCCTCGGCCAGCAGCACCCGCAGGCCGTCCGACCGAGCGAGCGGCGGCGCGGCGACCTCGCGCGACGCGTCGTGATCGGCCGGGCCGCGGGCGCGCGCCAGGGGGATGGTCACCTTGAACAGGCTGCCGCGAGCGGGCTCGGAATCGGCGACGATCTCGCCGCCCATCATCTCGACCAGGGTCTTGCTGATCGACAACCCCAGGCCCGTGCCTCCGAACCGGCGGGTGATGGTGGTGTCTGCCTGGCTGAACCGCTGGAACAGGGTGGCCGCCAGGGCGGGGTCGAAGCCGACGCCGGTGTCGGCCACCTCGAGGATCAGACGCGCGGCCTCATCGGCCGGTGCGGGGTCGACCACCGCGATCCGCGCGACGATCTCGCCCTGGTCGGTGAATTTCAGGGCGTTGGACAGCAAGTTGCCCAGCACCTGCTTGATGCGGACGCTGTCGCCCCGGAAAACGCCGCGCGTCTCGCCAAAGCGTTCGACGCGGAAGGCCAGGCCCTTGTCCCCGGCGCGGATGCGCGTGATCTCCAGCAGGCCGCCCAGATCGGCGTCGAGGTCGAAGTCGCGCTCCTCGATGGCCAGGCGTCCGGCCTCGATCTTCGAGACGTCCAGGATGTCCGACACCAGCCGCTCGAGGGTCGCGCCTGAGCTCTGGATCAGTTCGACCATCTCGCGCTGGGCCGGCGTCAGGTCGGTCTGGTCAAGGGCGGCGACCACGCCGATTACCCCGTTCAGGGGCGTGCGGATCTCGTGGCTCATATTGGCCAGGAAATCGGTCTTGGCGCGGTTGGCCGCTTCGGCGGCCGACTTGGCCGCCTCGATCTCGGCCTGCTGGCTCAGCCGTTCGGTGACGTCGCGGGCCACGGCGAACACCAGGTCGCCCGAGCGCCGCGCCCGCCATTCCAGCTGACGATAATGGCCCTCGCGATGGCGGTAGCGGTTGATGAAGCCGACCACCTCGTCGTCGAGATTGGCCCGCGCCATCAGGTCCTGGGTGGCGGGCAGGTCGTCCGGGTGAACCAGGGGCTGAAGCGGCGTCCCCTCCAGCATCTCAATGGGGTAGCCCAGGACGTCCTCCCACGCCCGGCTCAGCTTGACGAAATTGCCCCGCATGTCGCGGATGCACAGCATGTCGAGCGAGACGTCGAAGAAGGTCGTCAGGTCGCGCGCGGTCTCCCGCGCCGCCTCGGCGGCTTGCCGGGCCCGGGCCTCGCTGGCGGCCAGGGTCTCTTCGGCGCGCTGGCGGTCGATGGCGATCGCGGCCAGTTCGGCGGCGGCCTCGATGAAGGCGATGTCCTCGCTGTCCGGCGCGCGGATCTGTCGGAGATAGATGGCGAACGTGCCGACCACCGCGCCGCCGGCGGCGACGATCGGCTGCGACCAGCAGGCGGCGAGACCGGCCTGGCCGGCGAGCCTGGCAAGGTCCCTGTAGTCCGCCCAAAGGGGATCGGTCTGGATATCCTCGACGATCACCCGGCGTCCCAGGAAGGCGGCCGTCCCGCAGGAGCCGGCGGCGGGCCCGATCTCGGCCCCGTTCAGAGCCTGGTTGTAGAAGTCGGGCAGTCCGGGCGCCGCGCCCAGCAGCAGGTGGCGGCCCTCGTCGTCCAGCAGCAGGATGCTGCACAGGATGTCCGGGTCCTCGGCCTCCACCGCCTGGACGATGGCCAGGAGCACGGACGACAGCGGGTTGCCGCCGGCGATCAGCGTCATGGTCCGCCTGAACGCGCGGTGGGCCGAGGTCCGGCTCATGGCTGGGAGGCTCCGAGGAATGACCATCCTGGACTATCACCGCCGCGAAGCCCTGGCGTTAAGTCCAGGCTTCGCGACGCCGCGACATTCTGAAGCGGCGGAGCTTAAGGCTGCTTGACCACCGCCCCGCCCTTCATCACGAACACCGGCTTTTCCAGGGTCGTGACATCGCTCAGCGGGTCGCCGGCCACCGCGATCAGGTCGCCGTAGCGGCCCACGGCCACCTGGCCGACGTCCTTCTCCTGGCCCAGGGCCTGGGCGGCGGTGATCGTCGCGGACTGGATCGCCTGCAGCGACGTCGCGCCATAGCGCACCATGACGGCGAACTGCTTGGCGTTCTGGCCGTGCGGATAGACCCCGGCGTCGGTGCCGTAGACCATCTTCACGCCAGCCTTCAGGGCCTTGCGGAAGTTCTCGCGCTGGATCTCGCCGATGTCGCGATCCTTGCGCAGATTGTCCTCCAGCACGCCGTTCTTGGCGCCCTCGGCCTGGGTGTAGTCGGTGTTGTAGATGTCCATCGAGAAGTAGGCGCCCTTCTGGACGGCCAGCTTGATCCCCTCGTCGTCGACCAGGCTGACGTGCTCGATGGTGTCGACGCCGGCCCGGATGGCGTCCTTGATGCCTGCCGCGCCGTGGGCATGGGCGGCGACCTTCAGGCCGGCCATGTGGGCCTCGTCGACGATCGCCTGCATCTCGGCCAGGGTCAGCTGCTGCTGGCCCGGCTCGTTCCCGCGCGAGAACACCCCTCCGGTGGCGCAGATCTTGATCACCCGGGCGCCGTACTTCTTCAGCTCCCGCACGCGCTTGCGGCCCTCGTCGGGGCTGTCGACGTTGTAGGGGCTCTTCTCGTCCATCGACGGTGGGAAGAAGGTCGAGTCGCAGTGACCGCCGGTCGCGCCGATCGCATAGGCGGCGCTGACCACCCGCGGACCGGGCACGTAACCCTCGTCGATCGCCTCGCGCAGGCCCACGTCGTCGAACTGGGCCGAGCCGACATTGCGCACGGTGGTGAAGCCGGCCTCCAGGGTGACCTTGGCGTTGCGGGTCTGGACCACGCTCCAGAAGGCGTCGCTGTACTGCAGGCCCTGATAGCCGCCGATCTCGGCGACGCTGTCCAGGTGCACGTGCATGTCGATCAGGCCCGGCAGCAGGGTCGCGCCCGGAAGCTCGACCACCTTGGCGCCGGCCGGAACCGCGTCGCCCGCCTTGCCCGCCGCCGTGATCCGGCCGTCGGTGACCACCACCTGCGGATTGTCGAGGTACTTGCCCGTGGCCACGTCGAGCAGCCGCGCGGCGCGCACCACCTCGACGTCGGCGGCCCAAACCGCGGAAGGGGCCAGAGGCGCGGCGCAGGCCGCCGTCAGGAAAGCCAGAACGGCCAGTTTGCGCTGCATGATCACGATCCCCCGTCCCCGGACGATCGGGGACGGCGACGCTATCACGCGCCCGCCGAACGTCGAGCCGTAACGCTCGAGTTTCACGCCGGCGCCGCGAACCAGGGCGCCCGGCGCTCGCACGGCCTTGGCGAGACTCTCCCCTCATCCTATACGGGCAGGACCAGCGCGGGCGTGGCGAAACTGGTAGACGCAACGGACTTAAAATCCGTCGGGAGCAATCCCTTGCCGGTTCGACCCCGGCCGCCCGCACCAACATGCGTCGCCTGCCGTCAGGAAACATGTCCAACGCCCCCGCATCCATCATCGCCACCCTCGACACCCGCGACGAGCGCCGGTTTGACGAGGAGCCTGACGTCGTAGACTTCGCGCGGTCGTCTGCTCCGACGCCGGACGGAGCGTTCGCCGACAACGAGGACCTGGACCTCGAACTCGTCTGGGGAGGCGAACAGCTGGATCCCAACAATACGAATTGGGATGGTGCCGACGCGCTCAGGGACGGCTTCACCCACCGCGTTACATTTTGCGCGCGCGGAGTTGCGGATCAACGGCCGTACGCGATCCTGGAACTTTACAGTAACGGGACGGATCTCCCTGCGGCGAAGAAGAAGGTCATCGCCCTGGACGTAGACCACCGCTTCCAACGGCGCGGCATCGGATCCCAATTGCTGTCCCGACTGAACACGCTGTTCGGCGTCATGCCCGATCCTCCGTACACCAAAGCGGGAGCGGCCTTCGCTCAGAACTATCTCGCCTCGCGGCCCACCGATCCAAATGCCGACGATATGATCTAACCGTAGGCGCCGGCTCTGATCGGACAGCGTCGCGGACCTAGGCCGCGAACACCCTCCGGCCGCGTTCGACGTGCATGCGGTGGGTTCCCGAAAGCGCGGTGTCGCGGGCCTTGATCGTGTTCATGAACAGCCACTCGCCGGTCACGCGCTGCGGCGTGACGTCGATCATCATGTAGCCCCGCCGGCTGGTGTCCGCCCATTTCAGTTCGGGATTGGCGGCCATGAAGCCTTGGGCGACGAGCTTGGGATCGGCTCCGAAATCGCCCTCGGCGCCGCCCGAGGTGACGGCCTGGCCGGCGAACTCGACGCCGGCGGGCCGGCCGTCCTCGACCAGCCCGTAGGCCCAGGCGTTGTGGCTGTCGCCGGCCAGCATCACCAGGTCCGCATCGGCCTGTTGCGCAGCCTTCAGCAGTCGCGACCGCGCCTCGGGATAGCCGTCCCAGCGGTCCATCCACATCGGCAGGCCCAGCTTGGCGGCGCGGATGTTGTTCTTGTAGCTGGCGACCTTGCGCTCGGTGACCTCGGGGCGAAGCCAGCCGACGGCGTCCTGCGGCATCACGGTCCGCCCGATGATGGTGCCCATGCCGACCATCTGCCACGCCGTGGAGCGCGCGTTGGTCTTCAGTTGGTGCGCCAGCCAGCTTTCCTGGGTCGAGCCCAGCATCGTCGCCGAGGGATCGCGCCAAACGCCGTCGCGGAAGGCCTTCAGCGCGGCGTCGGGATCGTCCGACCGGAAGGCGGCGCCGATGTCGGCCGGACGGGTGCGGCCCAGCAGGCGGGATTCGGTGCGGTACAGCGTCGCCAGCGTGCCGATCGGATAGGCCTTCCAGGGCTCGTCCGAGACCGGCATCCACTCGCGATAGACCTGCATCGCGGCGGCGCGGCGGACGTTCCAGTCGCCCTCGGTCGCGGCCTGATGGTTCTGCGCGCCGCCTTCCCAGCTGTCGTTGGCCGACTCGTGATCGTCCCAGAGGGCGACCATCGGCGCCATCTGGTGCAGGCGCTGCAGATCGGGGTCGGCGCGATAGGACGCGAACCGCAGGCGATAGTCGGCGATGGCCAGGATCTCGTGGGCCGGCTCCTGGGACCGCCCCTCGGCCCGGTCGCTCTCACGGACCGAGGCCAGGCCGTATTCGTAGATGTAGTCGCCGGTGTGCAGCCACAGGTCCAGGTCGGGCCGTGCAGCCGCGTGGCCATAGGCGTTGAACCAGCCCACGGGCAGGTTCGAGCACGAGAACACGCCCAGCTTGAAACGGGCCACGTCGCCCACGGGCAGGGTCTTGGTGCGGCCGACCGGGGACTTGGTCCCGTCGGGGGCCACGAACCGATACCAGTAGACCGTTCCCGGCTTCAGTCCGTCGACCGTGATCTTGGCGGTCCAGTCGCGATAGGGGCCGGTGCGGACGACGCCGCCCGAGACCACCTTCGTGAACTGCGGGTCGAGCGCCACCTCGGCCTCGAGCCGGATGACGCCGTCGCCGGTCGCGGGGACGTAGCGCGTCCACAGCAGCATGGCGTCGGGGCCCGGCTCGCCGCTGGCCACGCTGTGGGTGAACCCGGTGGCGCCGATCAGTTCGGCGGCCACGCCGCGCCCGGCCGGCAGAAGGAGCGCGCTCAGCCCGAGCCCGGCGCCGAGAACCATGCTGCGACGATCGATCTTCAGAACCATGACAAGGTCCTCGACTGGAATGCGGGGGGAGGCAGAAGGAAGAGTGGCCGCGCCGAGGGGAGCCGGCGCGGCCACGGACGGGATCGGCGCCTAGAAGGTGCCCTTGATCCCGACGTTCCACATCGAACCGTAGATGCTGTACTGCTGCACCCGGTCGCGGACGTTGGAGTAGATGACGTCAGGCGCGTTGAAGATGTTCCGCCCGGCCAGCATCACCTCGAAGCTTCGGTTGATCTTGTAGCTGGCGCTGATATTCCAGAGCTCGCGCGCGGTATGATAGAGGATGCCGTTGTTGGCGGTGGTCGGCGTGTTGCTCAAGGCGCTGGTGCGATACTTGCCTTGCGCGTTGCCGGTCAGCTGGAAGTCGAAGCGGCCGTTGCTGTAGCGGACGCCCCAGTTGGCGGCCGTCTTGGGCAGGTTCACGCGCTCGCCGTCGGGATCGATCTTGGTGATCGAACCGCGCAGGCCCAGGCCCTTCAGCGCCCCCGGCAGGAAGGTCAGCTGCTGGTCGTATTCCAGGGTCAGGCCCTTGTTGGTGCTGGTGCCCGGCAGGTTCTGCGCGCTGCGGAAGGTGTAGCCGGCGTAGGCGTCGGGATCGTAGCCGACATCCTCGGGATCGACCGTGATGCCGGTCACCTGCATGTCCTCCACGTCCAGCTGGTAGGCCGAGATGCCGATGATCCCGGAGGGCTCGAGGAAGTACTGCAGGCTGGCGTAGTACTTGGTCGAGTGCTCGGGCTTGAGCAGCGGGTTCGGCACCGTGACGATCTGGTTGTTGTCGTCCACCGAGACGACGCCGCCCAGGTTGCCGTAGTCGGGGCGGAGGATGGATTGGCTGAAGGCCAGCTGACCGACCAGCTTCTTGGTGAGGTCGTACTTGGCCCCGCCGCTGAGGAACCAGTCGTCATACTCGCCGTGGCGGGTGGTGTAGGTCCCGTTTTCGCCGACCCGAGCCTCCGTCTTGGTGTTCTCAAAGCGCAGGCCCAGGTCGAACTGCGCCTTGCCGACGCGGGGCTGGACTTCGACATAGGCGGCGGCGATCTCTTCGCCGACCTTCTTGTTGTTGGCGAACTGGCGCGACAGGTTGCCCGCCGTGTCGGGCACGAAGTACTCGGGGTGCGCCTTGTAGATGTCGTAGACGGCGTAGTTGCTGTCGGCGCGCCAGTTCTGGTCGTTCATGTTGCCCGCGTCGAAACCGAGCATCTTGAACTGGTATTTCTGAGTCCACGGAATGTAGGCCTCGGGAGCCTTCTGGGTCAGGTCGCCGGTCGGGCCGACATACTGGAACTGCTTGTAGGACCCTTCATTGGTCTTCCAGACGTTGGTGCGGGCGCCCGCGCCGGCCAGGACCTTGACCTGCACCGCGCCGATGTTGAGCCGCTGCTTCAGGTCCAGGTAGGCGCTGTACATCTGGTTGTTGGCGTTCGACTGCGACGTGCGGATGTTGTTGCCGATGTCGTCGTCGCGGTTGAAGTTCGACGGCACGCTCCAGTCGCGGCCGGCGGTCTGCTTCAGCGTCCAGGCGTTCGAATCCTGCGACGCGCGGTCCAGGGTGAAGCCAATGCGGGTCAGGTAGCTGTCCGTACGCTGAAAGAAGCCCTCGTCATTGTCCCGAAAGTTGAACTGCGAGCTGGAATAGCTGGTGCGCAGCGCGGCCTCGGTCGTATCGCCCCGGTATTCCAGCTTGGGCGCGAACAGCACCGAGGGCGTGCCGGCGTAGCGGTGGGAATACTGCGTATGCAGGCGGGTGTTGGTCCCGTTGGGATTGACCACGATGTGGGTGGGCGTGGAGTCCGCCGTGGCCCGCGACACCGTCGTCGTGCCGAAGATCAGGTAGGTGTACTGGTTGAAATACTCGACGTCGTAGAACGAGTAGGTGCTGCGCAGCGACAGCGCCAGTTGGTCGGTGATCTTGTAGTCCACGGAAAGGTTGGCGGCCTTGCGGCTGGTCAGCTTCGGGCCGGGACGCCACATCACCTGGTAGGGCATGACCCGGCCGCCGGGAAGGTAGGACCAGTCCGTTTGGATGCGGTCCTGCTGGACGTAGTTGGCGTTGTAGCTGGCGTTGAACGCGATCCCCAGACGACCGTCCAGGAACACGTCGGCATAGCCGACCTGGGCCGAGGGGAAGATCCGCGCGTGCAGTTTGTCGTCGGGCAGATAGATCCGCGAGAGGCCGGAATCCGACGTGCCGACGGCGCCGACCTGGAAGCGCAGCAGGCGGCTGGTGCGCTGGAAGGCGTACTTACTGCGCAGGTTGATGGCGCCGCCGGGGGAGTCGGCGTCCATGTTGGCCTGCAGCGTGTTGTTCAGCTCGATCGAGTCGATGCCGGTGATCGACATCTGCTCGAACGAGTTCTGGCGGCCTGAGTTGTTGTTCGACGTGGCCGTCGCCATGCGGGCGCCGTCGGTGGTGAAGGTCGAGTACTTCGGGTCCAGGCCGCCGATGCGCACCGCGGTGGCGTCGACCTCGGTGTAGTCGATCGAGATGCCCGGCATGTTCTTCATGAACTCGCCCACGTCGCCCATGGTCAGGGCGCCGAAGTTGTCGGCGGCGACCACGTTCTTGGCGTTGGTCGAGGCGCGGCGCTCCATGATGGCGCCGGCCTGGCCCTCGCGGCGGGCGACGATCATGACCGCCTCCACCTCGCCGTCCCTGGCGGCGTAGGACTGCGGGCTCAGCGCGACGTCCAGGTTCGCTTGCTGACCGGCGGTCACCGCGACGACGACCTTGGTCTCCTGCAGGCCGGTGTACTTGACCACGACGGTGGCCTCGCCGCTCGGCACGCCGGCGAGGCGAAAGTCGCCGCCGTCTTCGGAGAAGGCGACGATCGTCGTGCCTTCGACACGGATCTCGGCGTTGCGCACGTACTCGCCGGTCGCGGTGTTGAGGATGCGGCCGCGCACGGCGCCGACGCCGGCCTGGGATTGGGACGGGGCATCGTTCGACGCCCCGGGGCCGGACGATCGCAGGGTGATGATCTGGCCGTCGTCGGTGTCGATCTGCAACGGCGTGCCGGCGATCAGGAGGCGGAGCGCCGCGCGGACGTCCATCCGGCCTTTGACGGCGGGGGTCCGAACACCCTCCAGGTTCCGTGCGGGCGCCACGATCTGCACCTGCCCCTGGCGCGCCAGTTCGGGAATGGCGCGAACGGCGGCTTGGGCCGGAATGTCGAAGACGCGCTCCTGCGCATAGGCCGGCGCGGCGACCGCGAGCGCCACGACGGCGGCCCCGCAGGCGAGGACGGAAAGACGAGAATTCATTGGCTGGTAGCCCCCAGTCATCGCGTTAGTCGCGAGGTTCGGGGGTTAAGAGCCGTCAGTCGGCGGCTTCCACTATCGGTAACAAAAACTTCTTATTGCGCGGCGGAACCCTGGGAGGCGGCGCGGGTCAAGACGACGTCGTCGCCGTCCTGTTCCAGCCTGGCGTCGAACACCCGCGCGATGGCGCGGCTGAAGCCCACGGGGTCGTTGGCGGCGAACAGGCCGGTCACCGGTTCACGCGCCAGGCTCGCGTCGCGGATCTGGATCCGTGTCCCGCTGTAGCGCGCGAAGGTGTCCGCCGCCTGCTTCAGGGTCTCCCCCTCGAAGGCCAGCTTGCCCTCGCGCCAGGCCAGTTCTCGGGTGACCGTCTCGGGGGTGATCGCCTGGGGACGCTCGACCGCGGCGCCGGCGGGATCGGACAGGATCAGCCGCGTGTTGTCCCTGAGCGCCAAGACGCCGGTCGAGGCTGACGGGCGCGCGGCCGCGACGTCGACCCGCCCCTGATTGACCAGCACGTCGACCGGATCCTGGTCGAGCTTGCGGACCCGGAAGCCGGCCTGGACCGTGCTGAGGCGGCGACCGTCCACCTCGACGATGAACGGGCGCTCTTCATCGCGCGCCACCGAGAAATAGGCCTCGCCCTTGAGCAGGGTGACCAGGCGCTCGCCCTTGCTGTACCTGACCCGGATCCTGGTCTCGGTGTTCAGCAGCACCGTCGAACCGTCCTTGAGCGGCGCCAGGCGGATCTCGCCCCGCTCGGTGCTGATGACGGCCCCGGCGGCCGGCATACCGACGCCGAGCGCCACCAGGGAGGCCGCGGCGGCCGCCCCCCCCGTCCAGGTCAGCGCCTGGCGACGGGACACACCAGCCAATCGCGAGCGCTTCGGCTCCTCGAAGGCGATCGGGTCGAAGCTGGATCCGAGCGCCTGGGCGGACTCGCTGATCATCGACACGGCCCGGGCGCGCAACAACGCGCCCTTGCTGCGTGGATCCCCACTCAGCCAAGCCTGGAACGCCTCTTCTCCCTCCGGGGACAGCGGCCCACGATCCAGCCGCGCCGTCCAATCGGACGCCGCCTGATCAATGTCTCGACTGGTGTCTCGCTCGGCCATCTATCGAGGCAATCTCCGCTTCCGTATTCCTAGAGGTTTGGGACCGCTTGTTTCCGCTACGCCCGAACCAATCAATCAAGAATAGGATGCCTCGTGAAATATGGGTCTCGACCGTATTCTCGGATATCCGCATCTGCGCCGCAATCTGCCGCTGCGGCATTCCCTGGACCCGGCGAAGGACAAAAGCCTCGCGGGTCTTGAGGGGCATCGCCGCGATCGCCCGGGCCAGCTGGCGTAATTCGTCCCGGTCTATCGCGTGCTGCTCGGGCGAGGCCGCGTCGTCGAAATGCTCGAGCCGTTCCAGATCGTCGACGGTGTGGATCGGAACGATTCGCGCGCGACGGACGTGACGCATGATGACCGAGCGCGCGACCTGGAACAGATAGGCGCGCGGGTGACGGATGGCGTCCACGGACTCCAGCTCGGCCAGGATCGTATAGGCCTCCTGGATGACGTCATCGGGATCGACTCCCGACGGCGTGCTGCGCGAAAGCCAACCTCTGAGCGCGGGCTCGTGAGGCAGGATGTTCCGCAGGAACCATCGTGTTCTTTGCCTGTCGGCGCCGCTCATCCCTGACCCGTTGGTTGGACATTGCGCTGGCGGAGCGGTCCAGCGTCGGAAGCGACGGAACAGCGCCGCTTCGGTTCGACGCCCTGCCTAGACGCCAATTGTGACACTCAATCCTCTTTGCACGCGGGCGGACGATCTCGGAGGTTTCCAACCTCCGGTCGCGCGTCGAAACTCACGGTGCGGTCGATGCTTTCGCCAAGGCGTCCCGCTCCTCCGCCGTCACCGGGGCGAACGGCTTTCGCGCGTCGCCGGTCCAGCGCATGAGCGTCAGGTCGGCGGTCTGCTTGCCTTCGACCTTGGCGTTCACGGCGGCGTAGAGCAGTCCGTGGCCCACGGGCTGGAGGCCGACATCGGCCTTCTGATTCCATCCGCGGACGCCCGTGGCGGCGTCCTTCAGGCCGTCGTCGGCCAGCGCCAGCGTCAGCCCCTGCTCCCATCCCTTGCCGCCGGGGCCGGGCACGCCGACGAGGTCGGCGCTCACGGGCTTCTCGCCGGCCTCGACGGCGAACAGCAGGTAGTTGGGAAAGGTCGTCTTCTGGCCCTGGTACACGCCCATGAACCAGCGCCGCTGGGTCTCGTCATAGGCCAGGTTCTGCACGCCGTAGCGCGTATTGCCGGTGCGCACGAAGACCTTGCCGTGCACGGCGGCGGGACCGTTGTGGTGGGGCGCGGCCTCGGTCAACGGACTGGCGTAGCGGGCCCAGTCGGCGATGTCGTATTGCAGCAGCACCTGATGATCGTTGTCGGTGCGCGTGGTGTTGCCATAGATCCCGTAGGCCACGGTCAGATAGCGCGTGCCGTCGGTGCGGCCGAACTCGGGGCCGAAGCTCACCCCGTCGATGCCCGAGCAGTCGTAGCGGTGATCGGGCGAGGCGACGACGTCGCCCTTGAACTTGCCGTCGTCGCCTTCGAAGACCCCGTCGCCGTTCAGGTCGGCGGCGTAGTCCTTGACCACCTCGGGCAGATAGACCGTGCGGAAGATCTCGGTCTTGCCGGCCTCGACACCGACCCGGTCCAGCCGGCCCACGTCGATCACGGCGATGTAGAAGGCCTTGTCTTCCTTGTACTCGAGCGAGCCGTACACCTTGCCGTCGGCCGGGTTGAAATCGAGGTCGCCCAGGTGGCCCGTCCAGCCGACGAGCGTGCCGATCAGCTTGCCGCTGAAATCGTATTTCGCGAGCAGGTTGGTGAACGAGTAATAGATGTAGCCGCCCCGGACATCGACGGCGACGCCCTGCACGTGGCCCGACGGCCAGACGCCGCCGTTCTGTTTGAGCGGCAGATTGGCCGCGCCGCCCAAGGCGACGGGGTCGGCGAGCGCGGGACTCGCGACGCCAAGGACGAGAACCGCGAGCGCCGTGGCGAGACGGTGACGATCGAACATGATGGAAGGCCCCGCTTTTTCGTTGGGGCGGGGCTAGCGGGCCACTGTGACAGGCGCGTGAAATCCGTGACGGTTTGGCCGCGCGGCGTCAGTTAGGCGTCGGTCCTAGTCGACCGCGAGGATGACGTGCGAGGCCTTGATCAGCGCCTGGGCTCGGGCGCCGACCTTGAAGCCCAGGGCTTCGCCGCTGCCGCGCGTGATCGTGGCCGTCAGGGTTTTTCCAGGCTCCATCTCCAGCACGACCTCGTCGTTGACCGCGCCCTCGTCGTGGCGGATCACCGTGCCGGCCAGGCAGTTGCGGGCGGAGGTCCGCAGGCCTTCGTCGCCCTGGGCCAGGATCACGAAGCTCGACTTGATCAGGGCGATGGCCTCCCGGCCCGGCGTCAGGCCCAGGTCCGCCACGCTGTCGCGGGTGACGATGGCGACGATGACGACGCTGGGCGAGATCCTCAGAGTCACCTCGGCGTTGACGGCGCCGTCGGTGACGGTCTCGACGACGCCCCGCAGGGCGTTTCGGGCGCTGGTCTTCATGCCAAAACTCCAGATCAGGGATTTCAGATCGACGTCCGCGCCGCCGAGCGCCTCTTCCAGTTGTCCGACCAACTGGCTCAGCCCGTCCTCGACCTTGGCGTAGGCGGCCAGGACCGCCTCGCCGGCCGGCGTGACCTGGGCCGCCCCGCCTTGGCGACCGCCCGTCTGGGCGGTGACCAAGGGCCGCTCGAACAGGTTGTTCAGCGCCTGGACCGCGTCCCAGGCGCCCTTGTAGCTGAGCCCCACCTCCTTGGCCGCGGCGGTGATCGAGCCGTGGGCCTGGATGGCCGTCAGCAGCCGGATGCGATCGGGCCCGACGCGGGACGCGGGGCCCTTGCGCAGCTGGAGGACGGCCTGGACGGGAAGCGATCGGGTCATGGGCAATCTATGCGTCAAGCCACGCCCGGGCGCCAATCGCGAACCACGCCCACGCTCAGGCCTTCCTGGATCTCCATCGCCCCCAGCCGGCCTGCGCCACGCCGACCGCGAAGGCGACCAGCTCGGCGTCGCTCCACAGGTAGTAGGCGGAGAAGAAGCTCCACTGCATCAGCGTCCGGTCGATCATGAAGGCCACATGGGTCAGCACGACCAGCAGCTGGAAGGCGGTCATGAACAGGATCCAGATCCGGCGCTCGAACGTGCACAGATAGATCAGGATCAGCAGGTAGACGATGTCGACCGTGAAGATCCCCCACTGCACGCCGACGCGGTCGGAGGTCTGGACGGCGGCCGAGATGAACCAGGCGGCGACGGTGGCCACGGCCAGCCAGCGCTCCAGCCGCCGCCCGATCAACAGGGCCAGCGCGCAGACCGCCAGCATCGCCAGGGCCGCGATCTGGGTCGGCAGGATCGAGAAGAGGTCGTAGAACTGAGACATGCCGCCCCCGCGCCAGGAGCGACATGTGTCTCATGAATCGAGGCCCCGCCAAGACCTCCGGCGCCGGCTAGACCCTCTGGACCTCGCGCAGGTGGCCGGTGGGCGGGACGCCGCCCTCGGTCTTGTCGCCGCCGCCCACCAGGGTGACGCGCCGCAGTCCGACCTGATCCCGGGCCTCGGCCAGAGCCTCATGGGCGGCGATCAGCGAGCGGCGGGCGTGGGCCATGCCGGAGGCGGCCTCCAGCACGCGATCGACGGCCTGCTGACCCACGCCGGCGGCCAGGCCCGCCTCGAGACGCGCGCGCGGCATGGCGGCGATCAGGTCGCCCATCAGGGCCAGGGTGGTGTCGACGGCCTCCTCGGTGGTGAACAGGCGGCTGGCCAGCTGCTCGGCGACGATGCGACGTTTCATGTGACGGTCTCCCCGCGCCCTCGGGCGCATTGCTGAACGGATGACGGACGCCCGGCGCCCGTGCGGGGTTCAGCCCCGGGGGATCAGCCGTAACGCAGGTGTTGGAAGAAGTGGGCCACTTGCCGCGTCCCCAGGAGGGCGCCGATCAGCAGGCTGCAGGCAGCGGCTATGGCGAGGACGACCAACACCCGCATCGCGGGGTTCAGGACATGATCGTACCGTCCGCCCATTTCTCGTGAAAAGCTTCGTCCAGGACCGTGGCCGCGATGATCAGGATCTCGCGCAGCACCATCTCCGGCGGCTTGGGGCTGGCTTCCTTGCGCACCGCCGAGACCAGGTCGCGGACCATCGGCGCCAGGTCGTCGGGCGCCAGGCTCAGCAGTTGTCGCTCCAGCTCCGTCCAGGCGAAGACCGGCATCGGCGGCCGGTTCAGCAACGGCGGCCAGTCGCGGTCGAAAGTCTCCACCGCGTCGCGGATCTGCAGCGCCTTGCGGACCAGCAAGCCCAGGCGAGCCCCCGCCAGATTGGTCGCCTCGTTGTCGTTCATCACGCTCATGATCACCGTCTTCGTCCGTCTCTTGGGATGTCGAGACGGCAGCAGACGGCGGCGGCGGGACGGACGACAGTCCCATTGAATCGGGGTGGGATTCAGTCCCATAGCCGGGCCCATAGCCGGGAGCGGCGTTTTCGTGGGCGCTCAGCACCCGCGCCGCGGCGCGGCGGCCGCTGACCCCCAGCTTGCGGCAGGCGCTTTCGACCAGGGCGTCGGCGCGCGACTTGGAGACCCCCATCAGCGGGCCGATTTCCTTGGACAGCCTATGCTCGGCGACCCAGCGCAGGGCCTCGCGCTCACGCTGGGTGAGCAGCTCGATATTGGGAGCCGAGGGGATCGAAGGCCTGTCCATCACGCTCGACGTCGATACCGCTGGCGCCCGACGCGCCGCGCAGGGTGCAAGAATGCATTGCGGCCGGCCAAGGCCAAGCCGATAGTTCCACATCGCCCTCTGTGTGTGGAACCCACCTTGAACACGCCGACCGGTCCCGACCCCATCGACGTCGCGGTTGGAACCCGCATTCGGGTTCAGCGGCGACACATGAAGATCAGCCAGGACGAACTGGCCCAGGTGTTGGGCCTGACCTTCCAACAGGTGCAGAAATACGAACGCGGCACCAATCGGGTCTCGGCCTCGATGCTGGTGCGCATCGCCGCGAAACTGCAGACGACGGTCGGCAGCCTGGTGGGCGAGGATGTCCTGGCCGAACAGGATGTGGCCATGCTGACGGCGCTTTCGACGCCGGGCGCCATCGACCTGCTGCGGGCCTACAGCCAGGCCACGCCGAAGGGCCGCAAGACCATCCTGACCGTGGCCAAGACCCTGGTCGAACCGGACGAGACCGCGGGCGCGGCCTAGGCGGCTCCCGCCTCCAAGCGCTCGATGCCCTTGACGCCGACATCGGTCAGCGCCGCCACCAACTCTTCCACCGCCACATCGACCTCGATCGGATCGCGGCCGCGGATCACCAGGCTGGCGCCGTAGACGTCCGGCGGGGCGAAGAACGGGTAGCTGCCGATCGACAGGTCCGGGTGGGCCTTGGCCACCGCTTCCAGCGGCGCGGCGATCGTGCCCTCGCCGGTGCCGGTGACCCGAACCGTCTTGCTGATCACCACCGCGCCGGTGCGCAGGCGCGGGCCGACGTCGTCCAGCATGCCGCGCATGATCGCCGGCACGCCCGCCAGGACGAAGACGTTGCCGATCTGGAAGCCGGGCGGCCCCTGGACCGGGTTCTTCACCAGCGTGCCGCCCTCGGGCACGTGGGCCATGCGCCGGCGCGCAGCGTTGGGCTCGCCCCAACGCTCGCGCAGCAGGGCCATGATCTCGGGATGCTCGGGGGCGGTGACGCCGAACGCCTTGGCCACCGAGTCGGCGGTGATGTCGTCGTGGGTCGGGCCGATGCCGCCCGTGGTGACCACGTAGTCGTACCGGGTGCGCAGGGCGTTGACCGCGTCGACGATCTCCTGCTCGACGTCGGGCACGATCCGCACCTCGCAGACATCGACGCCGTAGGTGGCCAGGTACTTGGCGATGGCGTTGAGGTTCACGTCCTGGGTGCGGCCCGACAGGATCTCGTCGCCGATGATCAGAACGGCGGCGGTGACACGATCTACCATGCGGGGGCTCCTGGCGTTCACCTCGACTTAAGCTGCCCGCGCGTCGCTCGCAACCGACAGCGCCGCCTACTGTTCGTCCTCGGGCCGAAGCGGCTTTCGAAACCAGTCGAAGGCTGACAGGACGGCCTTGGCGCTCTCGTCGAACTCTGGACGGTAGTAGTGCATATGGCCGCCCAACGGCGGAAGCTCGCCCTCCTGGAAGCCCAGCCCCCGCAGCGTCGCGACGAAAGCCTCGATCGGCCCATAGGCGTGGAGGAGATTGTGCCGATCCCAGACGAGGAGGGCGCTGTCCTCCGCCGAGATGACCCACAGGTCGAAGCGGCCATCCCCGGTCAGGAACGCCGCGTGGCCGTCGAGAAAGTCACGCAGCGCCGCGTGATCGATCGTCTCGCTTTCATATCGCCCCGCCTCGCCTTCGCCGCGCGGCGTATGAAGGACGTAGAGGACAGCCAGCGGCTCGGCGAGATGCGCGGCCAGGGCCCCGAACACGGCGGGATCGCCGCCCGGCACGCCGATCACCAGCCGGCTTCGCCCCGAATCTCCGGGCGCAACGATCTGGCGAATAAATCGCGGGGGGTGGGAGTGCTCCACCACTTCCCCATCGACTTCGTGTCCAAGCTTGTACATCACGCCCCCGAAGACTCGCGACAGGGCTATCGCGCGGCGTGATCCGCGCCTAGCTCAAAGCGTCAGGCCGGAATCCCACGCATGCTTCTCCCGCAACCGATGGCGCGCGGCGTCATCGTCCAGCGCTACAAGCGCTTCTTCGTCGACATGGTGCTGGACGACGGGCGCGAGATCACCGCGCACGTGCCCAATCCCGGCGCCATGCTGGGGCTGAAGGATCCGGGTCTGGCCGCCTGGGTGTCGTGGTCGGGCGATCCCAAGCGCAAACTTCCGTGGACGCTGCAACTGGTGGAAGCCGACGGGGGCCTCGTCGGCGTCAACACCATGAACCCCAACAAGCTTGTCGCCGAGGCCCTGGCGGCCGACGCGATTCCGGAGTTGTCGGGCTACGCGGTGATCCGGCCGGAGGTGAAGTACAGCGAAGCCAGCCGCGTCGACTTCCTGCTGACCCATCCCGACCGGCCGCCCTGCTGGCTGGAGGTCAAGAACTGCCACTACCGCCGCGACGGGACCCTGGCCGAGTTCCCCGACTGCGTCGCCGCCCGCAGCGCCAAGCACCTGAAGGACCTGGCCGCCGAGGTCGCCAAGGGCGCGCGGGCCGTGCAGCTGTTCGTGATCCAGCGCACCGACTGCGACAGCTTCGCGGCCTGCGAAGACCTGGATCCGGTCTACGCCCGGGGTTTGAGCGACGCGGCGGCAGCGGGCGTTGAAGTTCTGTGCTATCGTTGCGACATAAGCCCTGACGAAATTCGCATTTCCCGGCGTATCCCCCATCTCCCGCCTAGGGGGCGGGACGCACCGACAGTTTGAGACCAGACCGCCATGACCCTTGAAGACACGGTTGAGATCGAAGCCGAAACCCGCACCGGCGCGATCAAGATCCACAAGCCCGCCGACTTCGAAGGCATGCGCAAGGCCGGCAAGCTGGCCGCCGAGTGCCTGGACATGCTGGTCCCGCACGTCAAAACGGGCGTGTCGTCGGACTATCTGGACACCCTGGCCCGCGAGTTCATCCTCGACCGCGGCGCCCTGCCGGCCTGCCTGTTCTATCGCGGCTATCCCAAGACGGTCTGCATCTCGCGCAACCACGTGGTCTGCCACGGCATCCCCGGCGAGTGGGCGCTGCGCGAGGGCGACATCGTCAACATCGACGTGACCGTGATCGTCGACGGCTGGCACGGCGACACCTCGCGGATGTACGGCGTGGGCGAAGTCGGGCCGCGCGCCCGCCGCCTGGTCGAGATCACCTACGAAGGCATGAAGCGCGGCCTGGACGCGGTGAAGCCGGGCGCGACCTTGGGCGACATCGGCTACGCCATCCAGTCCTACGTCGAGGCGCAGCGCTGCTCGGTGGTGCGCGACTTCTGCGGCCACGGCCTGGGCAAGGTGTTCCACGACGCGCCCAACATCCTGCACTTCGGCCGCCCCGGTCAGGGCGCGGTGCTGAAGCCGGGCATGTTCTTCACCGTCGAGCCGATGGTGAACCTGGGCAAGCCGGCGGTGAAGGTGCTGGGCGACGGCTGGACGGCCGTGACCCGCGACAAGTCGCTTTCGGCCCAGTGTGAGCACTCGATCGGCGTCACCGAGGACGGCTACGAGGTGTTCACCGCCTCGCCGACGGGTCTGTTCCAGCCCGCGATCCTGGGCGGCTGAGACTCGACAACCCCCAATTGATCTGACCTACTTCCCGCTCGCATGACGGGGGCGGGATGGTCAGCGGCAGATCACTCAGGGCGACAGATCCCAGGGCCACGGGCGTCGCGGACGCCGCTACGACCAAGCCGGCGCCCAGCCACGCTTTGGGCCACCGCGAACGCCTGCGCGAGCGGGCTAAGGCCGGGGGCCTCGCCGCCCTGCCCGACTACGAGCTGCTGGAGCTCTATCTCTTCCGCACCTTCGCCCGGGGCGACGTCAAGCCGATGGCGAAGGCGCTGCTGGCCCGGTTCGGCTCGTTCGGCGCGACGATCTCGGCCTCGATCGAGGAGCTGAAGACCGTGACCGGCGTCGGCGAGAGCGCGGCGGTCGACATCAAGCTGCTGCACGAGGCCGCCTTGCGAGCCGGCCGCGACAAGATCGCCAAGCGGCCGGTGATCTCGTCCTGGACGGCTCTGCTGGGCTATGTCCGCGTCGCCCTGGCCAACGAGCCGCGCGAACAGTTCAGGGTCCTGTTCCTCGACAACAAGAACCAGCTGATCGCCGACGAGGTGATGAACCACGGCACGGTCGACCACGCCCCGGTCTATCCACGCGAAGTGATGCGCCGGGCGCTCGAGCTGTCGAGCAGCAACATTATCTTGCTCCATAACCATCCCAGTGGAGACCCCACGCCGTCGCGACCCGACATCGAGATGACCAAACAGATCGTCGAGGCCGGCAAGGCGCTGAAGATCAACGTCCACGACCACCTGGTGGTCGGCCGCGACGGCGTGGCCAGCTTCAAGGCGTTGGGGCTGTTCTAAATAGCCCCCCCTGTGGCGGAGGTGTCGGCGCAGCCGACGGAGGGGGAGTGTTCTGGGCTCGGATGCGGCGCTATCGACCCGAAAAATCCCCCCACCGATCGCTTTGCGATCACCTCCCCCACAGGGGGAGGAACAGCTTGACCCCGCCGTCCCTATCCCCGAGCGTGGCCGTCGTAATCCTTGCGTCGGAGCCAAGATGTCCCGCCTGCTGACCGCTCTCCTCGGCTCCGCCGCTCTCGCCCTCGCCACGACCGCCTCCCCTCTCGCGAGTTGGGCCGCCGACGCTCCGGTCTCGAAAGCCGACCGGGCGCTGCACGAGAAGGTCCTGACCCTGGACACCCACCTCGACACGCCCGAGCACTTCGCGCGCAAGGGCTGGAGCATGGTCGACCGTCACGAGGTCAAGGTCGACGGCACCCAGGTCGACCTGCCGCGCATGGACGCCGGCGGCCTGGATGGCGGGTTCTTCGTGATCTACACCGAGCAGGGCCCCCTGACCGCCGAGGGCTATCGCGCGGCGCGCGACGTCGCCCTGGAGCGCGCCACCGAGATTCGTGAGATGGTCGCGGCCCATTCGGACAAGTTCGAGCTGGCCTACACCGCCGACGACGCCGAGCGGATCAACAAGGCCGGCAAGAAGTTCGTCTTCCAGAGCATCGAGAACAGCTGGCCGATCGGTGAGGACCTCACCCTGATGCAGACCTTCCACGCCACCGGCGTGCGCATGGCCGGCCCGGTGCACTTCAGGAACAACCAGTTCGCCGACAGCTCGACCGACAAGCCGATCTGGCACGGCTTCTCGCCGCTGGGCCTGCGCTGGCTGGCCGAAGCCAACCGGCTGGGCATACTGATCGACGTCAGCCACGCCTCCGACGACGTGGTCGATCAGGCCGTGCAGCTGTCGAAGGTCCCGATCATCGCCTCGCACTCCGGGGCCAAGGCGATCTACGACCACGCCCGCAATCTCGACGACACGCGGCTGAAGAAGATCGCCGACGCGGGCGGGGTGATCTGCATCAACTCGGTCTATCTGAAGAACACCAACGCCAGTCCCGAGCGCCTGGCGGCCCTGAAGGCCCTGGGGACGGCGGCCGACAGCGAGACGGCGACCGAGGCCGAGATGGTCGCCTATCTGAAGAAGCGCGCCGAGGTGGACGCCAAGTTTCCGCCGGTCCGCGCCAGCTTCGAGGACTTCATGGCCAGCCTGACCCACACCCTCAAGGTGGTCGGGCCCGAGCACGTGGGCATCGGCGCCGACTGGGACGGCGGCGGCGGCGTGGCCGGCTTCGAGGACGTCGCCGACCTGCCCAAGGTCACCGCCCGGCTGAAGGCGGCCGGCTACACCGACGCCGACGTGGCGGCGATCTGGGGCGGCAACGTGCTGCGCATCGTGCGCCAGGCCCAGGACTACGCGGCCAAGCAGACCGCCGCGAAGTAGCTCGCGCTTTCGAATAACGCGGTTCTCGGTTAGCCTCTCCCGGCGTCGTTTGGAGGGGCTCTCCGCATGGTCCGTGTCACGCTCTGGGTCGGTCTGGCCGCCCTGCTTTGCCTTGCCGCCCCGACGGCGAGCTGGGCCGCCAGTTTCGACTGCGCCAAGGCCGGCACGCCCACCGAGAAGGCGATCTGCAAGGATCCCGCGGTCTCCAAGCTGGACGACCAGGTGGCGGCCGCCTTCAAGGCGGCCCAGGGGCTGTGGCCGGCCGGGAACTGGTCGACCTACATCCGCACCGAACAGCGGGAATGGCTGAAGGACCGCAACGAGATCTGCAAGGCCGACGCCGCCTGCCTGAAACAGGACTACGAGCGCCGCCTGACTTTCCTGACGCATCCGAGCCTGAAGTGGACGGGCCGATACGTCGCCGGGCGCTGCCCGCACGACGGGGTCTATCTGGACGTGACGCAGCGCTATCCCGAGGCGGGGATCGACGTCCTGCTCTACATCTGCCCCGAGCCGAAGGGGAGCGTGTTCCTGCAGGCCGACGGCGACGTGGACGCTTCGGGGAAGCTGAGCTTCGAGGACGCCGGCTGTCCGCGCGTCCTGGCCTTCACCCAGGACACCGCGACCCTGTCCGCGCCCAAGACCGAGCGGTGCGCCATGGGGACCGACTTGAAGGTCTTCCGCCGCGACCCGGTAAAGTCGCCCTATCTGTCGGAGTAGGCGCCATGAGCCTTTTTGGAACCCGCGTCGCCCCCGTCCTCGCCGGACTTCTGCTGCTCCTGGTGGCCGCCCCCGCGACCGCCGCCAGCTTCGACTGCGCCAAGGCCCGCACCAAGGTCGAGAAGCTGATCTGCAAGGATCCCCAGCTGTCGCGCCAGGACGAGGACCTGGCCAAGGCCTATGGCGAGGCGCTGAAACTGTGGGACGGCCAGATCGCCGCCTATGTGAAGATGAACCAGCGCGGCTGGGTGGGTTCGCGCGCCTTGGAGCCTCCCGGGATGAGCGGTGGCGGGATCCTCTGCACCGACGACGAAACCGCCCTGCCCTGCCTGCGGACCATCCACGCCGACCGCATCGCGGTGCTGAGGAACCCGGGGTTCCGGCTGAGCGGGATCTATGCGCGCGGCCAGGACTTCCTGAGCATCAAGGCCGTGCCGACCGGCCTGGACTTCGCCTACCAGTTGGCCGACGCCAACGCCGCCCAGGGGTTCACCGACGACACCCAGCCGGTGAAGGTCATGACGGGCCAGACGATCACGAGCTTTCCGCTGACCGGGACGGGCCCCGACGCCTGCCGGCTGGACGCGTCGTTCACCGTCGACACCGTGCTGCTGACCCAGAAGGGCCCTTGCGGCGGGGCCAAGCTGGGCGGGTGGTGGAAGCGGGACCAGACGCGCGATCCGGACGCGGAGCTGTTCTAGGACCGGGCCCGCCGCTGCCAGGCGTCCCAGAACCGCCACAGCATCAGCACCGTCAGGATCGCCGCATAGACCAGCGGCGGCCGGTGGTCGGCCTTCACCAGCAGATAGTAGTGGGCCACGCCCAGCGGCACGATCAGATAGATCAGCCAGTGGATCCGTTGCCAGGTCGCCCGGCCCAGGCGCCGGATCATGCCGTTGGTCGAGGTCACGGCCAGCGGGATCAGCAACACGAAGGCCAGCATGCCCAGGGTGATGAAGGGCCGCTTGAGGATGTCCTTCACCAACTGCCCCCAGTCGAAGAACAGGTCGACGCCGATGTAGGTCAGCAGGTGCAGGCAGATGTAGCTGAAGGCGAACAGGCCGATCGTCCGGCGAAAGCGGACCAGGCGCGGCTTCTTCAGGATGCGCGCGGCCGGGGTGATCGCCAGCCCGACCAGCAGCAGCCGCAGGCCCCAGACGCCGATCTGGCGGATCAGGGTCTCGATCGGATTGGCCCCCAGGTCGTCGCTGAACACGCGCCAGGCCAGCCAGACCAGGGGCGCGAAACAGGCCAGCCAGACGGCGGCGTAGACCAGGTTGTCCCAGGTCTTGGAGGGGCGCTTGCTCTTGGCCGCCCGCTTCACCGAGGCGTCCATCAGAAGTTCCGCTTCAGGTCCATGCCGCGATAGAGGTCGGCGACATACTGGCCATAGCCGTTGAACGGCAGGGTTTCGCGGCGGCGGAACTCGCCGATCCGGCGCTCGGTGGCCTGGGACCAGCGCGGGTGGTCCACGGCCGGATTGACGTTGGAATAGAAGCCGTACTCGCGCGGGGCCAGCAGGTTCCAGGCGGTGACGGGCATCTTCTCGACCAGGCTGATCCGCACGATCGACTTGGCGCCCTTGAAGCCGTACTTCCACGGCACGACCAGCCGGACCGGCGCGCCGTTCTGGTTGGGCAGGACGTCGCCGTACAGGCCCACGGCCAGGATGGTCAGCGGGTGCGTCGCCTCGTCGATCCGCAGGCCTTCACGATAGGGCCACTGCAGGGTGTCCCAGCGCTGGCCCGGCATCTCGGACGGTCGCATCAGGGTCTCGAAGGCGACGAACTTGGCCTTCGACGTGGGCTTGACCTGGGCCAGCAGGTCCTTGAGCGGGAAGCCCACCCAGGGGATCACCATCGACCAGCCCTCGACGCAGCGCATGCGGTAAATGCGCTCCTCCAGCTTGTTGGCCTTGATCAGATCGTCGATCGCGAAGCTGGCCGGCTTCTCGCACTCGCCGTCGACGCGGACCGTCCAGGGGCGGGTCTTGAGGGAGCCCGCGTTCTCGGACGGGTCCTCCTTGTTGACCCCGAATTCGTAGAAGTTGTTGTAGCTGGTGATGTCCTTCTTCGGGGTCGGCTTCTCCGTGGTCGAGAAGCCCGGGCTGTAGGCCAGGTCCCGCGCGCCGGCCGCCCCGGCCGCGCCCAGCAGACCCAGTCCCGCCGCCCCGCCGATGAACTCGCGCCGCCGCAGGTACAGGCTCCGGTCGGTGACGTCGTTGTCGGTCAGGTCGGGGGCGTGGCGGATCAGCATGGGCGGGCTCCGAGGGGCTACCTTGGAAGATACGTACGATGAGGGGGAATGGTTACAGGCGGGCGAGGAATGTTGCCACTTGCCCCCTACGGATCGCTTCGCGATCGTCTTCCCCCACAGGGGGAAGAGGCTTGGCCGGCACCGCGCGTCCTCCGCCCCTATGGGGGCGGACAGACGGCGTAGCCGTCAGGTGGGGGCAAGTGGGTGAGCCCCTAACCCCGCACCACCGCCTCGAACGCCCCTCGCGCCTCGACCTTCGCCTTGGCCAGCTTCACCTTCAGAGACCGGAACTCCCGCACGCCTCCGGCCCGCGCCAGCAGCGCCCGGAACGCCTTCGGCTCGGTGTCAGGGTCATGCCCGTCCTCCAGCGCCACCTTCAGCAGTTGCGACAGGTCCTGCTCCAGCCGCCACGCGGACTCCAACGCCGCCAAGGCCGCCGGATCCCCCAGCCCCGCGCGTCCCAAGGCCGCCAGGGCCTCGCCGGTGTTCTGCGCCAGCGGACCGCCGTCCGCCGCGTGGACCAGCTGCAGGAACTGGGCGGCGAACTCGATGTCGACCAGGCCGCCGGGGGTGAGCTTCAGGTCCCAGTCGCCCTTGCCGGGCCGCTCGTCCTCCATCAGCTGGCGCATCTCCAGCACGTCGACGGCGGTCTTCCTCGGGTCGCGCGCCCGACGCAGGGCGGCGGCGATCGCGCCTTCCGCCCGCGCCTGGAAGTCCGGCGACGACGCCCAGATCACCCGGGCCCGCGTCAGGGCCTGCAGCTCCCAGGTCTCGGCCTCGCGCTCGTAATAGTCCTCGAACGCCGCGTAGCTGACCGCCACCGGCCCCTTGGTGCCCGACGGCCGCAGCTTCAGGTCAACCTCGTAGAGCGTGCCCTCGCCGGTCGGAGCCGACAAGGCCGAGGTCAGGCGCTGGGTGAACCGGGCGTAGAAGCTCTCGGCGCCCCAGGCCTTCACGGCCGACATGCCGGCCGGATCGTCGGCGGCGTAGAGCGTCATCAGGTCCAGGTCCGACTTGACGGTCATCTCGCGCGAGCCGGCCTTGCCCAGGGCGACGACGGCCACCTGGCCCGGGAATTCGCCTCCGAGCCGCTCGACTTCGGCCAGGGCGGCGGGAGCCAGCCCGCGGACGATCACGTCGGCCAGGTCGGCGAAGGCCGCGCCGGCATCGCGCGCACCGGCCGTGCCGCTGATCACCCGCACCCCGATCCGGAAACTCTGGTCGCGGAACAGCCGCCGCGCCGCGTCCATCGCCCCCTCGAAATCGGCCGAATCCCAGGGCGCGTCCTTGGGCATCTCCATCGGCCCGAAGAACGCAGGGTCCAGCAGGGCGTCCAGGGCCGTCGGCCGTCGCGCCAGGGTCGAGGCCAGGCGCGGCGCGAAGGCCATGACCTCGACGATCAGCTCGAACAATCGCGGCTGGGCCAGGAACAGCGACTGGATCTGCACCCCGCTGCTCAGCGACGAGAAGAAGTCGCCGAACCGGTTGAAGGCGTCGTCCGACGCGCCGGTGGCGTTGGCGGCGTCCAGCAGGCGCGGCGCCAAGCGGGTGAACAGCTCGCGCCCCCGCGCGGTGCGGGTGGCGGCGATGTGGCCGTGGTGCCAGCCGCGGATGGTGGCGGCCACCCGCTCGGGGTGCGAGAAGCCCATGCGCTTGAGCGTGGCCAGGGTCTCTGGATCGTCCTCGACGCCGGTGAACACCAGGCTGCCGAACCGCGACGACAGCTCCTCCTCGCCCTTGAACAGTGCGCCGTAGCGGCGGTTCACGCCCTTGAGGATCTGGCCGACCACGGCGTCGAAACTGCGCAGCGCCGCGTGGCCCCACAGGGCCGCCACCTTCTTGCGGTCGGCGTCGGACTCCGGAAGCTTGTGGGTCTGGTCGTCGGCGATCATCTGGGCCCGGTGCTCCAGGGCGCGCAGGTCGCGATAGGCCTTGATCAGGTAGTCGCGGTCTTCCGGCGTGACGTGGCCGGCCTCCGACAGGGCGGCCAGGGCCTCCAGGGTGCGCGGGCTGCGCAGGTCGGGATGACGGCCGCCCAGGATCAGTTGCTGGGTCTGGACGAAGAACTCGATCTCGCGGATGCCGCCGCGCCCCAGCTTCAGGTCCGCGCCCTTGGCGGTCAGCCGGTCGTCCACCTTGTAGGCGTGGATCTGGCGCTTGATCGAGTGGATATCGGCGATGGCCGCGAAGTCGAGGTTCTTGCGCCAGATGAACGGCTGCAGCTCGGCCAGGAACGCCTCGCCCTGCGCGAAGTCGCCGGCGCAGATCCGCGCCTTGATGTGCGCCGCCCGCTCCCAGTTCTGGCCGACGCTCTCGTAGTAATCGAGGGCCGCGTCGATCGGCATGGCCGGCGGGGTCGAGGACGGATCCGGGCGCAGCCGCAGGTCGATGCGGAACACGTAGCCGTCGACCGTCCGCTCGGCCAGCAGCCGGCCCAGGTGGTTGGCGATGCGCACCGCCACGCCCTGCGGCTCGACGCCCTCGGCTGCCGGCAAGGCCTCGGGGTCGTAGAAGATCGAGAAGTCGATGTCGCTGGAGTAGTTGAGCTCGAAGGCCCCGTGCTTGCCCATGGCGATGCAGAACAGGCCGGGGGCAGGCCCCTCCGGTCCCTCGCCGACATGGGTCAGGGCGCCGCGCGCCACTTCCAGCCGCACGGCCTGGGTCAATGAGGCGTGCAGGGTGGCGTCGGCGAAGCGGGTCAGGGCGGCGGTCACCGCGTCCAGGTCCCAGACACCGCCCAGGTCGCACAGCGCGGTCAGCAGGTGCAGGTCGGCCTTCAGCTCGCGCATCGTCCGGCGGGCGGTCTCGAAGTCCGGCTCCGCGCCAACGGCTTCGGCTTCGGCCAGGATACGGGCCAGCCGTTCGTCGGGATCGCCATCGAGGATCGAGGGCAGCCGCTTGGCGTCGCGCCGCGCCAGGCCCGCCAGGTAGGGCGAGGCGGCGAACACCGGCGCCAGGGCGGGCCAGACGGCCTCGACCAAGGGCGCGGCCTCGCCGACCCGCCGGGTGATCGCCTCATGCGCCCGCTCGGCGGCCTTGGGATCGACGACGGGGCCGCAGGGGGTGAGACGTTCGAGCAGGCGAGTCATGGCCGCCACTGTGGCGCGGTGGAACGGCGAGGTCATCTGTTGGACTTCAAAAAATGGGTTGTCGAGCGCGCGCGTCGAACCTCAACCTTAGATATGCGCGCGAGACACAGTGCGCCGAGGGTGGGGAAACGGACATGAAGACAATCGTGCGCGGCCTGGTGGCCCTGCTGTTCCTGGTCGTTTGCCGACCGGCCCTGGCGGCCGACACCTGGCTCAAGGCCCAGACCCAGCACTTCAACGTCTATGGCGAGATCAAGGAGTCCGACCTGCGGACGGCCGCCTCCGACCTCGAACGCTATCACCGCCTGCTGGCGGCCGTGATGAAGGTCGACGACAAGGCCGCCGTCGCCCGGCTGGACATCTATCTGGTCGGCGGGCGCGACGACCTGCAGAAGGTCGAGCCGAGCCTGGATCGCGCGGTCGCCGGCTTCTACCGCGCCGGGCCCGGCGGCCGGGCCGCCTTCGTCTCCTGGAACAGCGTCGACCGCGACCAGGCGCGACTGATCCTCCAGCACGAATACGCCCACCATTTCATGCGCCAGTACTTCAGCTGGTCCTATCCGGTCTGGTTCACCGAGGGCTTCGCCGAGTACTTCGCGCCCACTCTCGTCAAGGGCGACACGATCCAGCTGGGCGCGGCCGACGACGGACGCGTACGCGCGCTGGAGAAGCAGCCGTGGATGTCGATGGACGCCTTGCTGGACGCGCGGCAGAGCATCACGCGCGGCGGGATGGTCTACGCCCAGGGCTGGTTGCTGACCCACTATCTGCTGCGCGACACGGATCGCGCCGGCCAGTTGCAGGCCTATTTCGCCGCCTTGCGCACGGGCCAGGCCGAGCCCGAAGCCTTCGCCGCCGCCTTCAAGACCGACAAGGCCGCCCTGCAAAGGCAGCTGACCACCTATGCCCGCTCCGGCATGACCTTGACGGTCATCCCGATCAAGCCCCTGGCCCCGACCGACGTGGTCGTCACCTCCCTGCCGCCCTCGGCCGACGACCTGCTGCTGGACTCGCTGCGGCTGATCCGCGGCCGGCGCGGCGAGAACGACGGCCAGGCCGCCGACGCGCTGAAGTCCATCGAGAAGAAAGCCGCCAAGTATCCGGGCGATCCTCTGGCTGTCCGCACCCTGGCCCACGCCCAGCAGGTGTTCGGCGACCCGACTGTCGCGGTCCAGATGCTGAGCGGCTCCGAGGCGACCAAGACCGACGCCTACGCCCAGTACCTGCTGGGCGTCTCGTGGCTGAGCGTCGGCAAGCGCGACCCGGCGCGGCTGGCCGAGGCCACCACCGAGGGCAAGAAGGCCCTGGCCCGCGCCCTGAAGCTGGACCCGACCTTCTATCCCGCGCTCTACCGCTATTCCCGCACCCTGCCGGCGGGCAGCGAGCAGGTGCTCGACGCCCTGGTCCAGGCCCATCTGATGGCCCCGCAGGTCGAGGAGATCCGCATCGACGCGGTGATCGCCCTGCTCCGCAAGGGCGAGTACGACACCGCCGACTCCCTGATCGAGCCGCTGGCCCAGGCGCCCCACCTGAGCCTCAACGTCGCGGTGGCCCAGGTGCTGCGCGACAAGGCGCTGGCCCACCAGGCGCCGGCCAGTGACCAGGCCATGGTCGCCGAGGCGCGGGCGCGGCTGGAGATCCTGACGGCGCAAGCCAAGTCCTGACGCCCCGCCCCGGAAACGTGGTCGCTTGACAGTCGATGTTACAGGCGTAATCGTTGGCGTCGGAGATCGGAACGCCATGAACATCACTCAGGCCGAAAGCCGCATCATGGAGGCGCTCTGGACGCGCCAGCCCCTGACGGTGGACGAAATCATGGCCGAGGTCGCCGAGCCGCAGGGCTGGGGCGAGGCGACGGTCAAGACGCTGATCAACCGGCTTCTGAAGCGCAAGGCGATCCGCTCGGACCGCATCGAGGGCCGGGCGCGCTACGCCCCGATCATCCAGCGCGCCGACTATGTGCAGGCCGAGAGCCAGAGCCTTCTCAACCGCCTGTTCGACGGACAGCTGACGCCGCTGGTGGCGCACTTCGCCCAGCACCGCGCGCTGTCCAACGACGAGATCAAGCAACTGAAGACTCTGATCGAGGGTCTCGAAGATGGTCGCTGAACTGCTGGCCCTGACTCTGCTGCGCACCCAGGCGGCCGCCGCCGCGGCGGTGCTGCTGGTGCTGTTGCTGCGCGGTCCGACCCGCAAGGTGATCGGCGCGCGCCTGGCCTACCGCCTGTGGGCCCTGGTGCCCGTCGCGGCGATCGCCACGGTGTTCCCCAGCCTGTCGGAGACCCTGGGTTCGGGCCTGCCGGCCTCGCTGATGGGCGAGGAGCGCGCGGTTCTGCTGCTGGCCGTCTGGCTGGCCGGCGGCGTCGCCCTGGCGACGGCCATCCTGCTGCAGGAGCGCGCCTTCCGGGCCCGCGCCGAGGCCGGTCGCGCCGGTCCGGCGGTGATGGGAGTGTTCTGGCCCCGGGTCGTGCTGCCGTCCGACTTCGCCACCCGCTTCGAGGAGCAGGCCCGCAAGATGGTCGACCTGCACGAGCGGGCTCACATCAAGCGCGGCGATCCCGTGGCCAATCTGGTCATCGCCGGGATCCAGGTGCTGGGCTGGTGCAACCCGCTGGTCCATGTCGGCGCCCTGTGCGCCCGACTGGACCAGGAGATGGCCTGCGACGCCACCGTGCTGAGCCTGCGCCCCGACCTGCGCCGCACCTATGCCGAGGCCCTGGTCGAGGCCCACACCCGGCGCACCGGTTCGGCCCTGGCCTGCTTCTTCGCGGCCCATCCATTGCTGCTGCGGGTCAAGCTGCTGGGCCGTCCCGAGCCGAGCTATCGCCGCCAGACGGCGGGCGCGGCGGCGATCTTCCTGCTGGCGATCATCACCGCCGGCGGGGTCTGGACCGTCACGCCGCGCGGTCCCGTGCCGCAGTACGAGACCTCGTGGCCCGGCCGCTTCGTCGGCGACACCCCGGCCGACGGCATCACCCTGCCCGTCCTGAACAGCCACTAGGCCGCCCTCGCCGTCTGGGTCCTGACGTCACGCTTGCCTTGACGCAGTAGATTACATCTGTAACTTTTATAATCTACAGACGTAATCCAGCTTCGACCTGGGGGGAGCGGACATGGCCTTCATCCTGCGGATGCCCGAGCGGCGCGGCCGTGGCGCCCGACACAAGGCCCTGGCTGTCCGGGCGTTCGACGTCCTGGTCATGGGGCTGATCGTGCTGGGCGTCGGGCTGATGCTGATGTTCTTCGTCCAGTACGAGATGAAGGTCGAACCCAAGCGCCCCGCCACGGGCTCGCGGCTGGTCGCCGCCAAGTCGATGGCTCGGGTGCGCTGGGCCAGCGTCAAGCCGCGGCTGATCGCCCGCCTGGACCAGCCGCACGCCCTGGAGCTGGGCCGGGTCTGGGCGCGCCGCGACGGCCGGGTCTGCGGTCTGGTCAACGGCTGGGGCAGCTTCGGCGGCTTGACCGGCATGACCCGCTTCTACGCCCAGGGCGACGAGCCGGTGTTCAAGCAGGACGGCGGGGCCGGCTTCGAGGAAGAGTGGTGGGCCTGCAGGCGCGACCGCTACGTGATCATCCGCGAGGGCTCGGAGGAGACGGGGTTCTGCCCGACGAAGCTCGGTCGGGAGCGGTGCTATGACGTCGTGTACGGGCGGCCGGAATAGGTTTGGTCGCCTAGCGCCTGCCCCCTACTCCACCCGCGGCAGCACCAACGCCACCCGCAGGCCGGGGCCGAAGCCGCCGTACTCGCCCGGCCCCTCGGCCAGCTCCAGCCGTCCGCCGTGCGAGGCGGCCACCGCCTGGACCAGCGACAGGCCCAGCCCCGCCCCCGGCTCGCTGCGGCTGTTCTCCAGCCGCACGAAGCGCTGGACCACACGGGCGCGGTCGGCCTCGGGCACGCCGGGGCCGGTGTCGGTGACCGAGAACTCCAGGTCGCCGGACGAGGTGCGCCGGGCCCGCAGCATCACCGCCCCGCCCTCGGGCGTGTACTTAATGGCGTTGTCCAGCAGGTTGGCCAGGGCCTGGGCGATGAACTCGCGATTGCCCCGGATGCTGAGCGCCGGAACGATCTCGGCCTTGAAGTCCAGGCCCTTGTCCTCGCAGCTGGCCTCGTAGAGCTCGGCCATGTCCGAGGCCAGTTCGCTGGCGTCGAAGCTTTCCTGGTTCGGCGCCTCGCCGGCCGCCTGCAGGCGCGCGATGGCCAGCACGGCGTTGAAGGTCTTGAGCACGCCGTCGGCGTCCATCAGGGCCGTCTCCAGGGCCGCCATCGGATCGCCCTTGCCGTTCTCGGCGTCGATCAGGGCCACCTCCATGCGGGCGCGCAGGCGGGTCAGGGGCGAGCGTAGGTCGTGGGCGATGGCGTCGCCGGCGTGGCGCAGGCCGCCCATCAGCCGCTCGATGCGGTCGAGCATGTCGTTCAGGCCCTCGGCCAGCTCGTCATACTCGTCGCGGGTGCCGCGCACCCTCGCACGGGCGTGCAGGTCGCCGGCCCGCACCGCGTTCACGACGTCGACCAGGCCCTGCATGCTGCGCGAGACGTTGCGGCTGATCAGCACCCCGCCGGCCAGGCCCAGGATGATGACCAGCGCCCCGGCCCCGCGCAGGGCCCGGACGATCTTCATCACATAGCCTTCCGACTCCTGGACGTCGGCCCCGACGAACAGGGCCTCGCCGCCGGAGAGGCGCTCCTGCACGCCCCGCGCCGCGCGCTTGACCTCGGCGCCGTCGATGTCGGTCTCGGTGAGCTTGAAGGTCTCCCAGGTCGGGCCCGGGCCTTCGAAGTCGTCGATCGGCGACTCCTCGATCGAGCCCGAGATCCGCTTGCCCTCCTTGTCGAGCAGCAGGTACAGGAACGGCCGCTCGCCGGTGGCCCGCTCGACGATGGTCTGGTTCAGGGCATTGATCCCGCCCACCCGGTAGGCGGCCTCAAGGCTCTCCATCTCGCGGGTGATGTCGGCGTCGGCGCGGCGGTTCACCTCGCCGGCGGTGGCGATGTAGATGTAGCCCAGGAACGCGCTGGCGGCCGCCGCGAACAGGGCCAGGAACAGCAGGGTCAGCCGAAACGGCGTCGATCGGATCAGGCGCGGCAGGCGCATGGGCTAGCTCTTCTTGCCCATGAGGGCGGCGATGTCTCGGCGACTGTCGAGGATGCGGAGCACGAGAATTCCGCGATCCTCCGCGAGAGGCTCGTAGACCACAAGCCATGGCGGTACTGAAAACGATCTCGGCTCGCCCACGAAATCAGCTCTGACACGTCCCAGCCCCGGGCGGGCGGCAAGCCGTTCGAGCGTCCGTTCAATTCTGAAGATGACGCCGCGGGCTCGGCTCGCACCGTCACGCCGCGCGATCCAGATGAAGACATCCTCGGCGTCGACGACGGCCTTCGCGCTTCTGACAACCGTCGGCGGGACCATTCCGGACTATTGATCTTCCTCAGCCATGCGCTTCAAGGCGCCAGCGATGATCTCCTCGGAGTCCCAAGGCTCGGCCTTGCCTTCCGCGAATTCCTGACGCGCCTCACGCAGAGATTCGTTAATGACCTCGCGATTGCGCGCGATCCAGGCGTCCATCTCGGCCTCGGAAAGCTCGGGGCCGAAGTCGCCTTCATCGTCAGGAACGGGCTGGGTCAGCTTGTTCATGCCACGAGCCTAACACGGGTCGGCCGACCGCCAAACCGCGCCGCCTACGGATCGAGCCGGTAGCCCGCCCCGCGCACGGTCTGCAGCATGGCCCGGTCGAAGCCCTTGTCGATCTTCGAGCGCAGGCGCGAGATGTGCACGTCGATGACGTTGGTCTGCGGGTCGAAGTGGTATTCCCACACCTTCTCCAGCAGCATGGTGCGGGTCACCGACTGGCCGGCGTGGCGCATCATGAATTCCAGCAACTGGAACTCGCGGGGCTGGAGATCGATCTCCTTGCCCTGGCGATGGACCGTGCGATTGATCAGGTTCATTTCCAGTTCGCCCACCTTGAGGGTGGTCGCGACCGCGCCTGTCTCGCGGCGACGCGACAGGGCGTCGACCCGGGCCATCAGCTCGGCGAAGGCGTAGGGCTTGACCAGGTAGTCGTCCGCGCCGGCCCGCAGGCCCACGACGCGGTCGTTGATCTCGCCCAGGGCCGAGAGGAACAGCACCGGCGTCTGATCGCCCTCGCGGCGCAGGGTCTCGACCACCTCGACGCCGTTCTTCTTGGGCATCATGCGGTCGACGATCATCACGTCGAAGCCGCCCTTGCCCGCCTCGGTCAGGCCGGCCTCGCCGTCAGGGGCGTGGACGCAATCGTAGCCGGCCTCGGTCAGGCCGTGGCGCATCGCCGCCGCCGCCTCGAGATCGTCTTCGATGATCAGAATACGCATCACAAACCCCCAGATGCACGAAAGGGCGTCATCGTGCGAATCGATGACGCCCTCTGTCGTGTCGTCGTCACGTCCCCGAGATGGTGACGTGATCCGCGCGCGGGCGAAAGCCCCCGCGTATCCGCGTTACCCTTACGGCGCGATCTTCAGCGGCACGATCGTCGGGCGACCGGCGCGGATGATGCGCAGGTTGACGCTGGGGCGCTGCAGCTTCTTGGCCGCTTCCACCGCCGAGGCCACTTGCGAGGCCGAGGTGACGGGGTCGCCGTTGACGCTGGTCAGCACGTCGCCCTTGCGCAGGCCCTTCTCGCCGGCGTCGGAATTGGCCTTCACGCCGTCGATGAGGACGCCGCGGACGGTCGCGTCGATGCTGTAGGTGCGACGGGCCGCGTCGTCGATCGGCGCCAGGCTCATGCCCAGGGCTTCCGACTTCTGGACCTGCGGCTTGGTCGGCGTGTCGGCGCCGCCCTCGTCGCTGTCGTCGTCGCTGAGCGCCAGCTCCTTCTCGGTCGGACGCACGCCCGACTTGATGTCGACGGTGCGGGGCTTGCCGCCGCGCAGGACCGACAGCTTCAGGGTGTCGCCGGGACGGCCCTTGGCCACTTCGCGGGTCAGCTCCGAACCGCTCTTGATCGGCACGCCGTTGACGGCGGTGATCACGTCCTCGGGCATCAGGCCGCCCTTCTGGGCCGGACCTCCGTCCAGAACGTCGGCGACGATCGCGCCCTTGATCTCGCCCAGACCCTGGGCTTCGGCCATTTCCTTGGTGAAGGGCTGGATCTGCGCGCCGATATAGCCGCGCACCACCTTGCCGCCGCTGATCAGCTGCTTGGCGGTGGCTTCGGCCACGTCGGCGGGGATGGCGAAGCCGATGCCCACCGAGCCGCCGGTCGGCGAGAAGATCGCGGTGTTGACCCCGATCACCCGGCCGTAGATGTCGAACGACGGACCGCCCGAGTTGCCCCGGTTGATCGGCGCGTCGATCTGGATGTAGTCGACGAAGGTCGACGAGCTGTCGCCCAGGTCGCGGTTGTAGGCCGAGATGATGCCGGCCGTGGCGGTGCCGCCCAGGCCGAACGGGTTGCCGATGGTGATCACCCAGTCGCCGACCCGCGGCTTGGCCTGGTTCTCGAAGTTCACATACGGGAACGCCGCGCCCTTGGCCTTGGGGTCGACCACCTTCAGGACCGCCAGGTCGGTGCCTTCGTCGCGACCGACCACCGTGGCCTTCAGCTCGCGGCCGTCCTTCAGGACGACGTTGATGCCGTCGTCGTCAGCGTCGGCGACGACGTGGTTGTTGGTCACCAGATAGCCGTCGGCCGAGATGAAGAACCCCGAGCCCGAGGACTGCTGCTTGGGGCCCGGAGCGGCTTCCTCGCCCTCCTCGCCCGGCTTCTGGCCGCGCGGCACGATGTCGAAGCCTTCCAGGCCGGGGATGCGCAGGCGCGGGGCCGCGGCGGCCTTGGACGTCACGTCGATCTGCACCACGGCGGGCGAGACCTGTTCGAAGATGTCGGCGAACGACATCGGCGCGCCGGGGGGCGGCGCGAACATCGGAGCGGGCGCGCCCGAGGTGCGAACCACCTGGGCCGGCTCGGCGGCGCCCGCGGGCGCCATGCGCATGCCGACCCCGGCCAGCGCCGCGCAGGCCACGCCCGCGCCGGCGACCGCACCGACAAAGAAACCAGACTTCCTAGCAGCCATCTTAACGTCTTTCCTCACCCACGGCGCGCGGCGCCGGGTCCTTGGCTTGAGAACCTAGTTGCGCTGGCGAAAGGCGCAATGGTCTTCGAAGAGATCATGCGTCCACGCTCAAGATGGTCTTGCGGCGTCTTCGCGGCGCAATCGTGTCATTCGTCCTTCAACAACACCTGAAGACGCGCTTCCTCCACCTGGGAAAGTGTCTGCGCATCTTCACCGTCCGCGACCGACGCGGTCCGCCGACGCAGGAGCAGCGCCATCAGCACGCCGCCCAAGATCAACGCAATCCCAGGCGTGGCCCAGAGCAGCGCGTTGCCCAGCGAGAACGGCGGCTTGAGCAGCACGAACTCGCCATAGCGCTCCACCAGGAACGCGCGGATCTGCTTGTCGCTGCGTCCCTGCTTCACTTGGTCGCGTACGACCTGTCGCAGGTCGCCCGCCAGGTCGGCTTCGGAATCGTCGATCGACTCGTTCTGGCAGACCAGGCAGCGCACCTCGCGGAAGATTTCGCGGGCCCGGGCTTCCTGGACGGGGTCGGGCAGGCGCTCGGCCGGGTCGGCGGCGGCGCCGGCCATGCAGGCGATGGCGGCCAGGGCGATCAGGAGGCGCTTCACGCCGCCGTCTCCGCGCGCTTCGCCACGCCGAACCGCAGCCGACGGTCCGACAGCGAGACCAGGCCGCCGATCGCCATGACCAGCGGACCCAGGAAGATCAGCCGCACCCACGGATTGACGAAGGCCCGCACCAGCCAGGCCGGCTGGCCGCCCGCGCCTTCCCGGCGCTCGCCCAGCACCACATAGAGATCGTCCAGCACCTTGGGGCAGATCGCGACCTCGGAGGTGGTCTGCTTGCCGGTCGGATAGAAGCGGCGCTCGGGCTTGGCTTCGCAGACCAGGGCGCCGGCCTTGGTGATCGTCACGATCCCGCGCTCGGCGATGTAGTTGCCGCCTTCCACCGTGCCGACGTCGGTCAGGACCAGCTCATAGGCGCCCAGCTTCAGCTGCCCGCCCACGCTCAGCGCCTGGGCCGCCTCGACCCGCCAGGTGGTCTCGAACGACGCGCCCAGCACGAAGATCCCCAGGCCCGCGTGGGCCAGGGTGGTGCCCCAGGCGCCGCGCGGCAGGCCGGTCAGGCGGCGGCGCACCTCGGCCCAAGGGGCGCGGAAGGCCTTCACCCGCTCGCCCAGCTCCAGCACCGCGCCGCCGATCAGCCAGAAGCCGACGACGAGGCCGGCGCTGGCCAGGGCGCTGCGCGGGGCGACGACGGCGAAGGCGACCAGGCCCAGGATCGCGGCGACCGCCAGGGCCAGCCACAGGCGGCGGACCACCAGGCGGGCGTCGCCGCGCTTCCACGCCAGCAGCGGACCGGCCGGCAGGATGGCCATGGCCAGGATCATCAGCGGCACGAACGTCATGTTGAAGAACGGCGCGCCCACCGACACCGCCTCGCCGTCCGTCGCCTCGCGGATCAGCGGGAACAGGGTGCCCACCAGCACCACCGCCGTGGCCGTCGACAGGATGATGTTGTTCAGGACGATGGCGCTCTCGCGGCTGACCGGGGCGAACAGGCCGCCGCTGTTCAGGCTGGGTGCGCGCAGGGCGAACAGGAAGAAGCCGGCCCCGGCCGCGATGCCCAGAATGCTCAGCAGCAGGATCCCGCGCGCGGGATCGACGGCGAAGGCGTGGACGCTGGTCAGCACGCCCGAGCGCACCAGGAAGGCGCCCAGCATCGAGAAGGTGAAGGCGGCCAGGCCCAGGAACACCGTCCAGCCCGGCAAGGCCCCGCGCTTCTCCAGCACCACGGCCGAGTGCAGCAGGGCCGTGCCGATCAGCCAGGGCATGAAGCTGGCGTTCTCGACCGGGTCCCAGAACCACCAGCCGCCCCAGCCCAGTTCGTAATAGGCCCAGAAGGCGCCCAGGGTGATGCCGACGGTCAGGAAGCTCCAGGCCGCCAGGGTCCAGGGCCGCACCCAGCGGGCCCAGGCCGCGTCGACCCGACCCTCGATCAGGGCCGCCATCGAGAACGAGAACACCACCGAGAAGCCGACATAGCCGCAATAGAGGAACGGCGGGTGGAAGGCCAAGGCCGGGTCCTGCAGCAGCGGATTCAGCGACGCGCCCTCGACCGGCGCGTCGAACAGCCGGGTCATCGGGTTGGAGGCGAAGACGGTGTAGGCCAGGAACAGCACGCCCAGCGCGCCTTGGGTCGCCACGGCGTAGGCCCGCAGGCGCGGCGGCAGGGCCTCGCCGAAGCTGGCCACGGCCGCGCCGTAACCGGTCAGCACCAGGCACCACAGCAGCATCGAGCCCTCGTGGCTGCCCCAGGCGCCGGCCACCTTGTAGAGCATCGGCTTGGCGGTGTGGGAGTTGGCCGCGACGTTGGCCACCGAGAAGTCCGACATCACGAAGGCGTGGACCAGGGCCAGGAAGGTCAGGGCCGTGCAGAGGAACGCCCCGACCGCCGCGCCGCGTCCGGCCCCGGCCAGCAACGACGAGCGCCGCGCCCCGCCCACCGCCGACAGGATCAGCTGCAGCACCGACAGGACCAGGGCCAGGACGAGGGCGTAGGCGCCGAATTCGGTGATCATGACTTGGTCTTCGGCCCAGAGCCTTGGGGGGCGTAAGCGGGCGCGCCATAGGCAGGCTTGGCGCCGTCGCCGCGCCACTCGCCCTGTTCCTTCAGCGCCTTGGAGACCTCGCGCGGCATGTAGCGTTCGTCGTGCTTGGCCAGCACCTGCTTGGCGACGAAGGCGCCGGACTCGTCGAAGGCGCCGGAGGCGACGATGCCCTGGCCTTCGCGGAACAGGTCGGGCAGGTCGCCCTGGTAGCGCACCAGGGCGGTGGAGGTCTGGTCGGCGACCACGAACTCGACCAGCCCATCGGGATGCTTCACGACGCTGCCGGCCTGGACCAGTCCGCCCAGCTGCACCTTGCGGCCGGCCGGCACGTGGGCGGCGGCGGCCTGGGCCGGGGTGTAGAACAGCGAGATGGCGTCGCGCATGCCCCACAGGGCCAGGCCCACGGCCAGGGCCACCACGGGGGCGGCCACGGCCAGGACGGTCAGGCGGCGGCGCGCCTTGCGGGACTTGGGCCAAAGACTTTGGGGCAGGAAGCTCATGGCTGCGACGTCTTCTGGGACGGAGTTTGGGCGGCCTGGCTCAGCGCGGCCAGGAGCTTGGGCTGATCCTTGTAGCGTGTCCGGGCCTTGGCCAGGGTCGCGTCGCGGCGGGTCGTGTCGCCCAGCACCGAATAGGCGCGCACCAGCTTGATCCAGCCGTCGGGATCGTCGGGATTGGCGTCGAGCCGCGCGGCCAGGCCCGCGACCATGCCCTGGATCATGTCCTGGACGTCACCGCCCTGCGCCGCCTCGGCGGGCTGGCCCGTGGGGGCGGCGGAGGCCCGCAGGCCGCCGTCGGCCTGGACCTGGGCGATCTGCTGACCAAAGCCCATGCGGCGCGGATCGTCGGGCGGCAGGTCGGCCAGCAGGGCCTTCCAGTCGGCCAGGCCGCCCTGGACGTCGCCGTCGGAGATCCGGGCCAGGCCCAGGTGATAGCGGGCGCTGGTGTTCTTGGGGTCGTGCTTGAGCGCCTCGGCGAAGGCCTTGCGGGCGTCCACGCCGATCTCGCCCTGCCCCTCGGCCACGAAGGTCTCGCCCAGCCCGGCCCAAAGGTCGGCGCGGGCGGGGGCGATGATCACGGCTCGGCGCAGGGCCTGCGAGGCGCCGGTGGCGTCGCCGGCGGCCATGCGGGCCAGGGCCAGGTTCTTCAGCGGCTCGGGATCGGTCGGATGCTGGAGGGCGATCTGCTCCAGCACGGCGGCGATCTTCCGCGGCTCCAGCTGGAGCGGGTCGGTCCTGCGCCACTCGGCCACACGCTTGAGGTACGGCTGGTCGGACACGCCCAGCGCGCCGATCATGCCGTAGATTCCCAGGGCCAGGATCGGGGCGGCGGCGCCCAGGACCAGCACCAGGGGCCGCTGCCGGGGATTGGCCGGCGGCCAGGGGGCCTTGTGGTCGGCGGCGGCGATCAGCCGGCGTCCGGCCTCGGCCCGCGCGCCCTTCAGCTCGGCGTCGGCCAGCAGGCCCCGCTCGGCCAGGTCGTCGATCTCGGACAGTTGCCGCCGGTGCACGGCGAGGCTGGCGTCGTCGCCCACAGCCAACGACGCCCGCGCGGCGCCGCGCAGCATCAGGGCGGCGACGACGGCCGACAATCCCGCCGCGGCGATCCAGAAAGCGATCATGGACCGCGTGTTAGCTGGGAAACGGCGCCGGCCGTTAGCGAAAAAATCGCGTAAGGAACCCGGGGGCCCTAGGCCGCCGCGGCCATCGCCGCGGCCGCGCGGCGGCGGACGATCTCAGCGGTCTTCTCGTCGCGGCTGTAGGCGATGTAGCCGGCGGCCAGGTCGACATAGAGACGCGCCAGCCCCTGGTCGCCGCCGTCGCCGGTGCGGACCACGTGCAGGATGTCCTCGATGTACTGGTCCAGGCGTCCGTTCAGCTTTTCCAGCACCTTGGCCCGGCTCGAGCCGTAGCCGCTCTGCATGGCGCAGCCGCGGATCTCGGCGATGAACACCAGCACCGCCGTCAGCCGCCGGCCGGCGACCTCGTCGGGCTCGGTCGTCAGCTGGGGCACGCCCTTGCCCTTCTTGCCGCCGAGGATCGAGATCGGCCGCAGCGGCAGGGCCGCCAGGAATTCCCGCTCGGCGCCGTTCATCCGCATCTCGACCGTCTCGGCGACGGCCTGCTTGTGCTTGGCGATCCGCCGGCCCCAGGGACCGTCCTTGGCCAGGTTCACCGAATGCTCGAACTCGGTGATCTCCTGCGAGACCTTCTGGGCGGCCAGGGCGGCCTTGCGGCCCTCGGCCTCGCCCTTGCCGGCGTCGAAGTTCGCGATGAATTCGATGTTCCTGGCGATGTCGGCCAGCACCCGCTCGCCGAACACGCTGACCTCCGAGGAGGCCCAGAACTTGTCGCCCGGCCGGTCCATCACCGCCGAGATCACCCGCAGGATCCGCCAGTCGTCCGGCAGGTGGGCGGCCAGGATCTCGAACAGCAGCGGTCCGGCGTCCGAGCGGATGGCGCAGGCGTCGTTATAGGCCAGCCGGGCCGAGGAGGCGCGCTCCTCGTTCATCTTGCTGACCCACTCCTGCAGTCGCGGCAGGGCCATCCGGACGATGTGCGCCAGCTCCAGGCACGAGGCCAGCTCGTCGATGTCGCAGATGGCGTCCAGCGCCTGGAAGCCGGGCTCGGCCTGGGCGCGCAGGCCCTTGGAGGCGATCTTGCAGAGGTCGTTGAAGACTTCGGGCGGGCCCTCGTCCAGGTCCCACGGATTGCAGCGCGCGGCGGCCTCCTCGACCTCCCTCGGCGCCACGGTCCTCAGCGCGGTCCACAGCAGGCTCAGGGTGCGGGGCGGGAACGAGGTCTGCTCGGTGTCGCGCTTGGCGCACAGCGGGACGATCGGGGCCAGGACGCTGTTGCGGACATAGCGGGCGGCGGTCTCGTCCTCGACGAGGCCGCGCACGGCCGCCAACGCGCCTTGCCCGCCGGCCGGACCGGCCAGGGCGAGTTCGAGACTGCGCAACGCGGCGTCGGGCGCGGTTTCCACCAGCTTCCGAACCATCAGCAACTTATTGGCGGCGACCCCGGCCATAACCCCCCGCTGGACCAGCCCGCTCCCGGGCCGCGTCAACCATGTTGCCAACGAGGTTAAGACTTTCCGAAACCATATGTTTTTGGTGGTCGAAGATCAGCGTCGAAACGTCGCTGGATCGTTGTCACCGGTGTCTGTCGAAAACCGACGAAATGCTGGGTTGAGCCAAAGGCGTGTTTTTCCCCTCACCGGGGAAATCGGGAAAGGCGCTTCGCCCCTACCCCTCCGAACGCGGCAGAATCAGCGTCACCCGCAGGCCGCCCAGGGGCGAAGCGCCCAGGGTCACCGAGCCGCCGTAGGCGCGGGCCAGTTCGTCGACGATCGACAGGCCCAGGCCCGAGCCCGGCGTGTGCTCGTCCATCCGCTGGCCGCGCTTGAGGGCGTCGCTCCACCGGTCCGGCGGCAGGCCAGGGCCATCGTCATCGACCGTAAGCGTCATCTGCTCGGGCGAGCTGGCCACGGCCTCGGCCCGCACCTTGCCCTTGCACCACTTGCCGGCGTTTTCCATCACGTTGCCGGCCAGCTCCATGAAGTCCTGGCGCTCGCCCTGGAAGCACAGGTTCTCGGGGCATCGCCAGTCGATCACGACGCCCTTGTCCTGGAAGATCCGCTCCAGGGTGACGGCCAGTTCGTCCATGATCGGCTCGACCGGCGTGCGCTCGCCCGAGGTCTGGGAGCGGGCGGCGGCGCGGGCCCGGCGCAGGTGGTGGTCGACCTGCTCGCGCATGGTCGCCGCCTGGCGCTCGACCACCTCGGCCAGCGAGCCCGGCTGCTGGGCGGCCTCGGTCAGCATCACCGACAGCGGGGTCTTCAGGGCGTGGGCCAGGTTGCCGACGTGGGTGCGCTGGCGCTCGACGACCTCCTGGTTGTGGGTCAGCAGGGCGTTCAGTTCGACCGCCAGGGGCTCCAGCTCCTCGGGATAGGCGCCCTCCAGCTTCTCGGCCCGGCCGCGCCGCACCGAGGCCACTTCGCGGCGCAGGCGGAACAGCGGCAGCAGGCCGACCCGGACCTGCACGACCACGGCGGCGATCAGGCCGCCGCCCAGGATGACCAGGGCCACGGCGGTGATGCGGGCGAAGCGGTCGGCGTCGGCGTCGATCGGCGTGCGGTCCTCGGCGGCGATGAACACCACCGGCCGCGGATAGTCCGGCAGCCGCGCCAGCAGGGCGGCGGCGCGCAACGGCCGGTTCTGCGGTCCCTTGAGGTCGAAGAACAGGGTCTTGCCCGGCTCGGACATCAGCCGCTCGGACTGTTCGGCCGGGATCATCAGGTCGCTGTCGAACAGCGAGCGCGAGCGCTCCAGCACGTTCAGCCCGCCGCCGCCCGCCGGCTGGTCGAAGATCGTCCAGTAGCGGCCCGAATAGGCCCGGGTGGCGCGGATGTCGGTCAGGACCGGGGCCTTCAGCACCCCGCCGTCGACGCTGGACCCGGCGTAGAGGTCGTCGGTCAGCACGGCCAGCGACTGGTCGAAGCGCCGGATCGCCGCGTCGCGGAACTGGGCGGTCAGGAACACGCCCGCCAGCACCAGCACCACCAGGTTCCAGATCCCCGCCAGCAGCACCAGCCGCCGGACCAGCGAACGCTTGCTGAGGTCCCACATGTCTAGCGGGCCCCGCAAGTTGGTTTGCAGCGCGTCCTTGTCGCGAAACCGCTCACACTTTCGCGGGACGCGCCGGCGGTCACTCGGTCGTCTCGCCTTCCAGCGGCGTCAGGCGATAGCCCAGGCCGCGCACGGTCTCGATGCGGTCGCTGCCCAGCTTCTTGCGCAGCCGGCCGATGAACACCTCGATGGTGTTGGAGTCGCGGTCGAAGTCCTGGTCGTACAGGTGCTCGACCAGCTCGGTGCGGCCGATCACCCGGCCCTGGTGCATCATCATGTAGTGCAGCAGGCGGTATTCCAGCGAGGTCAGGCGCAGGGGCTCGCCGTTGACGCTGGCCCGAGCGGCGCGCGGGTCCAGGCGCAGGCCGCCGCACGACAGGCTGGGCGAAGCGTGGCCGGCCGAGCGGCGCAGCAGGGCGCGCAGGCGGGCCAGCAGCTCCTCGGTGTGGAACGGCTTGGTCAGGTAGTCGTCGGCGCCGGCGTCGAAGCCCGCGACCTTCTCGTTCCACGAGCCGCGCGCGGTCAAGATCAGCACCGGGGTGGCGACATTGCCGCGCCGCCAGCGCTCCAGCACCGACACGCCGTCCACCTTGGGCAGGCCCAGGTCAAGCACGACGGCGTCGTAGGGTTCGGTCTCGCCCAGGAACTGGGCCTCCTCGCCGTCGGCGGCGTGATCGACGGCGTAGCCCGCGTCGCCCAGGGCCAGCTTCAGCTGGCGCGACAGGTCGGGATCGTCTTCGACAAGCAGGATACGCATGGAGGAGCCTCTGTCTCGTGACGCGATGGGGGAATTAGTTGGCGCTCAGGATCTGACCGGTCCGGGCGTCGACGATGAAGTCGATGCGGCGGCCGTCGGTGGTGGCCCAGCGGACCCGGTAGTTGGGGCCTTCCAGGCCGGCGTCAAGCACGCGGCCGGGCGTGCGCCGACCGATCTGCTCGATCACCCGGCTCAGCGGCACCAGCTGGCCCGACTGCACGCCGCCACGCGCCTGGTCCTGCCGGGCGCGCCAATCGGCGCCCAGCGAGTCCGGGCCGCGCTGCGCGGACGCCACGCCCGGGAGGGCGGAGGCGGCCAGGACGGCGACGAAGAGGAAGTGGATCGGCTTCATGGGCTCCGGTTTAGAGCTTGGCGGCTGAATAGAGGCTGAACACGGCCGTTATGGACGGGTAGCGTCGTTCTGTCACGGATTCGGCGCACGAAAGCAAAGCTTGCCGCCGCGCGGCCGATCCTGGCGCGGAAACGCCGCGAACGGAGCTTTCGCCCTGGACTTGCCAGTCAAATAACACGGTTCTAGCGTGCAATTGTTGCGTGTAGAACGCTGGGTTACAGCCCAACGTCCGGGCGCGGCGTCGGATCCTCACGAGGTCCGATCCTGAAGGTCCTTGGGGGGAAACACATGCGACCGTTCGGAAATCCACGAGGCCTGGCCCTGGCCTGCGGTCTGGCGCTGGGTCTGGTCCTGGCTCCAAGCTTGACCCTGGCCGCCGCCGACGCGCCGCCGCCCAGCGCCTCGCCCGCCACGGCCGACGGCGTGATCCAGGCCATCGGGGTCGAGCCCTCGAAACTGGGCGCCAATTCCGACCAGCTGACGTTCCTGCCGACCGGCGCCGCCTACCCCGTGGTGCTGACCGTGGACCGCGTCGCCGACAAGACGACCCTGGACCTGGGCGCCCGGCCCGGCGACCGCATCTGGCTGACGGTGGACGATCCGCTGAACCCCGAGCATGTGGTGCAGATCACCCGCGTCGCCCGGCCCGTGCCGGTGCTGCAGCGGCTGATCGCCCTGGGCGCCGCCTTCGCGGTGATCGTCGTCGTCGCCGCCCTGGCCACCGGCGGCAGGCCCTGGCGCTTCGCGGTCGGCAACGACAACCGCATGAGCAATTCCCAGACCCAGCTGGTGCTGTGGTTCGGCGTGGTCGCCATGGTCTATGGCGCGACCCTGATCCTGCGCGCCTGGTTCCTGGGCTGGGAGTTCATGGGCGGCATCTCGATGACCACCAACGTCCTGGCCATGACCGGCCTTTCGGGCCTGTCGTTCGGGGCCGCCAAGGTGGTGGCCGTGCAGAAGGCCTCCAACGCCGCCGCGGCGGCCGCCGCCACGGGCGTCGCCTCGGCCTCGGCGCCCGCGCCCGCCGCCCCCGCGTCCCGGCCCAGGGTCACCGACCTGGTGTGCGACGACTTCGGCGCCGCCGACCTGGGCGACTTCCAGATGATCCTGATCAGCGGCGTGGCCACGGTGATCTTCGCCTGCGCCAGCTGGGAGTTCCTGACCCTGGTCGACATCGTCAAGACCACCCAGCTGCCCGACGTCGACACCGCCCTGCTGGGCAGTTTCGGCATCGGCCAGGGGGCCTACCTGATCAAGAAGGCGGCGCTGCCGGCGGGGGCGGGGTGAGGGCGGCCGGGCCGGTTTAAAGCTCCAGCAACGCCTTCAGCTTGGCGCGGACCTCGGCCAGCACGGGCGCGGGGGCCGTCTGCTTCTTGCGGGCGCGGCGGGCGACCCAGTCCAGGCTTTTGACCTGATCCGCCAGAATGACGCTGGACTCTTCCCCCGGGATCACGACCTCGAAAGGGTATCCCTTTACCCTGCTGCTCATCGGGCAACAGACCATCATGCCACGCTTGCCATTGTAGGCGGCGGGCGACAGCACCAGCGCCGGGCGATGGCCGGCCTGTTCGTGACCTGCCTGCGGATCGAATTCCAACCAGACGATGTCACCGGCGTCGGGCACGTAGCCCGCCATCACCAGGCCTCTTGACCAACGGCGGGACCGAAGCCCTCGTCGTCGGGGAAGGTCTCCGGCTTCATGCCCGCCAACAGTTCATCCAGGGTGTAGGTGGGCGCGCGGACGGGTTCGATGACGATGCGCCCGTTTTCCTCGCGCACCTCGACCGCCTGGTCGACGCTCAGCGAGGCGGCGGCCATCACGGTCGCCGGGATGCGCACCGAGGCGCTGTTGCCCCACTTCTTGATCAGCACCTGCATGGTCGAACCTCCAGCCCTTGAGGCTGAAGCATCCTCCTCACGTCAAGACGTGTCAACAAATGTCGATACACTTACCGCCGCTTGGGCGCGTACGGCCGCTTCTCGCGCCACGTCTCCGCGAACTTCTCCAGCTCCGCGTCCGGCGCGTCCGGCAGGGTCACCACCAGCCGCGCGAACAGGTCGCCGCGGTGGCCCTTGGCGTCGGCCAGGCCTCGGCCTTTCAGCCGCAGCTTGGCGCCGCTGTTGGAGCCCTTCGGGATAGACAGGGTGACCGGGCCGTCCGGTGTGGGGGCCTCGACCTTGCCGCCCAGCACGGCGTCGGGCACCGAGATCGGCAGGTCCATGACCAGGGCGCCGTTCTCGGGCCGGTAGATCGGGTGCGGCTTGATGGCCAGTTCGATCATGGCGTCGCCCTGGCCGCCCCGGCCCGGACTGCCCTGCCCCTTCAGGCGAAGCGTCTGGCCTTCCTGGGCGCCGGCCGGGATGGTGACGTCGATCGTGCGGCCGTCCGAGAAGGCCACGCGCTTCTTGCCGCCCTTGATCGCCTCTTCCAGGTCGATGTCGAGCCGGGCGCGCACGTCGGCGCCCTTGGCCGCGAAGCCGCCGCCGCCGAAGCCGCCGCCCGCCCCGGCCCCCGCGCCGCGATTGCGGCCCAGGATGTCGCCGAACAGGTCGTTGAGGTCGATTTCGGGACCCTCGCCGCCGCCCATGCCGCCAGCGCGGCCGCGCCCGCCGAAGCCGGCCCCGAACGGGTTGCCGCCGCCGCCTCCGCCGAACCCGCCGCGCATGGTCTCGCGGCCGTCGGCGTCGATCTCGCCGGCGTCGAACTTCTTGCGCTTGTCGACGTCGCCCAGGATGTCGAAGGCGGCGCTGACCTGCTTGAACTTCTCTTCCGACTTCTTGTCGCCCTTGTTGGCGTCGGGGTGATGCTGCTTGGCGAGCTTGTGGAAAGCCTTGCGGATTTCCGCCGCGCTCGCGGTGCGGGAAACGCCAAGCTCCAGATAGGGGTCGCGCGCCAAGGAGGCTCCTCACGTCAGTTCGAAAAGGCGGAACGCCTCAATTAGGCCGTTCGGCGCGGCGCGCAAGCGTTATGTTGCATTAATATCACAGCAAGGTTCGCGATGCAGCGCCCCAGCCGAACAAGGCCGAGCCCTGAGCGATCCTGACAGCCAGGGCCCCGGCGGGTCCAGCGGGGAAATCCGCGGCGCGCTGGGCGGCGGCGTAGGTGAAGGTCGACGTCGTGGTTTCGGCCGTGCGGATCACGGTCTCGCCGTCCAGGATCTCGACGCGATAGACCTCGCGCTCCTCGCCCAGCGGGACCTCGGCGTCCCAGCCGTCGCCGGCCAGGCGGGCGCGGCGGATCCAGGTGACGACGGCGTCGCCGCCTTGCGTCCGAACACGCAGGTGGGCGGGCGACCAGGGCCGGGCCGACAGGCCGCGCCAGGTCTCGACCGTCTCGCTCATCGACGGTCCCGAGGCCGGACCGCCGGCCGGGGCGGCGCGCCAGACCAGCGGCAGGCCGCGCTCGGCGGAGGCCAGGTCGACGCGGACCAGGGCTTGATCCAGCATCACCACCGCCGCGCCCGCCGGCGTGAGCGACGCCATGGCCGGGTCGCTGCCGCCCTGGCCGCGCAGCAGGCCCGACAGGGTCCAGACGTCGTCGGCGACCGGCTCGGCGGTCAGGAACTGGACGAGCTGCCATTCCCCGCCCGCGCCGCGCACGGCCAGGGCGTTGGCGCCGGCCAGCACGGCGGAGCGGTCACGGCTGATCGGGCTCGCCCCCTCCAGCCGGACGGTCAGATGCGTGGCGTGGTCGAAGCGGTGCAGCGGGCCCGCGGGCAGGTCCGACAGGGTGAGGCCGACCGTGGCGGGAACCCCGGCGGTGGCCCGCACGCGCAGGGCCTCCTGGCCGACGCCGGCATGGATGTCGAACGGCCGCCAGGGCGCGGCGGCGACCGCGACCAGCGGCCGCTCGTCGGCTTGGCCCGGCAAATCCAGCACATGCAGCACCGGCGGGCCCGAGACCTCGCGCGGCGGGCCGGGCGACCAGTCCAGGTCGCCGCCCACCCGCACCGGATCGACCACCGGCGCCAGCTGGGCGCGGGGATGCTCGTCCAGATCGATCCGCGTCACCCGCCAGGTCGCGCCGTCCAGCGCCAAGCGATCGCCGGGCTCGAGCCGCAGGGCGGCCAGGGGCGACAGGTGGACGGTGGCCTCGCGCGGATCGGCGGCGGCCAGCAGGCGCTCGGTCACGGCGCGGGCGTCGGCTGCGGCCAGGACCAGCGGCGCGTCCAGATCGGCGCCGCCCTCCCCCGTGTCCCGCCGAACGATCACCGCGCCGGTCTGGTAGTCGCGGGCGGCGTCGATGAAGCGCAGACGCAGGGTCTGGACCGGGGCGGTCAGGGTCCGGGCGGCGGCGGCCGGGGCGTCGCGATCCTCCGGCCAGGCCAGGTCGTCGTCATCCAGCGTGACGGCCGCCACGCCCGAACGGCCGGCCAGCACGACGCCGTCACCGCGCTCGACCGGATCCAGGGCGAAGGCCTCCAGCAGCGGCGCCAGGGCGTCTCGCAGCCGCATCGGCCGGTCGATCACATAGCCGACGATCGAGCCGCCGGCCTCGCCGGGATCGATCGTCACGCCAGCCCGTCCGGCCAACGCCGAGACCAGTTCGGGCAGCGGCGCGATCCCGGAGCGGCCGTTCAGCCAGTGGCCCAGGGTCCAGTTCGGCCCGTCGGCCCAGACGGCGCCGCGGGCCGGGAAGTCGGGAAAGGGCCGGGCGTCCCAGCACCAGGCCGAGGCGCCGTCGATCATCGGCCCGCCATAGACCGGCGAGACCGGGTTGGTCGCCGGATCGGCCACGTGGGCCAGCACCGCCTCCAGCGCCCGGCGCTGGCCGACCTCGTCGCGGGTCCCGTCCGAGAACGGCGGCAGGGCGCTTTCGGCGCTCTTGGCGTCGACGAACAGGTTCGGCGCGTTCGCGCCCTTGTCGACCGCGCCGCAGCCGAACTCGACCAGCCGCAGCGGCTTCGAGCGCGGGACCCAGGCGGTCGGCGTCGCGGCCCGCGCGCCGCCGGGGCGGTTGAAGTGGATGTTGCTCCACCAGGCCTTCAGGTCCTTGGACCGGAACACCCAAGGCTCGGCATAGGCGCCGTCAGTGATCGGCGTGCGGGTCTGGGCCGTGCGCGCCGCGTCGGAGGCGTAGAACCAGTCGAAGCCCTCGCCGCCGGTCAGATTGGCGCGCAGGTAGTTCACGTCGTGCGGCCCGCCCTGCTGCGCGTCCAGGTGGTCGTCCCCGTCGCGCCAGTCGGCCATCGGCGGATAGAAGTCGACGCCGACGAAATCGATCTCGGCGTCGCTCCACAGCGGGTCGAGGTGGAAGTGGACGTCGCCGGAGCTGTCGCCCGGCTGGTGGCCGAAATACTCGCTCCAGTCGGCGGCGTAGCCCAGCTTGGTCGTGGGTCCCAGCAGGGTGCGCACCTGGCCGGCCAGGCTCTTCAGCGCGGTCACGGCCGGATAGGACGAAGCCCCGTCGCGCACCGTGGTCAGGCCGCGCAGCTCCGAGCCCAGGATGAAGCCGTCCACCCCGCCCGCCAGCTGGGCCAGCTTGGCGTAGTGCAGCAGCATCCGCCGCAGGCCCCAGTCGCCGGCCGGGCCGCCGTAGGTCGGCAGGCCGTCCGCCGCCCCGAACTGTCCCGCCGTCGCCGCGCCGAAGAAGGCCGAGACCTGGGCGGTCGCGGCGGCGGTCTTGTCGGGCGAGCCCGGGCGACCGGCGGCGGGATGGCAGGTGATCCGGCCGCGCCACGGATAGGCGCCCTGGGCCGCGCCGCCGTACGGGTCGGGCAGCGCATTGCCCGCCGGCACGTCCATCAGCACGAACGGATAGAGCGTCACCCGCAGCCCGCGCCGCTTCAGCTCGGCGATGGCCTGCAGCACGGCCCGGTCGGCGGGCGTGCCGCCATAGGCGGGACCGCCGCCGCCCCCAAGAGAAGTATTGGGCGAGACCACGGCCGCGTCGGCGCGCTCAACGCCGTTGACCCGCCAGTCGAACGGGATCGTCGCCTTGGCCGCCGCCTCCACCTTGGGACGGATCGCGCACGATCCGCAGCGCAGGTCGTCGCCGAACCAGGCGACCACCAGGGTCACCTCCTCGACGTTCGGCAACTGGGCCTGCATCTGGTCCAGCGACACCACCAGGTCGGGGCGCCCCTCGGTGTTGTTCAGGGTCTCGGCCGAGGTCCAGGTCAGGCCGTCTCGGCGCAGGACGATGTCGGTGGCGTAGACGAACTCGCCTGCGCCCGGGATCAGGCAGACGCCCTTCAGCCTTTCCTCAAGACCCGCTGGCGCGCCGCTGGCGCGCGGCCGATGGAAGACCTCGAACGACAGCTGCGGCGGCCGGTTGCCGTACGCCCCCAGCGGCAGGTCCTCGAACACCACATAGGCCGTGCCGCGATAACCGGGGCCCTCGCCCTCCACGGCCGCGATCAGCGGGTCGGGCGCCTGGTCCTCGGCCCCGGTGTGGACGCGCATGACCACCCCGGCCATGTCCATCGGCTTGCCGTCGGCCCAGACCCGGCCGATCCCGTCGATCGGGCCTTCGCAGACGGCGACGGCGAACGACAGGCTGTAGGCGGCGCTGGTGGTGCGCGGACCCTTCCCGCCTCCACCGCCGCCCTGGACGTCGACCCAGCGCTCCTTGAACCGCGCCGCCCAGATCACCTGGCCGGCCACGCGGACCCGGCCGAACACCGCCGCCATCGGCGCGCCCTCGGCCGCGCCCGACAGCCGCAGCATCGGGATGCGCGGCCCGACGTGACGGTCCGGCGCCAGGCCGTTGATCACGGCGTTGTCGATCGCCTGGCCGATGCTGAAACCGATCGCCCCGCCGATGGGGCCGGCCAGGGCCGAACCGACGGCGGAGAGGATGACCTGGGCCATGATGAAGTCCTGAGCGTCCGGAAACCCTCTCCCATGGGGAGAGGGAGGGGCCCATGCGCGAGCATGGGAGGGTGAGGGGGTGGTGAGTCCGACGGAGAGCCGGCAGGGCGCTTGCGTGAAATCGGTGAGGGCGTAGTCCCTCTCCCTCCCACCGCTACGCGGCGGGCCCCGCCCTCTCCCGCTGGGAGAGGGTGTCAGGAAAGCGAAAGGCCCCCGCCAGCCGCTCGCGCCACCAGCGGCCCAGCCAGCTCTCGACGCAGGCCCGGCCCCAGTAGGCGTGGATCATCCGGTCGTCGGCCGAGGCGATGGCGCAGTGCTTGGCCGGGACGCCGGGCGCCATGCGGAACAGCAGCACGTCGCCGGGGAGCGCGGCGGCGGGGTCCAGCGGGATCAGCCGCCGCTCGAGGGCCTCGCGCAGCAGCTCGCGCCCGCCCAGTTCGGCCCAGTCGGGGCGATAGGGCGGCGGGGTTTCGGGTTCGGGGCCGTGCAGGGCCCGCCAGACGCCGCGCACCAGGCCCAGGCAGTCGCAGCCGACACCGCGCAGGGAGGCCTGGTGCTGGTAGGGGGTGGCGAGCCAGAGGCGGGCTTCTTGGAGGGCGGCTGTGCCTATCGGTGTTTCGGCGGCGAACACTTGCCCCCTACGGATCGCTTCGCGATCGTCTTCCCCCGCAGGGGGAAGAGGCGCGCCGTGCGGCGTCCTCCGCCCCCGGTGGGGGCGGACAGACCGCGAAGCGGTCAGGTGGGGGCAAGTGGGTGAGCTACCGCCGCCCGCCGTCATTGCGCTCCCCTTCACTGGGATACAGCGTCAGGAAATCCTCGCCCGGCGCCGTCGGGAAACCCCGGAAGTTCAGGCCGTTGCCGAACACGTCCCGGCACGTGACCCACCGCTTGTCGCAAGCCGCCCCCGGAAACGCCGCGACATCCACCCCGCACCGCCCATCGCCGAACGCCGCGTCGCAGGACCGGCCGAACGTCCGCCCCGCCACGCGGTCCAACGCCGCCAGCGGTCCCTCCAGGGCCAGGGTGAAGGCCCCGCCCTCGGCCTTGGCCGAGGCGACGCGGGCCGTCCACAGCCGCACGGAAAGGCCCGGCGCCGACCAGTCGACCACCCGGCACTCGACCCGCGCCCCGTCATAAAGCCCGGCCGCCAGGTCCCCCTCCGACAGCGCCGCGTCGTCGAAGCCGCCGACCGCCGTGGACAGGCCCCGCGAGAAGCCGGCCGCGGTCTCGGCCGCCCCGGCGGTCCAGCCGCTGGCCGCCCGGCAGGTCACGCCCTCGACCACCAGGTCTCGGTCGTGGTCGGTGAAGCCCAGCACCACATCGTCGGCGCGGGTCAGGATCCAGGCGTGGCAGAGGGCCGCCGCGCCGCTGTCGAGGCGATCGGCCAGTTCGGCTGGAACGGCGCGCATCAGACCCGCACCTCGACCAGGGCCACCGCCCCGACCCGGGCGGCGTTGAAGCTTTCCAGGGTCACGTCGATGCGGTCGCCGTCGAAGCGCACCGGCACGTCGAACTCGAAGCCGGCGGTGATCGCCGCCCCCGCCGCCGGGGCGGCCGCCAGGGTGACCAGTCCGGTGGCCGTGTCGACCGCGAAGGCCCCGGCCGCCAGGGCGACGCCAGCCACCGCGACCTTGACCGTCCCGGCCGCCGGCTTGGCGATCGGCCGGACCACCGCCGTCGGGCCGGTCCCGTAGGTCTTGGCCAGGGCGAAGGTCTTGCGGACGCCGTCGCCGGTCCCGATAGGCTGGTCCGTGGCGGCCGGGGTTCCCGACGGCGCGCACGAGCGGCAGTCGGCCGGGTCGCGGAACCGGAAGCCGTGCAGCCGCCCGCGCCGCGCCTCGAAGAACGCGACCAGCTCGGCCGCGTCGTCCAACGGACGCGTCGCGGTGCCGATCAGATAGCGCCGCCGCCCCTGGCTCCAGGGGCTGGACCGCCGCTCGAAGCCCGAGGCCAGGGTCGTCACCTGGGTCCGCCGCTCGACCCCGCCGGTGCAGCCGAACGCCAGCCGCGCGGGCAGGCGCGTATCGTGGAACGCGGTCATGGCGGATTCCTCTTGAATGTAAGTGAGCATTCACTTATTGGAATGGAAAACCTGGAGAAGCCCGCCGATGAGCGTCTTGCCCCTGCTGTTCGACCCGCGCGGCGTCGCCGATCGGCGCGCGTTCTGGAGCGGTCTGGTTCAGTTGATGGTCGTCAGCGCGGCGGTGTACGCCGGGCTCGGTGTCCTGGATTCGATTGTCTCGCTGGCGGCTCCGCCGGTGATCGGCGAGATCTTCCTCGTCAACGCCGTGGTCGGGCTGCTCCACGGAAGCGCCCTGCCCAAGGTGGCGCTGGAGGCGTCGGTGTTCATCGTCGCCGCGCGCCTCTACGTCACGGGGTGCCTGATGCTGAAGCGCTCGCGCGACGCCGGCAAAGGCTCGCGCCCGCTGATCGTCTTCGGCGTGGTCGGCCTGACCATCCACGGCCTCATGGGGCTATGGGCCTACGACCTGTTCGACGACGGCATGGCGTTGATCGTGCCGATGGTCGCCGACGCGATGCTGACAGCCGCCCTGGGACTTGTCTTCACGGCCTGGATCGGCGCCCGCCCTTCTCGCCCGGGAAAGAACGCCGGTTCGAACAGGCTGCAGGTTAAACCCGCGTCATGACTTGCAATTCACTTCAACCGCGAGCTTGCCGGTCCTAATCTCGCTTCAGGATTTGGGAGCTGGAAATGGACTGGAAATCGCTGTTCTTCTCCGCCGAGGGCCGCATCGGCCGCCAGGCGTTCTGGATCGGTTGGCTGGTGTTGCTGGGCGTCCAGGTGGTGGCCGGGTGGATCCCGGTGATCGGCCACGCCCTGGGGCTGGTCGCGCTGTTCGCCTGGGTGTGCCTGTGCAGCAAGCGCCTGCATGACATGGGCCGCAGCGGCTGGTGGCAGGTTCCGCCGTTCGCGCTGAGCCTGGCCCTGGTGGTCGGCTCGGTCCTCTGGATCGGCGTCGGCGCGGCCCTGGCCGCGATCACCGACGGCAACCCCGAGGTGGTCGCCCTGGCGGGCGTCGGCGTCCTGCTGATCGGCATCTTCGTGGCCTTCGTGGCGATGATCGGCTTCACCCTGTGGGTGGGGATCGCCGAAGGCCAGCCCGGCGAGAACCGCTACGGCCAACCGCCGCTGACGCCGGCGATGGTCTAGAAAACATCTAGGATCGCGGAAACCCTCTCCCCATCGGGAGAGGGTTTTTCGTTGTTAGAGCCGCCGCGCTCCCAGGCTCACCGCCCTCGCCAGAGCCTGGGCCAACTGTGCGTCCGAGCGCGCAAGGCCCGCCGTGTCGCCGCCCTGGACGTTGATCGTGACATTGACCCCGCCGCCCGCCAGCGGCTCGACCGCGCCGGCCGAGGCGGGGCGGAACAGCTCGGGGCCACGCTCGCCGACCAGATAGGCGCCGCCGGCCGAGACCGGGCCGCCGTCGGCCCTGGCGCCGGAGAAGCGCGAGCTGACCGCGTTGGCCAGGGCCTGGGCCAGGCCGCTCCCGCCTTCGCCGGAGCCCGCCGAGACCGCCTCGATCACCGCCCGCGCCAGCTCGGCCAGGCTGACCTTGCCGTCGGCGGCCGCGTGGGCCAGCGAGCGGGCCAGGCCGGTTCCGGCCTTGGCGAAGGCCTCGTCGATGGCCCGGGCCGCCTGCTCGGCCGGCGCGCGCAGGGCGGCCAGGGCCGCGGCGGCCTCGGTGGCGCGGGCGGGGACGGTCTCTAGGCCGTCGGTGTCGAAGTCGCTCATCGGATCTCCTCGTCGGGAAAGCGGGCGATCAAGGCGTCCAGCGCCGCGCGGTTCAGGACCGGCGCGGCGGGGGCCTCGATCAAGGCGCGCCACTCGGCCAGGGACAGCCGCCAGAAGGCCTCGGGCGGGATGGCCAGGCCCAGGGTCGCCAGGCGCAGGGCCGCGCGCCAGCGGGCGTTCATGCGCAGGCCGCGAGAGCGGAGGCCACGGCCGCGACGGCCTCGGGGATCGCAACTCGCTGAGCATCCAGGATCGCCGGATCCTCGCCGCCGCCTTCGAGCAGGGCGGCCAGGACCGCGAGCAGTTCGGCGGCCGACAGCCGGCCGAAGCGCTCAGGCAGAGCGCTCCAGTCGTCCAGGCCCAGCGCGGTTTCGATGCGGGCCAAGGCGCCCAGGGTCAGGCACAGGCGGCGCGGCGTTCCGGCGAGGGGGACGACGACCTCGCCTCGGGCGGGGTTGGGGGTGTGGGGCATAGGGATTTCTCCGGTGCGGTGAACACTTGCCCCCTACGGACCGCTTCGCGGTCGTCTTCCCCCAGAGGGGGAAGAGGAGTGCGTCCTCCGCCCCCTATGGGGGCGGACAGGCGACGAAGTCGCCAGGTGGGGGCAAGTGGGGTGAGCGCTAGATCGCCGTGAACGTCACCGCCCCGGCCGAGGCCAGGGACAGGGCGAACGCCGCCTCGCCGTCGTGGTCGCCGGCATATTCCAGGGCCGCCACCAGGAACGGCCCCTCCAGCTGCACGAAGTCGGGGATCACCAGCCGCCACACCCGGGCGGTCTGGGCGAAGAAGCTGTCGCGCACCGCCGCGTCGGAAGCCGCGTCGCGGAACACGCCGCTGCCCGAGACGGCGACCGAGCGCACGCCCGATCCGGCCAGCAGCTCGCGCCAGCGGCCGGCGCTGTCGCCGTCGGTGGCGTCGATGGTCTGGGCGTTCAGGCTGATCGTGCGGGCCCGCAGGCCGGCCACGGTGGTGAAGACCGGCGTCGGCGCGCCGTCGCTGATCTTCAGGAGGAGGTCTTTGCCGGCTTGGGCGGCCATGGGGGGTCTCCTTGTTGCGTGATTTCGGCGAGCACTTGCCCCCTACGGGCCTTCGGCCGTCTTCCCCCAAAGGGGGAAGAGGCGCGTCCTCCGCCCCCCTATGGGGGCGGACAGACCGCGAAGCGGTCAGGTGGGGGCAAGTGGGTGAGCTGCTGTCGTTCAGGCGCTCTCGGTCACCGCCCGCACCCGCAGCACGCCCAGCGACAGTTCGCGGTCGGCGGCGCGGAAGACGTCGGCATAGGTGACGCGCAGGGTGACCAGCCGGCGACCGGCCACGCTCAAGGGCGCGTTGTGCAGGGCCGCGCGGACGGCGGCGGTGACGGCGCGGGCCTCCTCGGGGCCGCCGAACTTGCTGGCGCAGGTGACGGTGAGCAGGTGCTCCAGGCCGTCGGCGTCCGGCCCGAACGGCCGGCTCTCCTGGCGACCCAGGCTGACGCACGGATAGACCGGATGGCGCGGGGCGTCGGCGTGGACGCGAGCGGCGACCAGGGCGGAGACGGCGGGCGCGGCCTTCAGGGCGGCGACCAGGGCGGCGGCGACGGCCTCTTCGGGGCCATTGGGGGCGCTCACAGCCGGGCCTCGCGATAGGGCGCGAGCCAGGGCTCGACCAGGCCCGGCGGCGGTTCGCCGCCGTCCCGGTGCTCGTAGGCGTGGGCGACCAGGACCAGCACGGCCAGCCGCAGCGGCGCGGGGCTGGCCAGGGTCAGCGCCAGGCGCGTGGCGGCGGCGACGCGCGCCTCGGCGGCGTCGATCAGCAGAGTCACCAGGGCGTCCTCGCTGGCGTCGGCCACGCGCAGGAAACCCTTGGCCTCGGCCAGGGTGGTGGAGAGGGGCATGTGGAAAATCCCATTCCTTCTCCCCTTGCGGGAGAAGGTGTCGGCGCAGCCGACGGATGAGGGGTCGCGCGGCGTTTCAGCAGCCTGTCGCGAAGCAGGTCGGACAGGTCTTTCGACCCCTCATCCGACCTGCTTCGCAGGCCACCTTCTCCCGCAAGGGGAGAAGGAAAACCTTAGCTCACCGCGAACTTCAGCAGCTTGATCGCGTCGAAGTTCTGCACCCCGCCGCCGACCCGCTTGGTCGTGTAGAACAGCACGTGCGGCTTGGCGGAGTACGGGTCGCGCAGGACCCGCACGCCGGCGCGGTCGACGATCAGGTAGCCCTTCTCGAAGTCGCCGAACGCGATGGCCATGGCGTTGGCCACGGCGTCGGGCATGGCCTCGATCTCGGTGACCGGATAGCCGAGCAAGCTGGCCGACTGGCCCGGCTGCAGGGCCGCGTTCCAGATGTAGTTGCCTTGCGCGTCCTTGAACTTGCGCACGGCGCTGACCGTGCGGCGGTTCATCACGAAGCGGCCGTTCTGGCGGTACTGGGTCTTGGCCGCGTAGATCAGGTCGATCAGCTTGTCGGTGGGGTTCGAGGCAGGCCAGGCGCCGGCCACGCCGGTGGCCAGATAGCCCACCTGGCCCCAGGTGGCCGAGGCGTCGGCGGCGGCGGTGTAGGCCAACAGGCCCTTGGGCTTGTTGACCCCGTCGCCGCTGATGAAGGCCGAGGTCTCCTGGGCGGCGAAGGCGTCCTGCACCTCTTCCGCCAGCCACTCGTCGATGTCGACATAGGCGTCGTCGAGCAGGGCCTGGGTGGCGGCCGGGCTGGCGTAGAGCTCGCCGGCCGGGAAGTCGATCACGTCCAGGGTGGGCGCGGTCGTCTCGGGCCGGACGGCGGTCTCGGCCACCCAGCTGGCGGCCAGGCCGGCGGTCGACACCGGCTTGCGGAACGTGCCCGAGCCGATGGTGCGCACCTGGCAGATGTCGCGCATCGGACTGGACGCCGCGAGACGCCGCAGGATCTGCCGCTCCAGCTCGGCCGGGGCTACATAGCCGCCGGCCGTGGCCACGCCTTCCGACAGGCCCTTGGCTTCCAGCAGGAGGCCCGGGGTTTCGCCGGTCTTGATGTAGCGGTCGAAGGCGGCCTTACGCTCGTCGGGGACAACCAGCCTGCCCTCCCCGCCGATGGTCGGGCGGCGGGCGTCGCTCAGCACGCGGTCCAGCCGCGCCTGGGCGTTGGAGACGGCGTCGTCGATGCGGGCGACCTTCTCCTCCAGCAAGACGTCGGCGCGCTTGGTTTCGAGCGCCGCCAGCCGCTGGTCGTTGGCGGCCTTGAAGCCCTCGAACGCCGCCAGCACTTCGTGCAAGGCGGCGCGAGCCTCCGGCGAGGCCGCGGCCTGTTTGGTTTCCTTCATGGGGATCTCCGGTTTTTGGGAAGTCGTGGGAACAGGTCCTCCCCCTGTGGGGGAGGTGTCGGCGAAGCCGACGGAGGGGGGAGTTGGCTGAGTGTGGGTCTGCTCCCCCCACCGGCCCATTCGGGCCGCCTCCCCCACAGGGGGAGGAACTTGGACGGTTCAGCCGACGCGCTTGAGCCGCGCCCCCGGCAGCATCGGGAAGGTGACGATCGACACCTCCCACAGTTCGACCGCCGTCAGCACGCGCAGGCGGCCGGTGTCGTCCGGGCGGGCCTTCACGGCGCGGAAACCGATGGACAGGCCGTCCAGGGCGCCGGCCTCGACCAGGGCGGCGACGAGCCTTCCTCGTGGGGTCGCGCGGAGTATCCGGCCGCGGACGTAGAGGCCGGAGGCGTCCTCGGCGATCTCGTCCCAGACGCCGACGGGCTCGGCGTCGTCGTGCTGGTGCAGCATCTTCACGCCGGCCGGACCGGTGCGGGCCAGGCTGGCGGCGAAGGCGCCGGCGGCGGCGACGTCGTCGTTGAGGTCGCGGGTCCAGAAGAGGGAGGCGTGGCCTTCGATCTTGAGGTCTTCAGTCACGGCGCTCTCCATCCAGCTTGCTCTCGATCCGGGCCAGCGAGGCCCGCGTGGCGTCGGCCTGGGTCTCCAGCCGCGCTAGGCGCTCGGCGACCGGGGCCTGGGCGTCGAGGCGCTGGCGCAGGTCGTCGATCCGCGCCGAAGCCCGGCCGGCCCACATCAGGGCGGTCGCGGCCTGCAGGGCCACGGCGACCAGCAGGCCGATGGAGACCTGGCGGTCCAGCCGCCAGCGGGTGGGTGATGTCATGGGTTCGTCCCGCTAAATCCCTCCCCCTGTGGGGGAGGCGGCCGAAGGCCGGTGGGGGGAGTATTTGGGTGGTCGATCCGGGAGGACGGCGCCTGCCGATCACTCCCCCCTCCGTCGCCCTGCGGGCGACACCTCCCCCACGGGGGGAGGGCCTAAGAGAAACGGCTCGGCCGCCTACCCCTCCAGCCCCGCCAACCTTCTCCGCTCCGCGTCGGTGAGAAAACTCGCCCCCTCCAGCCGCGCCCACAGGGCGTCGCGCTCGGCCGACAGCGCCGGCACGGCGTCCAGGTCGCAGGCGATCCTCGCGCCGGGGAACTTCGGTTCCAGCCACACCGACAACGCCCGCGCCGCCCGCTCGGCCAGGGGCACGACCGTGTGGCGCCAGAACGCGCCGTTGGCCTCGCGGTAGTTGGCGTAGGTCGCGTCGCCCGGCACGCCCAGCAGCTGGGGCGGGACGCCGAACGCCAGGGCGATCTCGCGGGCGGCGGCGTGCTTGCCGGCGATGAAGTCCATGTCGGCGGGGCTCAGCGACATCGGCCGCCAGTCGAGCCCGCCCTCCAGCAGCAGCGGCCGGCCGGCGTTGGCGGTCCCCGCGTGGGCGTCGGACAGCTCGGCCTTCAGCCGCTCGAACTGCTCGGCCGAGAGCCGGTCGCCGGCCTCGCGATTGGCGTAGACCAGGGCCCCGGACGGCCGGGCCGAGTTGTCGAGCAGGGCCTTGTTCCAGGCCCCCGAGGCGTTGTGCACGTCGATCGCGAAGGCCGCCGCCTCGAGCGGGCTGAAGCCGTAGTGGTCGTCGGTCGGGTTGAACAGCCGCAGGTGCAGCACCGGCAGCCAGCCGGCGGCGTCGCGGCCGATCCGGGCGGTGCGGCCGGCGGCCTGGTAGTCGTAGGCCAGCGGCCAGCCGCGCGGTCCGGGGACGACGGTCATCCGGTCGGGGCGGAGGGCGTAGAGCTCGGTGGGGACGTCGTCGTTTCCTGAGGCTTCCAGATAGCCGTTCCCGGCCACCTGCAGATGCCCGAAGAACGCCTCCATCAGATCGGCCCCGCCCTGTTCGGGATTGGGGCCTTGCAGCAGCTTGCGCAGCGGATGGTCGTCGGCCCGCTTGCCGCCGACGAAGACGGTGAGCGGCACGGCGGCGGCGGCCTCGGCGATCATCCGCACGCAGCGGTAGGCGACCGGGTTCTTGGCGAACCCCTCGGAGGCCAGGGCGGCGTAGTCGCGCGGCGTCCAGCGGGGACGGCCGGCCGTGGTGACGGCGATCAGCCGCGCGGCCCGGGAGTCCTTGGTCTCCGGCGGGCGTCGGGGTTTAAACAGGGGCATGGGGCGCCTCGCGGAGGTTGAGAACGAAAAGGGAACATGTTATGCGGGAGCTGTCGGTCGGGCGGCAACAAGAACCTCCGCCCCCTATGGGGGCGGACAGACCGCGAAGCGGTCAGGTGGGGGCAAGGGGGTGAGCCACGTGAACGCGCCACGACCGACGGTCACGAACGCCAGGCGGCTTCGCAAGGAGATGACGCTGCCGGAGGTGAAGCTGTGGAACGCGATCCGGCGCGGGCAACTCGACGGTTTGAAATTCCGCAGGCAGCACCCGATCGGGCCGTACGTGCTGGACTTCTTCTGTCCGGCGCACCGGCTGGCGGTCGAGGTCGATGGCGCGGAGCACTATGCGGAAGACCGCTCAGAGAAGGACGCCGCTCGCGATCGATGGTTGGCGCGGCACGGGATCATGACGCTGCGGATCCCGGCGAGCTGGGTGCTGGATTCGGTCGACAGCGCGGTCCTCGCCATTCGTGAGCAGCTCACCCACTTGCCCCCACCTGGCGACTTCGTCGCCTGTCCGCCCCATAGGGGGCGGAGGACGCTCCTCTTCCCCCTATGGGGGAAGACGGTCGCGAAGCGACCCGTAGGGGGCAAGTGCGTGAGCTACAACACCGACAACCGCGGCCGCCTCCCCACTCCCAGCATCAACTCGCTCACCGCCCAGACCAGAGCGTCCGCCCGGTCCGGACTATGCCCAAGATCCCCCGACCCCAGGGCCATCAGCTCCTCCTCCAAGGCCGGAAACGCCCCGCAGTGGACCACCCGGCCCTGTTCATACAGCGCCGCCACCGGTTCGGCCCGGGCGCGCTTGCCGACCGAGGCCTTGACCAGTTTGACCGCACAGGGCGGGCCGGCCTGGGCCAGGACGGCGCGGACCATGTCGCCGCCCTGGTTGGCCTCGGCCACCAGGGCGTCGGCCGACCAGCGGACGGCGGCGTCCACCGCGCGACGGGCCCAGCCGTTGGGCGACAGGCCCTTCGCGGTCTGGTCCTCCAACACGAACGCCCGGCCCTCGAAGCGACCGACAACAACAATCCCACAGGCGTCGCCGCCCGCCGTGGCCGGCGGGTCGACGGCCACGACCACGCGGTCGAAGGCGGCCGGCGGCGCGCCCCGGCAGCGGGCCAGGTCCTCGGCGCGGAACAGACCGCCCTCGCCCTCGACGATCAGGCCGTCCAACTCCTGGGCGGCCAGGCGGGTGCCGCCGTAGAGGCCTTGCAGCGTCGACAGGAAGGCCGGCGCCAGGTGGGCTTGGTTGGCCGCCGTCGGGGCGCGGGTGTCGACCGTGCCCGGCTCGGCCATCAGGTTGCGCAGGGCGCGGATCGGCCGGGGCGTGGTGGTGACCACCAGGCGGGGGTCGGTCCCCAGGCGCAGGCCGAAGCGCAGCATGGCCAGGGTCTCGGCGGGCTTGGGCCAGGCGCAGAACTCGTCGGCCCAGGCGGCGTGGAACTGCGGCCCGCGCAGACTGTCCGGGTCCTCGGCCGAGAAGGCCTGGGCGACGGCGCCGTTGTGGAATTCGAGACGGCGGCGGCTGGCGCGCCAGACCGGGCGCTCGCCCGGCGGGTAGAGGCTCTTGAGGCCCGAAGGGCCCTCGATCATCACCTCGCGGACGTCGTGGAAGGTTGGGCCGACGAGCGCGAGGCTGTCGTTCCATCTCGCCTGCCTCGCGATCCACGATGCGCCGGAGAACGTTTTGCCCGCGCCGCGACCGCCGAGGAAGAGCCAGGTGGTCCAGGGATCAGCCGGAGGAATCTGATGCGGCGACGGAGCCGGTCGCAGGGCCGCCTTCAGCGCCTCCAACTGCGACATAACCGTCTCGTCCACCCCATCCCTTAGCTTCCCGTTCCGCCTGGAGAGCAGCCAGTCGTCGATCGATCTCGTGATAGAGAGCGTCAATGCGCTCGGGGGTGCGGCCGGTGTCGTCATCCATTTCCATCTCCTCGGGGGTTTCGACGTCGTTCTCGTTGGCGGCGCCCGGGGCGCCGACGGTCGTCTGCGCCGACGCCTTGGCGACCTCGGCCTCCAGCTTCGCCAGACCGCCGAGCATCTTCTGGCCCTGCGCTTGGAAGGCGCTGACGCGACACCCTTCCATCGATGCGCGGCCAAGGAGCTTCAGGTTCGCCTCCTCGCCGCGCTCGTCGGCGCCGCTGTCGATCTTGATCGCCACCTTGGCGTACCGTTCGACGAACAGGTGGGCGATCTTCGCCATCAGCTCTTCGGGCTTCATCTCGCTTCTCCCGGCCATGACACAAAGATACGGGAGCAGCGGGCGCCGCTGATAAGTTCGGTCGAGAAAGTTCAAGGCGTTGATTTCGTTGGCGTCGACTCGCTGAACGCCGAGGATCGACGGCGCTCTATCCCCGTCAGGGCGCCGACGGCGGGCCGTCTAAGGCCAGGCCGCCAACCCATTTGCTTCCGCCGCCGCCCCATCGCATATGAGGGCCATGGAAGACCCGTCGCGCACCGTGCTGGACGAACGCCAGGTGAATCTGATCGGCAAGGCCCTCGCCGAGCCGCGCCGCCGCCAGATCCTCAAGGAAATCGGCTCGGCCAGCGAGCCCACGCCCTGCGGCGCCGTCGCCCAGCGCCATCCGGTCAGCGCCGCCACGCTCTCGCACCACATGAAGGAGCTGGAGCGCGCCGGCCTGGTCCGCATGTGCAGGCAGGGCAAGTTCACCTATCTGGTCCTGCAGCGCGACGTCCTGAACGCCTATCTGGCCCAGCTCGCCGAAATCTGACTCCGCCCGCGAAAATTCTCGCGGCTCCGCGCATTGAATTACTTCGATAGTTATCTAAGTATCGAAGCGTTCGCCACTAAGGGCGACCGGAGAGAGTTCATGAGCAAGCTTGCAGGCAAGACCGCCGTCGTCACGGGCGCGTCGAAGGGCATCGGGGCCGGCATCGCCAAGGCCCTGGCCGCCGAGGGCGCGGCGGTGGCGGTCAACTACGCCTCCAGCCGCGAAGGCGCCGACAAGGTGGTGGCCGAAATCGTCGCCGCCGGCGGCAAGGCCATCGCCGTCCAGGGCTCGGTGGCCAGCAGCGACGACGTCTCGCGGTTGTTCGACGAAACCCAGAAGGCCTTCGGCGGCATCGATATCCTGGTCAACAACGCCGGCGTCTACGCCTTCGCGCCCATCGAGGAGGTGACCGAGGCCGAGTACCGGCGTCAGTTCGACACCAACGTCCTGGGCGTGCTGCTGGCCACCAGCGAAGCGGCCAAGCGCTTTGGCCCGGACGGCGGCAGCGTCATCAACATCAGCTCGGCGGCCACCACCGTCGATATCCCGACCGCCTCGGTCTACACGGCCACCAAGGCCGCCGTGGACTCGATCACCCGCGTGCTGGCCAAGGAGCTCGGCTCGCGCAACATCCGGGTCAACACCATCGCGCCCGGCGCCGTAGAGACCGAAGGCACCCACACCATGGGCATCATCGGCTCCGAGCTGGAGACCCAGATGGTCGCCCAGACCCCGCTTGGTCGCCTGGGCCAGCCGTCGGACATCGCGCCGGTGGCGGTTTTCCTGGCCTCGCCCGAGAGCTTCTGGATCACGGGTGAAATCATCGCCGTGGCCGGCGGCAACCGCTAGGCCGCTCGATATCGCCGCGCCGAGCGTCGCGGGACTGGCCTCAGGGCCGTCCTGTCCGCTCGGCGCGGCGATTTCCGCGCGGCCTAGAACGGCTTCACGCAGGTGACGCCCGCGCGGACATTGCTGTCGTCGCCCCTGACGTCCGGATCGCCGCCCATGCGAGCGCGACAGCCGTTCTTGGGCCGGCGCAACAGGAAGGGTTCCGGGTTCCTGGCGTAGCGGCCGGACAGGTCCAGGTTGAGCCGCGCCGTGACCGGGGCGGCCTTGGCCCAGCGCTGGGCTTCGCAGTCCTCTCGCTCCTGGCGTGTCAGCTCGGCCCGGTCGCAGCCGCGCAGGCCGCGAAGGACCCTCGCCGCGACGTCGGCTTCGGTTGGCGAGGGCGAGGCGTCGCCGGGTGTGAAGGGCGCGACCTCGCCGGGGCGCGGCGCCGCGGCCTGAACGGGAAGCACCGGTGCGGCTCGGGCCAGGGCGTCGCGGTCGTCCGACGACGGAGGACGGAGGCGGTCGCGATGGGTCGGGCTTGGTCGATCCGGCGGCACGAGCACGGCCTGGATCGTGGGCGGCTCACGATGGGTCGGCGTTCCCCGCGCCGCGTAGCGCACCAGAAGGACCAGCAGGACCGCGTGAAGGACGCCCGACACGACGAGCGCGGCCGTGCGTACGACGCCGCCCGGTGACCTCCCCCGTTTGAACATCCCGCCCCGCGCTCCCACGACCGCGGGGACTCCGCTCTAGATTGCGGACCGAAGTGTGGCCGCCGCCCGCCCAAGAAAAGCCGTCGCGCCTTGTCGGCTTCGGCGCTCCCCGGCCGTCCTGGCATCGAGAACCACCTCCACGGAGCCGCCCCATGTCCTTCCAAGCCTATCTCGACACCATCCAGGCCAAGACCGGCCTCGACGCCGAGGGTCTCAAGGCGGCCGCCGACGCCGTCGGGCTGTCGGAGGGCGGCGCGCTCAAGCCGGGGGTGAAGGCCGGCCAGGTCGTGGACTGGGGCAAGGGCCAGCTGGGGCTGGGCCACGGGCACGCGATGGCGATCTACGCCCTGCTGTCGGGCAAGCGGGGGCCCGGCGACTGAGGGCCTACCCCGCGATCGGCGACAAGGCCTTCAGCTCGTCCAGGCCCTTGACGCTGTTCTTGGCCCAGGTCTCGATCTGCCGGCTGAAGTCCTGGCGGTTGGTGACGCGGTTGCGCCATTCCATCGAGAAGTCGTCGATCGTGCGGCTGTCGACCGCCCGGCCCAGCAGGGCGCCGGTCATCGAGTCCCGCGCCTCGACCACCAGGGTGGCGCCGCCGGCGTCGCGGCTGTAGCTGCGCACGATCCCGGGACTGTCGGTGTCGGGCGAGGTGACGGTGATGTCGATCAGGGCCGTGCGCACCCGCAGGACGTCGGCCGCCGGCTCGCTGACCACCGGATAGCCGCCCGCCGCATAGGCCTTCTGCAGGATCTCGGCGGCGCCCTTGCGGCCCTCGTCGGCCATGCGCGCGATGTCCCGGTCGGACACCTGCAGCGACGAGCTCGCCGAGGAACTGTTGTAGTCGCGCTTCCAGTTCTTCTCGAACGCGATCTCGGTCGGGTCGAGGATCACCTTGGTGTAGCCGCGGAAGTCGGCGCCGGGCCGCAGATAGACCAGCTCGAACCGCTTGGCCTTGACCTTGACCAGCCCGTCCCACTCGGCCGGCGGCTTGGCCGCCAGAGCGGGCCGAGCGGCGGCGAAGGTCAGGCCGGTCAGGGCGAAAACGGTGAAATGACGTCTGTCCATCGTCCAGCTCCGGATCCTTGTCCGGCTGGACGATCCGGCGGAGGCCCGAGGGTGTCTATACGGGGGAATACCGAGTTCCCGCGGTGCAAACCCCGCCTCGTCGCCGGCCCATCGCACCGGTTGCCGAACCGCCGAAAACCCCTCAAAGCTTGACCATCGGATTCGGGGAGCGTCGCGATGGGAACCATGTCCTGGCTGCATTGGCTGATCGTCCTGAGCACGGCGATCGCGTTCGGCGCCGCCTTCCTGTGGCCCGGCGTGCGGATTCTTCAGCGCGCCGGCTTCTCGCCGTGGTGGGTGCTGCTGGCCCTGATCCCGGGCGGCGCCTTCGTCGGCTATCTGCTGCTGGCCTTCGTCCCCTGGCCGGCGCTGGAGGCCGAGGCCGATCTGTAGGTCTGGGAGAAATCGCCATGGGCGCCGTTAGACCGAACGCTCTCGCCGTCGTCGCTGTCGCCCTGATGGCGCTGGCCGGCTGTTCGGAGCGGAAGACGCCCGAGACGGGCTCCGCCATCGAGGACATCGCGCCCAAGATCGAGGCCTGGGAAAAGGCCAACGGCGTGCGTGTCGGCCCCACGGCCCTGCGCCTGCGGGACGGCTCCTGCCTGGACGTCTCCCGCCTGTCGCCGCCCTGGAAAGCGACGCCGCTGGGCCAGCCGCTGACGCTGACGATCGCCGCCCCAGGCGATACGGTCGGCGAACCCGCCGCGCCGACGGACGACGAGGATCCCGATCAACTGCGGATCTGGATCTCCGGATGGTCGCGCCCGCCGGGCGAAGGCTTCGGCTGGCGAGGCCTGACGCCGGAGAGGATCAAGGACAACATCGAAACGGGGATCTTTCGGCGTGTCGACCTGTGGCCGCCCAACGCCTTGTCGTTCAGGTCCTATCTCGGCCCCGGAGACGCCTACGCCTTCGCCGACGAGCGCCGCCTGAGCCAGTGCCGGGACTATGGGCAGGAGGGGAACCGTCTACGCTGCGCCATCGTCTCGGCGGATGAGCAGTACATCTTCGGCGGCGACCTGGCGCGCTCGAACATGCCCGACCTGCCCGCGCGGCTTCAAAGGATCGGCGAGGCGATCGAGGCGATAAGGGGCGTCTGCCCGACGGAACCGAGCCCTCAGTCTTCCGGGTCGTAGATCACGTCGCTCTTGTCGTACATCAGGTCGGTGGCGACGAAGTCCAGGGCGTCTTCGGGGTCGTCGAACGACAGCTCCGACACCGTCTGGTCGCGCACCGAGATGCCGGCCTTGTGGGTGCTTTCCGGGTCGCCGGTGATCAGCGGATGCCACAGCGGCAGGGTCTTGCCCTCGTGCAGCCGGCGATAGGCGCAGGACGGCGGCATCCATTCCAGGGTCTCGATATTGTGCGGCGTCAGCTTGATGCAGTCGGGCACGGTCTTGCGGCGGTTGGGATAGTCCTTGCAGCTGCAGCGGTGCTCGTCGAACAGCTGGCAATGCACCCTGGTGGGGATGATCTCGCCGGTGTCTTCGTCTTCGAAGCGAACCAGGCAGCAAAGGCCGCAGCCGTCGCATAGACTCTCCCACTCGGGGACGGTCATCTGGTTTAGGGACTTCGTCTCCCAGAAAGGTTTGCGCGCCATCATCGCGGCGTCCTAAACCCAATTTAGCTTAAGACCAAACGGGACCATGGGGCCGACTTGAACGACTGGACGCTGCCGCCCTATCGCTTCGACGACAAGCCGGCGGGCCAACAGCCCGCGCGGCCTCAGGAATTCGCGTCCGCGCCGCCGCCTCCGCCCCCGTCCGAGCCCCCGCCGCAGAGGCCGCCGGAAGAGCCGTTCCGCGCTGATTTGAAGCACGCCAAGGCCAAGAAGGGCCGTTGGATCTGGTGGACCCTGGCCGTCGTCGTGCTGCTGATGCTGCTGACCGCCGCGTCGGGCGCCGGCTATGTCTGGTGGAAGTACCTGCGCGACGCCCCGCCCCTGCCGTCGCGCGAGGCGCTGTTCGCGGTGAACCGCGCGCCGGGCATCCGGTTCGAGGACCGCAACGGCCAGGTGATCGCCACCCGGGGCCCGCGCTACGGCCAGCGCATCACCCTGGGCGCGGTGCCCAACTACGTGCCGCTGGCCTTCCTGGCGGCCGAGGACAAGCGCTTCTACAAGCACGGGGCCATCGACCCCTACGGCATCGTCCGCGCCGCCTGGATCAACCACCGGGCCGGCCGCACCGTGCAGGGCGCCTCGACCCTGAGCCAGCAGCTGGCCAAGGGCATGTTCCTGACGCCCGACCGGATCACCAAGCGCAAGGTGCAGGAGATGTACCTGGCCTGGAAGCTGGAGCGGGTGCTGACCAAGGACGAGGTGCTGGAGCTCTATCTGAACCGGGTCTATTTCGGGGCCGGCACCTATGGCGTCGACGGCGCGTCCCAGACCTATTTCAACAAGCCGGCCAGCCAGCTGACCCTGTCGGAATCCGCCCTGCTGGCCAGCCTGCTCAAGGCGCCCTCGCGCCTGGCCCTGACCCGCGACATGAGCCCGGCCCTGGCCCGCTCGCGCCTGATCCTGGCCAACATGCGCAAGGAGGGCTGGATCACCGCCGAGCAGGAGAGCCGGGCGCTGGACGACACGCCCAAGCTGTCGCCGCTGGCCGTGGCCGACGAGGGCGACTACGGCTGGGTGCTGGACTACGCCACCGGCGAGGCCGTGCGCATCGCCGGCCAGAACGCCCCCGACCTGGTGGTGCGCCTGACCATCGACCCGCGCCTGCAGCACGTGGGCGTCCAGACCGTCCGCCAGGCCATCGCCGTCGGCGGCGAGAGCGCCGGGGCCCGGCAGGCGGCCCTGCTGTCGCTGTCGGCCGACGGGGCCGTGCGGGCGATGGTGGGCGGGACCGACTATGTCGAGAGCCCGTTCAACCGCGCCGTCCAGGCCCGCCGCCAGCCGGGCTCGACCTTCAAGCCGTTCGTCTACGCCGCGGCCCTGGAGAAGGGCGTCATGCCCACCGACATCCGCGTGGACGGGCCCGTGCAGTTCGGCGACTGGAAGCCCGAGAACTACGCCGGCGGCTATCGCGGTCCGATGACCGTGCAGGACGCCCTGGTCAACTCGATCAACACCATCGCCGTCAAGCTGGCCCAGGAGGCCGGCGGTCCGGCGATCGGGGATCTCGCCCGGCGGTTCGGGATCACGACCCTGCCCTCCAACCCCGACCTGTCGGTGGCGCTGGGGGCCTATGAGGTGAACCTGCTGCAGCTGACCTCGGGCTTCCAGGTGTTCCAGCAGGGCGGCGTCCGCGTCCAGCCCTACGTGATCGAGAGCATCTCCACCCAAGGCGGCGAACCGATCTTCAGCCACACCGTCCCGGCCGCTCCGGCCAGCGTCTACGACATCAGCAAGGCCAGCATGATGGTCAAGATGATGAAGAAGGTCGTCGAGGTCGGCACCGCCAGGCGCGCGGCGTTCGGCTGGCCGGCGGCGGGCAAGACCGGCACCAGCCAGAACTGGCGCGACGCCTGGTTCGTGGGCTTCACGCCCGACTACGTGACCGGCGTCTGGGTGGGCAACGACGACGACCGGCCGATGAACCGGGTGGTCGGCGGCGACATCCCGGCCAGCATCTGGCGGCGCTTCATGCTGGCCGCCCACGAGGGGCTGGCGGTGCGCGACTTCCCCTGGCTGCTGCCCGATCCGGAACCCCTGTCGACGCCCGATCCCCGCAACGGCTTCTACGAGACCCTCGGCGCGGAGTTCGCCCGCTCGGCCTCGGAACTGGAGCCCGTGGCTCCGGATCCCGCCGCGCCCCCGGCGGCCGGAACGGCGCCGGAGCAGCTGCCTTACTAGACCCATCTCTCATGGAGAGAGGGGTTCTAGGAACCCATCACCCCGCCAGTTCCAGCTGCGGCAGCCGCTCGTCGGCCACCGCCGCGATCAGGGCGTAGAGCTGGCGCAACTCGATCGGCTTGGCGAGGCAGGCGTCCATGCCGGCCGCTCGGTATTCGACCTGGTGGTGGTCCAGCGCGTCGCCCGAGAGCGCGACGATCGGGGTGCGGCGGCGACCGGTGCGGGCCTCGTCCGAGCGGATGGCCCGGGTGGCCTCGACGCCGGACATGCCCGGCATCCGCACGTCCATCAGCACCAGGTCGAAGTCGTCGGCCGTCCAGGCCTCGACCGCCTCGGCGCCGTTCGAGGCCATCCGCAGGTCAACGTCCAGGCCCTGCAGCATGGCGTGCAGCAGCGCCTTGTTGGCCGAATTGTCCTCGGCCGCCAGGATCCGCAGGCGGCGCGAAGGAGCAACCGCCGGTTCCTCTTCGGCCTCGGCCTGCGGCGCGGCCCGGGCCCCGTCGGCGAGGACCCACTCCAGGTCCAGCGCCCGGCCGATGGCGCCCAGCAGCTCGTCGCTCTCGATCGGCTTGCTGACGAAGTCGTCGGCTCCCGCCAGCCGCGAGGTGGCCCGCGCCTCCTCGGCGTTGTTGGCCGACACGGCGATGATCGGCGCGTCCTTCAGCGGCTCGATCAGGCGCATCAGGCGCGTGGCCTCGTGGCCGTCCATGACCGGCATCTTCAGGTCCATCAGGATCAGGTCGGGCCGGACGAGCTGAGCCAGCCGCACCGCCTCGCGGCCGTCGCCGGCGGTCTCGATCTCGAAACCCAGGGGCAGCAGCAGGTCGCGCAGCAGGTCTCGGTTGTCGGGGTTGTCGTCGACCACCAGCAGGCGGCGGCGCTCGCCGGCGTAGCCGCGGATGTCGGCCAGGGCCGGGGCGGCGCCGGCTTGCGGCGCGTCGGCCAGGGGGAAGCGGGCCTCGAACCAGAAGCAGGCGCCCTGGCCCAGGCGGCTCTGCACCTGGATCGTCGCCCCCATCAGGCCGGCCAGCTGCCCGCTGATGGCCAGGCCCAGTCCCGTGCCGGCTTCGCGTCGCTGGATCTCGCCGACCTGTTCGAAGGGCTGGAAGATGCGCTCCAGCTCGTCCTCGGCGATGCCCGGACCGCTGTCCTGCACCTCGAAGCGCAGGGTCGCGGCCTCGGCGTCCTGGTCCAGCACCGAGACGCGCAGCGACACCCGGCCCTCGCCGGTGAACTTCACCGCGTTGCCCAGCAGGTTGAGCAGGATCTGGCGCAGCCGCTTGTCGTCGGCCAGCACCGCCTCGGGCGCGTCGTCGTCGACCACGCACTGGAAGGCCAGGCCCTTCTCCTGGGCCCGCACCTGGACCATCTCGGCGACGGCGGCGATCGCCTGGCGCAGCCGCACGGGCCCGGCCCGCAGCTCCATGCGCCCGGCCTCGATCTTCGAAAGGTCCAGCAGGTCGGTGATCAGCGACAGCAGGTGCTCGCCGCTGCGATGGATGGTCCGCACGGCGCCGAGGTCGGCCGGGGCCAGCGCGCGGCGCTCCAGCAACTGGGCGTAGCCCAGCACGGCGTTGAGCGGCGTGCGCAGCTCATGGCTCATATGGGCCAGGAAGTCGGACTTGGCCTCGCTGGCCCGCTCGGCGGCCGACTTGGCGGCGGCCAGGGCGGTCCTCGCCTCGGCTTGCGCCCGCTCCTTGTCCTGGGTGTCGCGGCGCGCGCGTTCGACCCGCACGGCCATGTAGAAGACGATCGCCACCGCCCACGAGGCCAGGATGATCAGGTAGAGGGTGGCCGGCGCGATGCTGGAGCGGCGCAGGACCAGCGACTCGATCCGCATGGCGTAGCGGCCCGGCGGCGCGGTCGTGGCCGTGGACACCTCGACCGCCACGACGTCGTCGAACTGGGTGCGGGCCAACTCGGGCGCGAAGTGCTTGCCCGACAGCCACCACTCCGCGACGCTGAAGTCGCGCGGGCCCAGCACCACGGTCTGGCGGCCCTTGCGGACCGAGAACTCGACCTTGTTGATCTTGGCGGTCGAGCGGTCGCCGATCGTGCTGTACCGGGGGTCCTGGTTCTTCAGATAGAACCGCAGGGCCGTCGCCGGGCCGTCGTAGTCGATCGTCAGGGCGATGGCGTCCAGCGTGCGCAGGTCGACCCCGGGCAGCGCGCCGTTGCCGTCGAGCACGACCTCATAGCCGCAGAACAGCGAGGCCGACCCGCCGGTCTTCAGGTCGCAGGACCAGGTCAGCGGCCTTGCGGCCGCCTTGAAGGTGGAGCTGCCGCCGACCACCTGGTCGGCATAGCCGCTGTAGCCGTAGTTCGCGGCGGTGGCGTCGGTCACCACGATCTCGCGGTCGAACAGCTGGTGCTGGAAGCCGATGATCGCGGCGGTCAGGACGAACAGGACGATCAGGCACAGCTCGGCCCCGTGGCGGGTCCACGACCGGCGACGCGCGGACGTCGCGGAGACACCGCTGTCAGCCTTCTCGAACGTGTCCACGCCGTGCGCTGGGCACGGTTCCGGCAAGTCTGTCTCAGTGCTCACGGTTTCCCCCGACCCGAACCCCACGTTGTGCCGCAACGGGGTGGCCAAGAGCTTAACCGTGGTTGCGACGAACGGTCGCTGCCGGGGGCAGATCGAGCGGTTCGAGCCCTCCAGAGACTCGCTTTGTGCGGTTACACGTATCGATAATCGATCTCGGAATATCGACTTTCGATGAGCATTGTTACAATAGTTGCAGGCCTGTAAGGATTCAGCTCAGATCACCAAGTTCTTCGAACCTTATTCATTACAGTCAAGCTTAGATATCGGTGTTTTATCTACGCCTCATTGCGCCGCTGACACCTAAAAGTCCTATTCTCGCCGCATTTGGGTATCGGCCGTTGCTTGGATGTGACAGGTCTTCGACATATTGATTACATAACAGCGTCCACGATTGACGGGCGTCTTTGACGGCTCCTATCCCAACGGCAACCGGGGACGGAGGTCCTCCGGGAAACCTGAAACTGACAGGGCGACGGGACGAGCGGGTCGATGAGGCCAAGCTCTGAGCGCCCGGAGGGACCGACATGAAATTGCACATCACCCGCGGGCGTCTGCTCGCGACGACGATGATCGCGGGGGCCGCCACCTTCGCCGCCTTCGCCGCCCAGGCTCAAGAAGCCGCCCAGCCGGCCGCCCCGGCCGACAACGAAGTCGAAGCCGTCGTCGTCACCGGTTCGCTGCTGCGTCGCACCGACACCGCGACCCCGTCGCCGGTCACGGTCCAGACGACCGAGGCGCTGAAGGCCCAGGGCATCACCACGATCGCCGACGCCATCCGCAGCCTGTCGGCCGACAACTCCGGTTCGATCCCCGCCGCCTTCGGCAACGGCTTCGCCGCCGGCTCGACCGGCGTGTCGCTGCGCGGCCTATCGGTCAACTCGACCCTGGTGATGATCGACGGCCTGCGGAACGCCAACTACCCGCTGGCCGACGACGGCCAGAAGGCGTTCGTCGACCTCAACTCGATCCCGTTCAACGCCGTTGAGCGCATCGAGACCCTGAAGGACGGCGCCTCGTCGCTGTACGGCGCCGACGCCATCGGCGGCGTCGTCAACATCATCATGAAGTCCAACTACCAGGGCATGAGCGCCGACGCCTCGATCGGCACCAGCGAACACGGCGGCGGCGACCAGTACCGCTTCAGCGCCGACTTCGGCTACGGCGACCTGGATACCGACAAGTACAACGTCTACGGCGACTTCGAGTACCAGCTGGACAAGCGCATCCGCATCGACCAGCGCGGCTTCCCGTTCAACACCAACGACCTGACCTCGATCCCCGGCGGCCAGAACAACAATCCCCAAGCGGGCGGCAGCACCTTCTACGGCAACGTCAAGCCGGCCATCCTGACCGAAGCCGGCAACCTGGCCAGCGGCCAGGCCATCGGCGGCCTCGGCAACGAGTGGCGTCCGCTGCGCGCCTGCGCCCCCGACGCCCCGCTGACCGTCGATCCGCGCCTGGACGACGACACCGGCGCTTCGATCGGCAGCTACTGCGCCCAGAACATCGCCACCTTCGGCGACGTCCAGCCCAAGCAGGAGCGCATCGCCACCTACGGTCGCTTCACGATCAAGCCGAACGACAACCTCGAGGCCTACCTGTCGGGCAGCTTCGTGCAGAGCAAGACCTCGGTCACCGGCACCCCGGTTCCGATCTCGTCCAGCACGCCGCATAACCTGAGCAACATCGTCCTGCCGATCACCCTGACCGACGGCAGCCTGAACCCGAACAACCCGTTCGCGGCGGCCGGTCAGTACGCCCTGATCAAGTACCGCTTCAGCGACCTGCCGGCCGACGCCGAGTTCACCAACCGCATGGCCCGCATGGTCGGCGGCGTGAAGGGCTCGGCCATGGACTGGGATTACCAGGCCAACCTGGTGATCGCCCACGGCTGGCTGGAAAGCGCCCAGAACGGCTTCGTCAGCTACGACAACCTGATGAAGGTGATCGCCGACGGTTCGTACAACTTCATCGATCCGTCCAAGAACAGCGCCGCGGTCCGCAAGGCCCTGTCGCCGACCCTGGCCAAGACCTCGACCTCGGACCTGGACTCGATCAGCTTCCAGGCTTCGCGCAGCGTGTTCGCCCTGCCGGGCGGCGACGCTCAGCTGGGTCTGGGCGGCGAGTTCCGCTACGAGGCCACCAACGATCCGGCCCTGAACCCGGTCAACGACGCCCAGGGCCTGGGCAACGCCAAGACCATCGGCAACCGCACGGTCGCCTCGGCCTTCGCCGAACTGGGCATGCCGATCACCGACAAGCTGGAAGTCAACGCCTCGGGTCGCTACGACCACTATTCCGACTTCGGCGACAACTTCTCGCCGAAGCTGGGCGTGAAGTTCTCGCCCACCAAGGAAATCGCGATCCGCGGTACGGTGTCGAAGGGCTTCCGGGCTCCGAGCTTCTCGGAATCGGGCGACTCCGCCGCCCAGGGCTTCACGACGTTCTCGTTCGACGACGCCTCGTTCGACGCCTTCCGCGCCGCCCACGGCGACAACGAGTACACCAAGGACTACTCGCTCTCGCAGATCACCACGGCCAACCCGGACCTGAAGCCGGAAAAGTCGACCAGCTATACGTTCGGCGCGGTGTGGGCTCCCACGCGTAACTTCAGCGTCTCGCTGGACTACTACCACATCAAGAAGACCGACGTGATCGCCCAGGCCGCTCCGGGCGTGGCGCTGGACGCCTACTATTCGGGCCAGGCCATCCCGGCCGGCTACACCGTCGTCGCCGACGCCGCGGACCCGGACCACCCGACCGCCCAGCGCCGGGTGCTGTCGATCGCCTCGCCCTACATCAACGCCGACTCGCTGGTCACCAGCGGTCTGGACCTCAACGTCCAGGCCAGCTTCTACCTGCCGTACGACGTGAAGTGGACGACGAACCTGGACGCCACCACCCTGTTCGACTTCAAGTACACGCAGGACGGCACGACCTATAACTACGTCGGCAAGGAAGCGCCGTACGCTCTGTCGTCGGGCGCCGGCACCCCGAAGAACCGCCTGTCGTGGTCGAACACCTTCGAGCACGGTCCGATCCACGTGACCGGCACGATGAACTACGTCAGCGGCATGCGCGAAGTCGACGACAGCGCCGCCAACGGCTGCCTGTACGGCGACGACGACTTCTACTGCCGCGTGAAGTCGTTCACGACCGTCGACCTGACGGGCGCCTACGACGTGACCGAAAAGGCCAGCGTCTACGCCGACGTCATGAACCTGTTCGACGCCGGCCCGATGTTCAACCCGGCCAACTACGCCGCGGTGAACTGGAACCCGACCTACTCGCAATCGGGCATCGTGGGCCGCTACTTCCGGGTGGGCGTCCGCCTGAAGTACTAGTCGAGAGAGATCTCGCTTACGGGGTCACCAGTACGAACCCCGATGAGATGGAGGGGCCGTCCGCAAGGGCGGCCCCTTTTTCTTTGGGGCGATGGGGACTGGGGGCGACACAGGGGACACACACTCACCCTCAAGCCTCTGCCGGATCGGTCGGCGCCTTGCCGTGAGTGTGTGTCCCCACCTTCACCCAAGGCGATTCTTGACTTAAGAACAAAAAGAGAACATCGTTCACCCTCCTCGGAGAGGACTCGTCAAATGCCCAGGACGGCGCGCGTGGTGTTCCCCGGCGTTCCGCATCACGTGACCCAGCGGGGCAACCGACGGCAGTCGACTTTCTTCGGCGTCAACGACTATGCCACCTATCTGAGGATCGCCGCCGGCGCCTTCGCCGAAGCCCGTGTACAGGTCTGGGCCTATTGTCTGATGCCCAACCACGTTCACTTGATCGCCACGCCCGAGGATGAAGCCAGCCTGGCCCACGCGGTCGGCGCCACCCACGTCCGCTATGCCCGACACATCAATCGACGTGAAGGCTGGTCGGGCTATCTCTGGCAGGGCCGGTTCGCCTCGGTTCCGATGGACGAGGCCCACCTGAGGCTTTGCGCCCGCTATGTTGGCCTCAACCCCGTACGCGCTGGACTTGCCAGACGGGCCGTCGACTGGCCTTGGTCCAGTGTGAGCGCGCACCTGTCCGGAAAGGCCGATCCCCTACTGACGCCCGGACCACTCGCGGAACTCCTGGGCGCGCAGATGACGACCTTCTTCGATCTCGACGCTCCCGAAGAAGGATATGATCTGCTGCGCGACGCCACGCGAACCGGCCGTCCGCTGGGATCAACGGCCTGGCAGCGGGCGACACAGGGGACACACACTCACCCTCAAGCCTCTGCCGGATCGGTCGGCGCCTTGCCGTGAGTGTGTGTCCCCACCTTCGCCAAGATTACTCAGGCCGTGGGGTGAGTGTGCGTCCCCCGCCCCGCGACAAGAAAACCCCCCGCCCTCTCGCCGGCCCTGCTATACGCCCCCATCTCCTCACTCCTCGCCGACAGTAAGACCTCCCGATCATGGCCTCCCCGACTCGCGCCCCTGTCCTGGCTCTCAAGGACGTTCGCCTCGCCGATGGCGCCAAGCCGCTGTTCGACGGCGTGGACCTGGCGCTGGAGCCGCGGGTGCGCGCCTGCCTGGTGGGTCGCAACGGCGCGGGCAAGTCGACCCTGCTGAAGATCCTGGCCGCCCAGGGCGTCGAGGCCGACAGCGGCGAGCGCGCAGCCCAGCCGGGCGCCAAGATCGTCTATGTCAGCCAGGAGCCGGACATCACCGGCGAGACCCTGCTGGACTACTGCACGGCCGGCGGCGCCGAGGACTACGAGGCCCACGCCACCCTGGCCGACTTCGGCCTGGACTACGCCAAGAGCACGGTGGGCCTGTCGGGCGGCGAGCGCCGCCGCGCCGCCCTGGCCCGCGCGTTCGCCGAACAGCCCGACGTGCTGCTGCTGGACGAGCCGACCAACCACCTGGACATCTTCGCGATCCAGACCCTGGAAGAGGAGCTGGCCGGCTCCAAGTGCGCGGCCCTGATCGTCAGCCACGACCGCGCCTTCCTGAACCGCGTCACCCAGCGCACCTTCTGGCTGGAGCACCGCAAGGTGCGTCGCCTGGACAAGGGCTTCGCCGAGTTCGAGATCTGGAGCGAGCAGGTGCTGGCCGCCGAGGCCGACGAGGAGCGTCGCCTCAACAAGCAGCTGGAGAAGGAAAACGCCTGGCTGGCGCGCGGCGTCCAGGGTCGCCGGGCCCGCAACGAAGGCCGCCGCCGGGCCCTGATGGACCTGCGCAGCCAGAAGCGCGACCTGCAGGCCGACAAGCGCGGCAGCATGACCCTGGCCGTCGAGAGCTCGGGCACGTCGGGCAAGCGCGTGGTCGAGGCCAAGCACGTCACCAAGAAGTTCGGCGACCGGGTGATCGTCGAGGACTTCTCCACCCGCATCCTGCGCGGCGACCGCGTGGCCCTGGTCGGCCCGAACGGCGCCGGCAAGACCACCCTGGTGCGCATGCTGCTGGGCGAGATCCCGATCGACGCCGGCGACATCAAGCTGGGCACCAATCTGGAGATCTCCTACGTCGACCAGAACCGCATGGCGCTGTCGGAGAAGATGACGCTGTGGGACTTCCTGACCCCCGGCGGCGGCGACTCCATCCTGGTGCGCGGCATCCCCAAGCACGTGGCCGGCTACGCCAAGGAGTTCCTGTTCACCGAGGCCCAGCTGCGCCAGCCGGTCACCAGCCTGTCGGGCGGTGAGCGCAACCGCCTGCTGCTGGCCCGCGCCCTGGCGACGCCGACCAACCTGATGGTCCTCGACGAACCGACCAACGACCTGGACATGGACACCCTGGACCTGCTGGAAGAGGTGCTGGCCGATTTCGAGGGAACCCTCATCCTGGTCAGCCACGATCGCGACTTCATCGATCGCCTGGCCACCTCGACCATCGCCATGAACGGCCACGGCAAGGTGCTGGAGACCCCCGGCGGCTGGAGCGACCTGATCGACCAGGCCCCGGACTTCTTCAAGGGCGCCCGCGGCGCGGCCGGCGACTTCGCCACCGGCACAGGCTCGCACAAGGCCATCGTCACCCCCGCCGCCCCGCCGGCGCCGAAGAAGACCGTCAAGCTGTCCTACAAGGACCAGCGGCGCCTGGAGGAGTGCGAGGCCCTGGTCGCCGCCAGCCCCAAGATCATCGCCGACCTGGAGGCCAAGCTGGCCGACCCCGACCTCTACGCCAAGGACCCGGCCGGCTTCGACAAGCTGATGAAGGCCCTCGACAAGGCCCGCGCCGACCTGGCCACGGCGGAAGAGGACTGGCTGGCGCTGGAGGAAAAGCGCGAGACGATGGCGGGGTAAGGGGCCCTCTCCCCATGGGAGAGGATTAGACCACCACCTGCGACCCCATCTCAACCACCCGTCCGGCCGGGATGTGGAAGAAGTCGATCGGGTCGGCGGCGTTGCGGACCATCCAGATGAACAGCCGGTCCTGCCACAGCGGCATGCCCACCCCGGGCGAGGCCACCACCGTGCGGCGGCCGACGAAGAACGAGGTCGACATCAGGTCGAACACCAGGCCGCGCCGGCGGCAGCTGCCCAGTGCGCGCGGGATGTGCGGCGTCTCCATGAAGCCGTAGTGCACGGTCACCCGCTTGAAACCGGGGCCCAGGACCTCGATCTCGATCCGGTCCTTCTCGGCGACGCGCGGCTGGTCGGCCGTGCGCACGGTCATGACCACGTTCTCGGCGTGCAGCACCTTGTTGTGCTTGAGATTATGCAGCAGTGCGACCGGGGCCGCGGACGGGTCCGAGGTCAGGAAGATCGCCGTGCCCGGCACCGGATGCGGCGGCCTGGCCCGCAGGCTGGCGATCAGGTCGGTCAGCGAGACCGAGTCGCGATGCACCTTGCCGTGCAACAGGTCGCTGCCCGCCCGCCAGGTCCACATCGCCAGCACGATCGCGCCGGCCGCCGCCAGGGGGACCCAGCCGCCGTCGGCGATCTTCAGCGCGTTGGAGCCCAGGAACACCAGGTCCAGCGCCAGGAACGGGGCCAGCAGCGCCACGCAGACCCACAGCGGCCACCTCCAGTGGCGGCGCGCCACCACGAACAGCAGGGCCACCGTGACGACCATGGTCGTGGTCACCGCCACCCCGTAGGCCGAGGCCATGTTCGACGAGGTGCGGAACATGAACAGCAGGAACAGCACGCCCACCGCCAGGGCGATGTTGACCTGCGGCACGAAGATCTGGCCGGCCACGGTCTCGCTGGTCCGCTTGATATCGATGCGCGGCAGCAGGCCCAGTTGCACCGCCTGCTGGGTGACCGAGAAGGCCCCGGTGATCACCGCTTGGCTGGCGATGATGGTCGCGGCCGTGGTCAGCAAGATCACCGGCCAGTAGACCGCGTGCGGGATCAGGCCGAAGAACGGGTTCTCCATGGCGGCCGGGCGGATCAGGCACAGCGCGCCCTGGCCCAGATAGTTCAGCATCAGGCACGGCAGGGCCACCATCAGCCAACCGGCGCGGATCGGGGCTTTGCCGAAATGGCCCATGTCGGCGTACAGCGCCTCGGCCCCGGTCACGCACAGGAAGACGCTGCCMAGGATCGTCACGCCCAGCAGGCCGTCGGCGGCCAGCAGCTTGACCGCGTAAACCGGGCTTAAGGCCAGCAGGATGTCGGGCCGCTGCAGCACGAACGGCAGGCCCAGCGCCGCCAGGGTCACGAACCAGACCAGGGTGATCGGCCCGAAGAACCTCCCCACTGCCTCGGTGCCCCTTGACTGCACGGCGAACAGGCCAAGCAGGATGATCGCCGCCAGCGGCAGGAYGAACGGCGCGAAGTGGGCGCCGATCACCGGGGCGGTCGTCAGGCCCTCGACGGCCGACAGCACCGAGATCGCCGGGGTGATAAGGCCGTCGCCGTAGAACAGCGCCGCACCGACGATGCCCAGCAGCACCAGCCAGGCCGAGCGCTTCTTCAGGGCGTTCTGAGCCAGGGCCATCAGGGCCAGGGTGCCGCCCTCGCCGCCGTTGTCGGCCCGCATGACGATGACCACGTATTTCAGGGTGACAACCAGGGTCAGGGCCCAGAATACCAGCGACACCACGCCGAAGATCGCCACCTTCGGATCCATCCCGTGGGCGTGGACCAGGGCCTCGCGCATGGCGTAGAGCGGGCTGGTGCCGATGTCGCCGAACACCACCCCGATCGCCCCCAGCCACAGGGCCCCGAACCGGGCGGCGCGCGCCTCCGGAGTGGCGGGCTCGGGTGAGGTATGGGCCATGAGGCTTAGCGTCCGTCGCAGGGAGCGGTGGCCTACAGGCGGTCGGCATAAGGGCGCCATGTGGATTCAGGCCGCGGGCATAAGGGACCTATAAAGATCGCCGGAAACGCGCCCGATCTGGGCGAAGCGTGACTTTTGCGCAGCTTTTGTCGCTTTTTCGACTTAGGAACGACCGTCGTTCCACCTCGTTCATCTCCCCGCCGGAAGCCTCCGGCGCGTATCAGGGAGCGACCACCATGGGCGACGAAGCCAATCGCGAAGGTCTGCAACAACAACCGTCCGACGATCAACGCCGGCAATCCGACCAGCAGAACCAGCAGGGCGAGACCCGCACCCCGCAGCAGCAGCAGGACGACGCCGCGCGCAATGCGCCGGGCCAGCAGCAACGGCAGGGGGAGCGCCGTGACGACGGCCTCAACGAAGGCGTCGAGGGCACGCCCGTCGAAGGCCTGGACGACGGCCTGGAAGGCGGCGTCGACACCGGCGCCATCCAGCCCGGCAAGACCGACCAGCGCTGATCCGCGCGACCTAACGGCTCTGGCCGCCTCCTCGCGGGGGCGGCCTTTTCCGTCTCGACCCCGCAAACGACCTAGGAGCACGCCGTGTTTGGTGGCGAACGACTGGCGCGCATCGGCGCCTTCAGCCCGCAATTCCCCGACGCCGAGGCCCTGCACCGGGGCCTGGCCCACTGGAACCACCGCCGCCTGGCGGTCGGGACGCCCGATCCCGACTGGCGCAACGCGGTCTCGGACGAGGCCCGGATGAAGCGGCTGGAGGGCGACTATGTCGAGCAGTTCCGCGACCACATCCTGCCCCTGGTCGCCGGCGTGCCGACGAACGCCGACGACTTCGTGGCCTGGTTCGAGGATCTGCGCGAGACAGGCCCCGGCCAGGATGACCCGCTGTTCGACTGGCTCGAAGGCGCTGCGGGCCTGGAGGACATCAAGTGGTTCCTGACCCAGGAGGCGGCCGGCGAGGCCGGTTTCGACGACTTGGTGGCCATGACCCAGGTCAAGGTCAGCGACCGCGCCAAGCTGGAGCTGGCCCGCAACTATTGGGACGAGATGGGCCGGGGCGCGGCGGCCGGCATGCATGGCCCGATGCTGACCCGCACGACGCAGGTGCTGGGCCTGACGCCGACCATCGACTCCACCCTGTGGCAGTCGCTGGCCCTGGCCAACACCATGACCGCCTTCGCCACCACCCGGCGCTACACTTACCAGTCGATCGGCGCCCTGGGCGTGGTCGAGCTGACCGCGCCGGGCCGCGTGGCCTGCGTCGACGCCGGCCTCAAGCGCCTGGGCGTCTCGCCCTCGGCCCGCAAGTACTTCGCCCTGCACGCCCAGCTGGACATCGAGCACTCCAAGGCCTGGAACGCCGAGGCCCTGCATCCCCTGGTCACGGAGTTTCCGGAGTGCGCGAGGTTCATCGCCGAGGGCGCGGTCATGCGGCTGATCTGCGGCGAGCAGTGCTTCGACACGTATCGGGCGCACCTGTGGGCGCATGTGCATCCCGTGGTCTACGCGGCGGAATGACGGCCGGGGACATGCACTTGCTGCGTGTCCCCAGCAGCACCTGCTGCGCCAGCCGGCTCATGCCGAGGATGAGGTTGGGGACACGCGCAAGCGCATGTCCCCGACTCTAGTCGTGCAGCGGCGCCTCGGGCTGCTTGCGCGACGGGTCGGTCGCCACCGTGCCCACAGAGGCGGCGATGACGAAGCCGATGGCCAGCCATTGGCGGGGGGCCAACTGTTCTCCCAAGAGCAGCAGGCCGGCCAGGGCGCCGACCGCCGGCTCCAGGCTCAGCATCACCCCGAAGCTGCGCTTGGAGATGCCGCGCAGGGCGACCATCTCCAGCGAATAGGGGATGGCGCTGGAGACCACCGCCACCACCAGGCCCAGGCCCAGGGCGACCGGGCTCAGCAGGGCCGCGCCCGCCGTCACCAGTCCAAACGGCGCCACGACCAGGGCCGCCGTGGTCATGCCCAGGGCCACCGAGCGGCCGCCGTGCAGGTGTCCGGTCCGCTGGCCGGCCACGATGTACAGCGCCCAGAACACCGCCGCCGCCGCCGCGAAGCCCACGCCCACAGGGTCGAGGTTCAGGCTGGTGTCGCCCAGCGGCAGCAGCAGGGCCAGGCCCGCCACCGCCAGGGCGATCCAGAGGAAGTGGATCGGCTTGCGGGCGTGGATCATCGCCAGGCTCAGCGGCCCGGTGAACTCGATGGCGATGGCCAGGCCCAGCGGGATGGTGCGGATGGCCATGTAGAAGCACAGGTTCATCGCCCCCATCACCGCGCCGTAGGCGGCCACGGCGATCAGGTCCTTGCGAGCCAGGGGGAAGCGCCAGGGCCGCCAGATCAGGCACAGCACCAGGGCCGAGAAGCCGACGCGGTAGGCGCTGGTCCCCTGCGCCCCGACCAGCGGGAACAGGGTCTTGGCGAACGAGGTGCCGGCGCACAGCGACACCATGGCGCCGACCAGGCAGACATAGGGCAAGGCGGCGCGGAAGGGCGAGGTGGAAGCAGAGCGGGACATTCGGCGTCTCTAGCAGGGCGCGCCTCTTCCCCCTATGGGGGAAGACGGCCGAAGGCCCGTAGGGGGCAAGTGTTCACCTGCCGGACGGAGGCTCACTTACTTGCCCCCACCTGGCGACTTCGTCGCCTGTCCGCCCCCATAGGGGGCGGAGGACTGAAACTGGTCCTGTTCCCCTGAACCTCTCAGCAGATCGCCCCATTTACCCCTGTCCTGCGTCAGCCAGGATGGAGCCACGCCAGGAGACCGCCCGTGGCCGCCGTCCGACGATATGCCGCCGTCCTGGCCGCCACGCTCCTGCTGGGCGCCTGCGGGAGCACGCCCAAGGGCTTCCTGATCCCGACCGCCGCCTCTGCGCCGGACGCGACCCAGATCGACATGCTGGTGGTCACCACCCGCGCCGCCTCGCCCGCGCCCGGGGTGATCTACGGCGGCGAGCGCGACAACAGCGCCTCGGGCGCCGAGATCGTCGTCTCGGTGCCGCCCAACCACAAGGTCGGCGCGGTGGAATGGCCCAAGGGCGCCGCGCCCGATCCGGCCACCGAGTTCACCACCGTCAGCGTCGCGCCGTCCAGCCGCGAGAACACCCTGGCCTGGTTCAACCGCATGGGCGGCAAGCACGCGCGGCTGCTGGTGTTCGTCCACGGTTTCAACACCCGCTTCGAGTCGTCGGTCTACCGCTTCGCCCAGTTGGTCGCCGACTCCAAGGCCGACGCCGCGCCGTTGTTGTTCACCTGGCCCTCGCGCGGCAAGCTGTTCGACTACGAGTACGACCGCGACAGCGCCATCTATTCGCGCGACGCCCTGGAGGAGGCCCTGGCCAAGGCGGCCGACGCGCCGGACGTCAAGGAGATGACCGTGGTGGCCCACTCGATGGGCACCTACCTGACCATGGAGGCCCTGCGCCAGCTGGCCATCCGGCGCGGCGGCCTGCCGCCCAAGCTCAACAACGTGGTGCTGGCCTCGCCCGACATCGACCCGCAGGTGTTCAGCCAGCAGTTCTACGCCCTGGGCCCGAACCCGCCGCACATCACCATCTTCGTGTCGCGCGACGACCGGGCCCTGCTGATCTCGCGCCTGCTGGCCGGCAACCTGCTGCGCCTGGGGGCCATCGACCCGACCCAGGAACCCTTCCGCTCGCGGCTGGAGGCCAACGGCCACATCACCGTCATCGACCTGACCAAGCTGAAGGCCGGCGACAAGCTCAACCACGGCAAGTTCGCCCAGAGCCCCGAGGTGGTGAAGATGCTGGGCGCCCAGCTGATCAACGGCCAGGTGCTGACGGAGGAGGAGTGAGGGGGGGCAGCCTGGACGTCCTCTTCCCCCTTTGGGGGAAGACGGTCGCGCAGCGACCCGTAGGGGGCAAGTATTCGCCGCTATGGCGTCTGACGAGGACCGTGGCTCACCCACTTGCCCCCACCTGGCGACTTCATCACCTGTCGCGGCGAGGGGGCGGAGGACGCGCGCTCTGGCTAAGCCCTAAAACGCCTCGTCTTCCTCGACGCCCTCTTCCTCTTCGCCGCCCATGGCCGCTTCAAGGCTTTCGATGATGTCGTCCATCTGGTCCGCCGTGATCGAGACATAGAGCGCCTCGCCGCCGACGGCCGAGACCAGCAGGCGGTAGCCGTCCTCGGTTTCCTGCAGGCTGAAAGTGTCGAGAAGCTGCAGCTTGGCCATGATGAAGTCCTGGGTATTCGCGGAATGAGGCGCGGATATAGGGGTTGATCGCCCCTTCCGAAACCCTCTCCTACCTCAGCGCCCCGCGCCGCAGCATCGCGATGTGCCCGGCGATCAGCGCCTCGCGTTCGACCCACGGGAACTCCGGCCTCGCGATCAGCAGCGAGGTCAGGCCGTGCAGGCCCGCCCACAGGGTCTGGGTCAGGCGCAGGGGATCGTCGTCGGCCGTCAGCCCCGCCGCGTGCAGGTCGGCGATCATCGACACGAAGCACTGGAACGCCTCGATCCCGGCCGCCATCGGCCGCCCGCCCGTCCGCGCGTGGAACGAACCGTCGTGGCTCTTCTCGACCATGAAGGCCACGCGATAGGCGTCGGGCTGCTCCAGGCCGAAATCGATATAGGTCCGCATGGCCCTGTCGAAGGCCTCGGGCGTCGGGGTCCAGTCCGCCCTGCCCGCCGCCATCCGCGCCAACAGGGTGGCGAAGGCCCGCACGCACAGCTCGGCGATCAGGTCGTCCTTGGTGGCGAAATAGGCGTAGAGCGCCGGCTGGCTGATCCCGGCCGCCTCGGCGATCTGCCGGGTGGAGACCGCGTGGACGTCCTTGGCGGCGAACAGCTTCAGGGCCGCGTCGAGGATCTCCTCGCGGCGCTCGGCGCCTTGACCCTTGGGCTTTCGGGGAGATCGGACCTGCGGCGGCTTCATCGTGTTCCAGCCTTTCCCAGGCTCGACCCGGCTTGACAAGCCGCGATAATCTATCACTGATAACTTATCACTGATCGATAGTCGAGGGGCGAGACTGTGCGTGGACGGATCGAGGATCTCGCGAGCGGCGCAGACGGCTGTCATCCCGGACAAGCGCGCAGCGCGCCGATCCGGGACCGACGCCTGGGCTCAGCGCTTCCGGCGGTCCCGGGTCTTCGCTTCGCTACGCCCGGGATGACAGCCGTTTTGGCCCTGGCCTTGGCGAGCTGCGGCCCCGCCAAGACCCCCGCCGCTCCGCCGCCGCCCCAGGCGGTGGAGGCGGTCGCCGTCAGCGCCCCGCGCGCGTCCGGCGGCGTCACCGCCACCGGGACCCTGGAGCGCCGCCGCGAGATGGCGTTGTCGTTCCGCATCGCCGGCGTCCTGACCAAGGTCAACGTCGAGGCCGGCGACAGCGTCCGGGCCGGTCAGGTGCTGGCCACCATCGACCCGGCCGCCGTCGACGCCCGCCAGCAGGCTTCGTCGTCCGACCTCGACAAGGCCCGCCGCGAGCTGGAGCGCGCCAAGACCCTCTACGCCAAGGGCTATGTCGCCAAGGCCCGGCTGGACGACGCCGAAAGCGCCGTGCGCTCGGCCGGCGCCGCCTACAACGCCGCCGCCTTCGACCGGCGTTGGGCGCAGCTTGTCTCGCCCGCTTCGGGGGTGGTGCTGGAGCGCCGGGCCCAGGCCGGCGAGGTGGTCCAGCCGGGCCAGGCGGTGGTCAGCGTCGCCGACCTCGCCAGCCCCCTGGTGCTGCGCGTGCCCCTGCCCGACCGCGACGTGGCCGGGATCGGGATCGGCGCGCCGGTCGAGGTGAGCGTCGACGCGCTTCCCGGCCAGGTGCTGGCCGGACGCGTCACCCGCGTGGGCCAGTCGGCCGACGCCCGCACCGGCGCGGTGACGGTCGAGATCGAGGTCGCCGGCCCCCCTAACAAGAATGGCCCCGAGCTGCGCAGCGGCCAGATCGCCACCGCCCGCCTGGCCAGCCGCGTGGCGGCGACTACCGGCCCGGCCTTCGCCCGCATCCCCGCCGAGGCGGTGCTCGAGGCCTCGGGCGGCAAGGCGGCCGTGCTGCGCCTCGACAACGGCCGCGTCCGCCGCACCCCCGTCCAGTTCGGCGGCTTCGACGGCGACGACGCCCTGGTCTCCGGCCTGCCCGACGGCGCCCGGGTGATCACCGCCGGCGCCGGCTTCGTCTCGGACGGCGACCGGGTGACGGTGACCGATCCGAAGGCGCTGGGGAAGGTGGCGGGCAAATGAGGGGCGTGGCCTTTCCCAATAATTCCTCCACCTATCAGCCGTCATTCCCGCCCTTGTGGCGGGAACCCCTCTGTCCGCCGCAGGTGCAGAGGTGTGGCGCGCCAGCGCGCCATTTCGCTTCACCGTCCGCTGAACGAGGGGGTCCCGCCACAAGGGCGGGAATGACGGGCGTTGAGGGAATGCGGTTGGCGCCCATGCGAGGCCCTTCGCAATGAAGTTCGACCTCGCCGGTTTCGCGGTCCACCGCTGGCAGTTCACCCTGGTCGCCTTCGGCCTGCTGGTGATGCTGGGGCTGAACGCCTTCATGAACGTGCCGCGCTCGGAGGATCCGCACTTCCCCGTGCCGATCGTCATCATTCGCGCCGTGCTGCCGGGGGCCGAGCCCTCGGAGATGGAGCAGTTGGTCGCCGACCCCATCGAGGACGCCGTCGACGGCCTGGACGACATCGACAAGGTCGAGTCCACCAGCCTGGACGGCGCGGCGGTGATCCGCGTCCACTTCAACTGGAATGTCGATCCCGAGCGCAAGTACGACCAGGTGGTCCGCGAGGTGAACGCCATCCGCGGGAACCTGCCGTCGGGTCTCGCCCGCCTCGACATCGACCGGGTGCGCACCACGGAGGTGGCCATCGTCCAGGTCGCTTTGACCAGCGACGTCCTGCCGATGCGCCGCCTGGAGAAGGTGGCCGACCGGCTGCGCGAGCGTCTCGACCGCGTGCCCGGCGTGCGCCAGTCGCGCTACTACGGCGCGCCGTCGTCCGAGGTGCGGGTGTCGCTGGACCTGGCCCGGCTGTCCGCGCTCAAGCTGCCGGCCACAGCCGTCTCCGACGCCCTGAAGGCCAACGGCGCGGAGGCCCCGATCGGCGCGGTCCAGGCCGGCGACCGCCGGTTCAACGTCAAGGCCGGCGGAGCCTTCCGCTCGCTGGACGCGGTCAAGGACACCCCGGTCCGCTCGATCGGCGGCCAGGTGGTGCGGGTGCGCGACGTGGCCGAGGTGGCCTGGGCCCAGGACGAACCGACCCACCTGGCGCGCTTCGACGGCAAGCGCGCGATCTTCGTCACCGTCACCCAGAAGGACGGCCAGGACGTCGCCCGGATCACCAAGTCCGTCGACCAGGTGCTGGACGACTACGAGAAGACCCTGCCGGCCGGGGTGAAGCTGGAGCGCGGCTTCGTCCAGGCCAAGAACGTCGAGCACCGCCTCAACAACCTGTTCCGCGACTTCGGCATCGCCCTGCTGCTGGTGCTGATCACCCTGCTGCCGCTGGGACCGCGCGCGGGCCTGGTGGTGATGGTGTCGATCCCGCTCTCCCTGCTGATCGGCCTGGTGCTGCTGCAGGCGTTCGGCTTCACCCTGAACCAGCTGTCGATCGCCGGCTTCGTGCTGGCCCTGGGCCTGCTGGTCGACGACAGCATCGTCATCACCGAGAACATCGCCCGCCGCATCCGCGAGGGCGAGGAGCGCACCGCCGCGGCCGTCAACGGCGCCAACCAGATCGCCCTGGCGGTGCTGGGCTGCACGGCCTGCCTGATGCTGGCCTTCCTGCCGCTGATGGCCCTGCCGGCCGGATCGGGGGCCTACATCAAGTCGCTGCCGGTGACGGTGCTGTGCACGGTCGGCGCCTCGCTGCTGGTGTCGATGACCATCATCCCGTTCCTGGCCAGCCGGGTTCTGGACAAGCACTCCGATCCCGAGGGCAACCCGCTGCTGCGGGCGGTGAACGGCGGCATCCACCGCTTCTACCGGCCCGTGCTGCACTTCAGCCTGGCGCGGCCGTGGCTCTCCCTGGCGATCATGCTGGCGATCTGCGCCACCACCGTGCCGATGCTGAAGATCGTCGGCTCAAGCCTGTTCCCGGCCGCCGAGACCCCGCAGTTCCTGGTCCGGGTCGAGACCCCCGACGGCAGCCCCCTGGCCCGCACCGACCGCGCCCTGCGCTTCGTCGAGGCCCGGCTGAAGCAGGAGCCCGACATCACCTGGCAAGCCTCGAACCTGGGGCGTGGCAATCCGCAGATCTTCTACAACGTCACCCAGCGCGAGAGCGCCACCACCTATGCCGAGGTGTTCGCCAGCCTCCGTCGTTGGGAGCCGGGCGAGAGCGAGCACGTGCTGGACCGCCTGCGCGAGGACTTCGCCCGCTTCCCCGGGGCGCGTATCAGCGTCGTCACCTTCGAGAACGGGCCGCCGATCGACGCCCCCGTCGCGGTGCGCCTGACCGGCCAGAACCTGGAGGTGCTGAAGGCCTTGGCCGCCCGGACCGAGCAGGTCCTGAAGGCCACGCCCGGCACGCGCGACGTCAACAACCCCGTGCGGCTGGACCGCACCGACCTCGACCTCGGCGTCGACGAGGGCAAGGCCGCCGCCCTGGGCGTGCCGGCCGGGGCCCCGCGCCGCGCCGCCCGCCTGGCCCTGTCGGGCGAGGAGACCGGCCGCTTCCGCGATCCGGACGGCGACGACTACGCGGTCAAGGTGCGGCTGCCCCTGAACACCTTGGCGGGCGGGACCACGGGGAGCTTGGAAGGTTCGCGCAACGCCCTGGCCGACCTGTCGAAGATCTACGTCCCCACCGCCGAGGGCGAGGCCGCGCCGCTGGGCTCGATCGCCAGCCCGACCCTGCGCTCCAGCCCGGCCCGCATCGACCGGTTCGACCGCGAGCGGACGGTGACGGTCAGCTCCTACGTCCAGACCGGCTATCTGACGGCCAAGGTCACCCAGGACGTCGTGGCCCGCCTGAACCGCGACCTGCCCATGCCGCCCGGCTACCGCCTGACCCTGGGCGGCCAGGCCGAGGCGCAGTCGGAAAGCTTCGCCGGCCTGGGCGCGGCGGTGATGGTGGCGGTGTTCGGGATCCTGGCGGTGCTGGTCCTGGAGTTCCAGAAGTTCAAGACCGCCCTGGTGGTGGCCGGGATCATCCCGTTCGGGCTGTTCGGCGCGGTCGCGGCGCTGTGGATCACCGGCTACTCGCTGAGCTTCACCGCAACGATCGGGCTGATCGCGCTGATCGGCATCGAGATCAAGAACTCGATCCTGCTGGTCGATTTCACCGAACAGCTGCGGCGCGACGGCATGGGCCTGCACGACGCCATCGAGAAGGCCGGCGAGGTGCGCTTCCTGCCGGTGCTGCTGACGTCCGTCACGGCGATCGGCGGGCTGCTGCCGTTGGCGATGGAGGGGTCGGGGCTCTACTCGCCGCTGGCCATCGTGATCATCGGCGGGCTGATCACCAGCACCGTGCTGTCGCGGGTGGCGACGCCGGTGATGTACTGGCTGACGGCGCGGGGTGGGGAGCGCGGCTAGTCCGAGGGGTCTAAGCAGCTAACACTTGCCCCCTACGGATCGCTTCGCGATCGTCTTCCCCCACAGGGGGAAGAGGGCGCGCGTTTTCGTCCTCCGCCCCCTATGGGGGCGGACAGGCGACGAAGTCGCCAGGTGGGGGCAAGTGGGTGAGCCACCGAGTCCCCTTGCCTATTTTACACTCGTATAGCAACCTCTCCTCAACACCCGGGGAGAGACACCATGGCCGCCACCCAGCACCGCGACGCGATCATCATCGGCGGGGGTCACAACGGCCTGGTCTGCGCCTTCTACCTGGCCAGCGCCGGGCTGAAGGTCACGGTTTGCGAGGCGCGCGACGTGGTCGGCGGGGCGGCGGTGACCGAGGAGTTCCACCCGGGCTTCCGCAACTCCGTCGCCAGCTACACGGTCAGCCTGCTGAGCCCCAAGGTCATCGCCGACATGGACCTGCACGGCCACGGCCTGCGGATCCTGGAGCGGCCGATCTCCAACTTCCTGCCCATCGACGACAAGACGTACATGAAGCTGGGCGGGGGCCTCGAACGCACCCAGGCCGAGTTCCGCAAGTTCTCGGAGAAGGACGCCGCCGCCCTCCCCGCCTATTACGACATGCTCGACGAGATCGGCGACGTGCTGCGCGACCTGGCCGGCGAGACCCCGCCGAACCTGGGCGACGGCCTGCCGGGCCTGCTGCGGGCCCTGCGCCAGGGCGGGCGGATGGCGGGCCTCAGCCGCGAGCGCAAGCGCGACCTGCTGGACCTGTTCACCAAGAGCGCCCGCGACTTCCTGGACGGCTGGTTCGAGAGCGACGCGGTCAAGGCCAGCTTCGGCTTCGACGCCGTGGTCGGCAACTTCGCCAGCCCCGACACCCCCGGCTCGGCCTATGTGCTGCTGCACCACACCTTCGGCGAGGTGAACGGCAAGAAGGGCGCCTGGGGCCACGCGGTGGGCGGCATGGGCTCGATCACCCAGGCCATGGCCAAGGCCTGCCGCGCCAAGGGCGTGGAGATCCTGCTCAACGCCAAGGTCGAAGGTCTGCATGTGGAAGACGTCCCGAAGGGCGGCGGCAAGCGGGTGGCCGGCGTGCAACTGGTCGACGGCCGCCAGATCATGGCCCCGATCGTCTCGTCCAACCTCAACCCGGCCCTGCTGTATGGCTCGATGGTCCCCCCCTCGGCCCTGCCCGCCCCGTTCAAGAAGGCGATCAAGGGCTACAAGAACGGCTCGGGCACCTTCCGGATGAACGTGGCCCTGTCGGAGCTGCCGGACTTCACCTGCCTGCCGGGCAAGGCGGTGGCCGAGCACCACCAGTGCGGCATCGTGCTGTCGCCGACTCTGGACTACATGGACGAGGCCTATCGCGACGCCAAGGCGACCGGGATCAGCAAGCGCCCCATCGTCGAGATCCTGATCCCCTCGACCCTGGACGACAGCCTGGCCCCGCCCGGCCAGCACGTGGCCAGCCTGTTCTGCCAGCAGTTCGCCTGGGAGCTGCCCGACGGCCGCTCGTGGGACGACGAGCGCGAGGCGGCCGCCGACCTGATCATCGACACGGTCAACCAGTGGGCCCCGAACTTCAAGGCGTCGGTCCTGGGGCGGATGATCCTGTCGCCGGTCGACCTGGAGCGGAAGTTCGGCCTGGTCAACGGCGACATCATGCACGGCCACATGTCGCTGGATCAGCTGTGGGCGGCGCGGCCGGTGCTGGGGCACGCCAGCCACCGGGCGCCGATCAAGGGGCTCTACATGTGCGGCGCCGGGTGCCATCCGGGCGGCGGGGTTTCGGGCAATCCGGGACGGAACGCGGCGCGGGAGATCCTGCGGGACAAGGACTTCGCGACGGCGGTGAAGCTGAGTTTGGTGGGGCGGTAGAGGTGAGAAGCTCACCCACTTGCCCCCACCTGGCGACTTCGTCGCCTGTCCGCCCCCATAGGGGGCGGAGGACGCGCACCGCGCCGGCGGCGGAGCCTCTTCCCCCTATGGGGGAAGACGACCGCGAAGCGGTCCGTAGGGGGCAAGTGTTCGCCGGCATGGCCGTGGGGATTTGAGATGGACCTGAACCTCCCCAACCACGACCCCGACGCGGACTGGGGCCTGCCAGGCTGGCTCTACGACAACGCCCGCTTCTTTCGCGAAGAACAGGACAAGGTCCTGCGCCCCTCCTGGCAGATCGTCTGCCATCTGAACGACATCCCCAAGCCCGGCGACTTCCACACCTTCGACTTCCTGGGCGAGAGCACCGTGGTGGTGCGCGGCAAGGACGGCGGGGTCAAAGCCTTCGCCAATGTCTGCCGCCACCGCGCCGCGCGGCTGCTGGACGGCCCGTCGGGCCACTGCGGCCGGATCGTCTGCCCCTACCACGCCTGGACCTACGCCCTGGACGGCCAGCTGATCGGCGTGCCGCACCGCGAGACCTATCCGGCGCTTCAGATGGACAAGCAGGGCCTCGCGCCCGTGCAGACCGAGGTCTATCGCGGCTTCGTCTTCGTGCGGCTGGAGGGCTCTCTTTCGAAAGAGGGGGGCCCCAGCGTCGCCGAGATGATGGCCCCCTACGACCACGAGCTGGAGCCCTACCGTTTCGAGGAGATGGTGCCGTTCGGCCGTGTCACGCTGCGGCCGCGCGAGGTGAACTGGAAGAACATCAGCGACAACTATTCCGACGGCCTGCACATCCCCATCGCCCACCCCGGCCTGACCCGGCTGTTCGGGCGCGGCTACGGCGTGGAAGCGCAGACCTGGGTCGACAAGATGTGGGGCCGGCTGATCGAGGAGCCGTCGCGCAATCCCTCGGAGCGGATGTATCAGCAGGTCTTGCCCGACGTCGAACACCTGCCGGCCGAGCGCAAGCGGCTGTGGACCTATTTCAAGCTCTGGCCCAACCAAGCGTTCGACATCTATCCCGACCAGGTGGACTTCATGCAGTTCATCCCAGTCTCGCCGACCAAGACGATGATCCGCGAGATCGCCTACGCCCTGCCCGACGCGCGGCGCGAGATGAAGGCGGCGCGGTATCTGAACTGGCGCATCAACCGCCAGGTCAACGCCGAGGACACCGAGCTGGTGGCCCGCGTGCAGCAGGGCATGGCGTCGCGCAGCTTCACGGCGGGGCCGCTGGCGGAGACGGAGGTCAGTCTGCGGAGCTTCGGCCGGAAGATGCGGGCGCTGATCCCGCAAGCGCGGCTGCCTCGGCCGCCGGAGGGGTGGTGAGGCAGCGCTCCGCGATTGGGGACACGCCCAAGGGCATGTCCCCCGCCCGGGGACATGCCCTTGGGCGTGTCCCCGGCGAAACCCGCGCCCCCTTCACCCGCGAGACCCCCGACGTCCGCCGCACCGCCCTGATCGAGGCCGCCGCGCGGGTGCTGGCCGCCAGGGGCGTGGCCGGCGCTTCGGTGCGGACGATCTGCGCCGAGGCGGGGGTCAGCGCCGGGTTGCTGCGGCACTATTTCGAGGGGGTGGATGCGCTGGTGGCCGCGGCCTACGAGGCGACCGGGGCGCGGATCGACGCGGCGCTGGAGGCGGCGGTCGCGGCGGCGGGCGGCGATCCCCGCGCGCGGCTGTCGGCCTATCTGACCGCCAGCTTCGCCCCGCCCGTTCTGGACCCGGACCTTCTGGCGACCTGGCTGGCGTTCTGGAGCCTGGTCAAGGTCGACCCGGCCATCGCCGCCATCCACCGGCGCACCTATGCCGGCTATCGCGCGCGGCTGGAGGAGTTGCTGAGCGCCTGCGACCCGAGGGTCGATGCGAGACTGGCCGCCATCGGCCTGACGGCCGTCGTGGACGGACTATGGCTGGAGCTGTGCCTGGACGCGACGGTGTTCACCCCGGCCGAGGCGGGCGCGATCGCCGAGCGGTTGGCGGCGGGGTATCTGGGGTAACTTGCCCCCTACGGGTCGCTTCGCGACCGTCTTCCCCCAAAGGGGGAAGAGGAGAACCGCGCGCGTCCTCCGCCCCCTATGGGGGCGGACAGACGGCGAAGCCGTCAGGTGGGGGCAAGTGGGTGTGATCCCACGCCCCCGCCTTTCTCTTTAAGCCGCCGCCTGGGCGCCCATGTTCGTGCGGCCCCAGTTGGCGCGGCGGGCTTCGGGTTCGGACACCTGGACCCGGGCGGTCTTGCCCTGGGTGCGCATGTGGCGGGCCAGCATCTCGGCCACGCCGACGGCTTCGGGCTGGCAGGGATAGGAGCCGATCAGGTCGAGCGTGTCGTTCCAGGTGACGTGCCAGACGCCGGAGACGGGTCGGACGAAGTAGGTGTGTTCGTCGGCCATGGGGATCACTCCTTGATGCTCACTAAGCGTCGGTCTTACAGCGCGTGCGTGACAGCTGTTTCAATGCTGCACAGCAACATCCTGTTGCATTGCACACTGCAGGAGCCGAGCCAAGGGCATCAATGGTGAATCTGGGTGCAAGAATAAGGCGTGTCCCCTGAAATGGGGACACGTACGCGCCCGACGATGCGTGAAAAGACTCTGATCGCGAAACGCGGGTGAGCGCTCAGTGCTTCCAGACGAAGAGCGAGACCACGCCGAGGATCAGGCTGACATAGAAGCCCAGGCCCCACATCAGGTGCTCGCCCTCGTCGTCGCTGTAGCGGGCGTCAAGCAGGCGATCGCCGAGCGGCAGGGCCGCCCCGAACGAGACGACCAGCTGGCCGGTGGCGATGAGGAGACGAGTGATCATGGTACGGACGGTGCGCCCGAAAGGTTAACGGGACGCTTAAGTTGTAGGTTGCATTTCGCTCAACGAAACTATGTCGCACCCCTCCTGAAACCTTCTCCCGGAGGGAGAAGGAGGGACCCGCGCCGCAGGCGTGGGAGGATGAGGGGTTACGCCCTCGACGGAGCGCCGGCACGCCGTCGGGCGCCTTAGCGCTCTCCCCTCCGGAAGAGGGTTCCCTTATGGTGACGCCATGACCTTGACCGACGCGCTCCTGCTCCTGGGGTTCCTCATAGCCAACATTGCGTGCGGAGCCGTCGCCATGTTCCGCTACGCCCAGGTGAGTTCGATCGTGGCGCAAAGCCATCCGGAGATCTGGCGAAAGATGCAGGGGTATTCCTTCGCTGCCTGCAGCGGGGCGTTTCTATTCCAGCCTTGCCCCGTTCCGGCTGAACGACCCTGCGTTGTCACGGGCTCTCATCAAGGCTTGGATCGCAACAGGCCTTTGGTTCGCCGTGGTCATAGCCGCCTTCCTAACGGCGGCGGTGCGGGAGTCAGCGGGCCGCTAAGCCCTGCCGGCACGCCGTCGGGCGCCGTCACCCCTCACCCTCCCATCGCTTCGCGACGGGTCCCTCCCTCTCCCCTCCGGGAGAGGGCTATTTCACCACCACCCCGCCCTTCATCACCGCGCTGACATGCTCCAGCACCGAGATGTCGGCTATGGCGTCGCCGTCCACGGCGATCAGGTCGGCGTAGCGGCCGGGAGACACCGCCCCGACGTCGGTCTTCTTCATCAGCTCGGCCGCCACGGTGGTCGCCGACTGGATCGCCTGCATCGGGGTCATGCCGTAGCGGACCATGTAGGGCAGCTGGCGGGCGTTCAGGCCGTGGGGGTAGACGCCGGCGTCGGTGCCGTAGGCGATCTTGACCCCGGCCTTGACCGCCTTGCGGAAGCCCTCGCGCTGGGCCTCGGTGGTCTCGTAGTTCTTGCGCAGGGTCTCGGCCGGCCAGGCGTGGGCCTTGCCGTAGGCGTCGATCCAGTCGCCGTCATAGATGTCGGCCACCAGATATACGCCCTTGGTTTTCATCATGGCGATGGCCTCGTCGTCCATCAACGAGCCGTGCTCGATCGAGCGCACCCCGGCCCGCATGGCCGACTTCATGCCCTCGGCCCCGTGGGCGTGGGCGGTGGCGTAGGTCCCGCGCCGGGCGGCCTCGTCGACGGCGGCGCGCATCTCGTCCTCGGTCAGCTCCTGCTGGCCCGGCTCGGTGCCGACGGTCAGGACGGCGCCGGTGGCGATCAATTTCAAGAAGTCGGCCTTGTGGGCCAGGATGTTGGCCGCCTTGCGCCGGGCGTCCGCGGCGTCCTCGACCACGCCCACCCGCATCTCGTCGGGGATCTTCACGTCGGCCGCGATGCCGGTGATCTCGCCGCCGCCGCCGGGGATGGTGATGTAGGCGCCCGCCACCGACATCCGAGGCCCGGGCACCAGGCCGGCGTCGATGGCGTCGCGCAGGGCCACGTCGCCGAACGCCCGCCAGGTGCCGACGTCGCGCACGCTGGTGAAGCCGGCCTCCAGGGTCACGCGGGCGTGGGCGGCGCCGATATAGGCCTGGTAGGCGGCGGTGGTCAGCAGCGGCTCGGCGATGTTCTCGGTCTGCTCCTGGTCGACCAGGTGGGTGTGCATGTCGATCAGGCCGGGCAGCACCATGCGAGTCGACCAGTCGATGACCTTGCCGTCGGTGGGCGCGGCCTTCCAGGGCGTGACCGAGACGATCCGCTCGCCGTCGATCTTGATCAACTGGTCGGTCAGGACCTTGCCCTGCAGGGTGTCGACCAGCTTGCCGGCGTGGACGTAGACGGGGGTGGCCTGGGCGGCGAGCGGCGCGAGCGCCAGGGCGGCGGCGATCAGGGCGGTGCGGATCATCATGCGGTTCGTCCTGCGGGACCGGGGGTTGAGAGGGGGACACACACTCACCCCGCGACCTGTGTGAAAAGGGCTAGGCGGTGGGATGAGTGTGTGTGCCCGCCTTCGCCCCGCCCCTGCCCCGCGTCAGCCAGTAGAACGGCGCCCCGATGGCCAGCAGGCCCACGCCCAGCGCCACGGCCTGGCCGCCGGCGCCGAACAGCGTCCAGACCGAATAGATTCCGGCCAGGATGGCGATCACGGTCAGGGCCGTGGTCGGGGCGATGCGGCGGCCGGCCTGCAGCTTCAGGGCCGCCAGGGCGCAGGCCAGGTAGGTGAACAGCGAGGCCGTGGTGGCCAAAAGGGCGATGAAGGTGAAGATGTCGGCCATCGACTTGGCGTAGTTCATCAGCACCAGGACGGTCAGGAAGCCGGCCGACAGCAGGTGGGCGCGGACGGGCGCGCCGCGCTTGGACTCCTTGGCCAGGAACGCCGGGAACACCCCGCCCTTGGCCATGGCGTAGGGCATCTCGCCCTGCAGAAGCACCCAGCCGTTCAGGGCCCCGAAGGCGCTGATCGCCGCGAACAGGGCCAGGACCTTGCCGGCGGCGCCGCCCCAGTAAAGACCAATAAAGTCCGACAGCGGGGCGTTGGAGGCCTTCAGGCTGTCGGTCGGCATCAGCAGCACCACGGCCGAGCAGACCAGCAGGTAGATCACCCCGGTGAACACCGCCCCCACCAGGGTGGCGCGGGGGATGGTGCGCTCGGGGTCGACCACCTTGCCGGCCGGCACGGTGGCCGACTCCAGGCCCAGCAACGCCCACAGCGTCAGGGCCCCGGCGGCGGTGACCCCGCCCAGGTGGATGTCGGCGGCGCGGAACGGCGTCAGGCTGGCCCCGCTGTCGCGGCCGATCACCCAGAAGGCCAGGCCGGCCACGGCCACCAGCGGCAGCAGCTTGAGCACGGTGGTCACCACCTGCACCCCGCCGGCGAGGCGGGCGCCGGCGATGTTGATCCCGACCATCAGCCAGACCGCGCCCAGGGTGACCAGCAGGTGCAGGCCCGGCACCTCGGCGATGGCGGGAAAGATCACCGACAGATAGCTGACCGCCCCGGTGGCGATGGCCGCGTTGCCGACCCACAGCGAGATCCAGTAGCTCCACGCCACCATGAACCCGACCAGCGGCCCGAAGGCTTCCTGGGTGTAGGCGTAGGGTCCGCCGGCCCTGGGGAATTCGCGCGCCAGGCCGGCGAACACGAAGGCCAGGCACAGGGCGCCGCCGATGGTCAGAAGCCAGCCGAACACCGCGTTCCAGCCGTAGGGGGCCAGGGACGCGGGCAGCATGAACACCCCCGAGCCGATCATGTTGCCGACGACAAGCGCCGTGCACATCCAGAAGCCCAATTCTTTCGAGGAGGGGGCTTTTGGCGCCGTGATCTTGGGGATGAGGACCTTCTGGGGGGTCTCTGTCATGCGGTTACGCTTTCACGGGGCGAGGCGGTCGTCCACATCGGAGATCCTTCTCCCCTTGCGGGAGAAGGTGGCCTCCGAAGGAGGTCGGATGAGGGGTCGCACCGACATGTCCGCCGCCGTGCGCGGTGGCGTCTTTCATCGTCCCCTCATCCGTCGGCTGCGCCGACACCTTCTCCCGCAAGGGGAGAAGGATGCGTCTCCCCTAGAACTTCTGCCCGAACTTCACCCCGATGGTCCGCGGCTGCAGCGGCACCGAATAGACCTGGGCGCCGCAGACGGACTCCACGCATTCGGTGCTGCGCGTCAGGCTGCCCCGGCTGTCGTTGAGGTTGGTGACATAGGCCTGGAACGTCCAGTTCGACCGGCCCAGCCCCGCCGACAGGTCGGTGGTGATGTAGCCGGCCTGCTTGCCCAGAACCTCGCGGGCGAAGGTGCGCAGGTCGGCCCAGGCGTCGGTCTGGCCGACGATGCCGCCCTGCACGAACGCGTCGAACCCGTTGAGGTCGAACTCGTAGCGCGCGTTCAAGGTGGCCTTGAACTTGGGCGTCACCGGCAGGCGCTGCCCGGCCGGGGCGCGTTCCGGATAGACGTCCAGGTCGACCGGGCAGTCGGTGATCGGCTCGCCGCTGGCGGGGTCGACCTTGCCGCAATAACCGTCCGTCAGGGTGGCGTCGATGTAGGACGCCGCGCCGTTGACCGTCAGGCCCTGCATCACCGCATAGCTGAAGTCGGTCTCCACCCCGTTGATCTCGGCCGAGACGGCGTTCTTGATCTCGGTCAGGCCGTTGGCCCCGACGATCGAGAACTGGAAGTCGTCCCAGGTCTGGTGGAACACCGCGCCGTTCCAGCGTAGGCGGTTGTCGGCCCAGCTGGTCTTCCAGCCGAACTCGTAGTTCTTCAGGAAGTCGGACTGGTACGGCGGCAGCGTGCCGCGACGGTTGATGCCGCCCGGCCGGAAGCCCTCGGAATAGGTGACGTAGACCAGCTTGTCGGAGTCGATCTTGTAGGTGAGGTTGAACTTCTTGCTGTTGCCGTTCTCCTTGACCCGCTTGTCGAGGTTCGTACAGGGCGCGCCCTCGATCTCCGAGGGTTTGAAGCACGCGCCCTCGCCGGTGCCCGAGCTGTAGCCCAGGCCATAGCCGTAGAAGCCCTTCAGGCTGTTGTCCGACTCGAAGAAGCGGATGCCGGCGGTGAAGGTCAGCTTGTCGGTGATGTCGAACGCCGCCTCGCCGAACACCGCGCTGTCGCGGTCGATACGCTTCTGCTCGGTCAGCCAGATCGTGCCCGGATTGCCCGGCACCGACAGCGACGGGCCCAGGTCGTCGATCCGGTAGTTCTGATGGATGCCGTGGGTCTGGCGCTGGTAGAACAGACCGCCGACCACGCGGAAGCGGTATTCCTGCGGGGTCGAGACGCGCAGCTCGTGGCTGAGCTTCATGTAGGCGTCGTGGCCGATGATGTACTGCGACGGGTCGACCGGATTGCCCGCGTCGTCGGTCCAGTAGGCGCCGTAGCCGGCCAGGGTGTCGTAGAAGAACGAGTAGTCGGTGTAGTCCTGGCGGGTGTCGACGTCGCGGTCCAGGTACGAACCGGCATAGGTGACGTCGAGGTTGCTGATCTTGCCCTCGACGGTCATGGCCGCCTGCCACCACTTGTCGTCGGAGTTTTCCGGATAGTAGTGGGCGACCTTCAGCGCGCCCAGGCTGCGGTCCTCGGCGAAGATGCCGCCGACCTTCTCGACCTGGCCCATGACCTGGGGCGTGATCACCCAGTTGTCGCCGGCCTCGATCTTCATGGCCGCCCGGCCGCCGTAGATGTCGACGTCGTTGTAGTCCTTCTTGACCCGGTCGGCGTTGGTCACCGTGATCCCCGAGGTGGGGTAGGTGCGCGAGCCGGCGACGTTGTCGATATAGCCGCCCTGGTGCTCGGCCCAGCCCACCAGGCGCACCGCGACCTTGTCGTTGATCGGCTGGTTGACGAAGCCCTCGGCCACGTAGCCCGCATCGCCGTGGGCGATGGTGTTGGCCTCCAGGTCATAGCCGGCGCTGAAGCCGGCCGTGCTGGGCTTGTTGGTGATGATGCGCAGGGTGCCGGCCTGCGAGCTGGCGCCGTACAGCGTGCCCTGCGGACCCGACAGCGCCTCGACCCGGGCGATGTCGTAGATGTGGATGTCCAGGGCGCCCTGGATGGTGGTGACGGGCTGTTCGTCCAGATAGACGCCGACGCTGGGCAGGGAGCCCGAGTGGTTGCCGTCGCCGCCGCTGGCCACGCCGCGGAAATAGACGTTGGAGAAGCCGGGCGAGGTGGTCTGGAACGACACGCTGGGCAGGTACTTCACATAGTCGGTGAAGTTGCTGACCTGCAGCTCCTCGAGCTTGGCCTCGCCGAAGGCCTGGATGCTGACCGGCACGTCCTGCAGGTTCTCGGAGCGCTTCTGGGCGGTGACGACGATCTGGTCCAGCGCCACCGAGCCTGATGCGGTCTGGGCTTGGACGGTCACCGCCGTGAGCATCGAAGACGCCAGCAGGGCTGTCGTCCAAATCGCCGTCTTGGACGATCCGTGCGCACTACGCTTAATCAACGGCATTATCGCTCCCCCGAACTGGTTAGGTGAACGATGGTCTTCCTGTGATTTGGTCCTCGCAAGGATCAAAATTCAAACAAACGTCAATTCGGCTGACTGTTGCAGAAATGGCAGGGTTCGAAGCGGGTGATCAAAATTCAGGCGCGGCGGGATATCGGGATAGGACCGGTCCCAGGGCGGTCTTGAGCGGGTCCAGCCACGACTCGTAGTTCTGCCAATGCTCGACCGCGTCCTTGAAGATGGGACGCCTGACCTGTTCAGAGCTTGCGGTGCGCACGGCCCGGTCGTTTTCGTGGAAATTCAGGCAAGATTCCTCGAACGGCAGGCCGCAATAGGCAAGCAGGGCGCGGATCTGCGCTTCCGGATCCTCGATCATCGATTCGTAGATCACCCGATGCACCCGCCCCGGCAGCACGGCGTCGAAATGGGCCATCAGCTCGACGTAGTCGGCGTAGTAGCGGCCGATGTCCTCCAGGCCGTAGCTGAAGGTCTGGCCGCGGGCGAAGTGCTGCTTGAAGCCCGAGAAGCAGCAGCCCATCGGGTGGCGCCGGGCGTCGATGATCTTGGCGTTGGGCAGCATCAGGGCGATCAGGCCGATGTGGGCGAAGTTGTTGGGCATCTTGTCGATGAACAACGGCCGGCCGGTCTTGCGCTGCACCCGCGTGCGGTCGAGGAACTCCTCCCCCAGCGCCTCGAGGTCCTCCGGGCCCAGGGTGGTCAGGATCTCGGGATAGGCGGACGGGTCGCGCGACGACTTGGCCCCGCCCAGCCGCTTGGCCATGGCGCCGACGTCGGGCAGCTCCATCGTGCCCTCGACCGCCGAGTGGCTGGCCAGGATCTGCTCGACCAGGGTCGAGCCGGCGCGGGGCAGGCCCAGGATGAAGATCGGGTCGGGGGCGGGGCAGCCCTGGCCGGCGCGCGAGGCGAACAGCTGCGCGGTCAGCGCCGCCTTGCTGCGCGCCACATGCTGCGTCATCACCGCCGGATCGTAGTGGACGTGGGCCCGCCGCTGGGCCGCGCCCTGGGCGTAGTGCTCGAACGACTCGGCGTAGCGGGCGGCGTCCTCGTGGGCCTTGCCCAGGGCGTAGTGCAGGTGGAAGCGGTCGTCCTCGGCCAGATCCTCGCGGGCCAGTTGGGCCTCCATGGCCGCCAGGTCCGCCGCGTCGAAGCGGTAGGTCTTCATGTTGGCCAGGCTCCACCAGGCCTCGCCCAGCGACGGGGCCTGGTCGACGGCCTTGCGGTAGGCGGCGGCGCAGTCGGCCGAGCGGCCGATGGTCTTCAGGGCATGGCCGTAGCTCATCCAGCCCTTGGGCTGCTGGGGATAGCGGGCCAGCACGTCCTCGTAGAGGGCGATGGCCTGGGCGTATTCGCCGATCCGCGCCAGGGCGGCGGCCTTCAGATTGAGGTGGGCCGGGTTGCGCGGGTCCTCGGCCAGCAGGCTGTCCAGCTGGTCCAGCGCCGCCTCGGACCGGCCCAGCCGGTAGAGCACGGTGGCCAGGTTCTGGCGCGCGGCGGTGAAGCCGGGGGCGATCTCCAGGCAGCGGACCAGCAGGGTCTCGGCCTCCTCCTGGCGGCCCAGCCGGGCGACGGCCTCGGCCAGCATGCGGATCGCCGCCGGCTCGTCGGGCCGGGTCTCCAGCAGGGCGCGCAGGGTCTTCTCGGCCTCGCCGGGCTTGCCGTCGACCAGGGCGGCGGCGGCGGCCATCAGGGCCGGGTCGCGGATCCCGCCCTTGATCTGCCGGGCCCGGGCGGCCTGGGCGCCGTCCTCGTCGCCGACCAACTCCAGGGCCTCGGCCAGGCCGCGCCAGGCCTCGGGCAGGTCGGGGTTCAGGGCCAGGGCGCGCTTGAACGCGGCGATGGCGGCCTGGGTCTGGCCGGCGGCGGCCAGGATCCAGCCGTGCTCCAGCTGGACCGGCGGCGACTGGACCAGGGCGCGGGCCATGGGATCGATCACCCGCAGGGCCTGCTGGAAGTCACCCGACAGCCGCAAGGCCGTCGCCAGAATGAGCACCGCCTCGGCGTGACGCGGCACGGCCTCCAGGATCGCGATGGCCTGCTCGGCGGCCAGGCGGGGGTCGCTGGCCAGCAGCCGCTGGGCATGGGCCAGGGCGGTGGCGACGCTGCCGGAGGGCTCGGTGGTGGTGGTCGTGGACGGCATGGGAGGATGGGATGGCTGAGGGCTGGGGAAGTCAATCGTTGGCGCCCTGCCCGCGAACACTTGCCCCCTACGGGTCGCTTCGCGACCGTCTTCCCCCACAGGGGGAAGAGGAGGCCGTGCGGCGGCAAGCCTCCGCCCCCTATGGGGGCGGACAGACGGCGAAACCGTCAGGTGGGGGCAAGTGGGTGAGCCACTAGAGTCGATCCCTAAGCGCGTACCAGCTCAACCCCGCCACCGTCAGCGGCCACCTCAGCAGCCGCCCCCCCGGGAACGGCGGCGTCGGCAGCCGCGACAGCAGCTCGACCCCCTCGCCCTCGCCCAGCGCCGCGTCGGCCAGCAGCTTGCCGAACCACGGCGCCAGCACCACGCCCTGCCCCGAATAGCCCGCCGCGATCCGCACGCCCGGCGCCAGCTCCCGCACGAACGGCGCGCGATGGACGGTGATGCCCAGGGTCCCGCCCCAGGCGTGGGTGACCTCCACATCCGCCAGGTCCGGATAGACCTGCAGCATGTGCCGCCGCACGAAGGCCTTCAGGTCCGGCGGGAAGCCCGGCCGGTAGTTCTCGCCGCCGCCGAAGATCAGCCGGCCGTCGGGGCTCTTGCGGAAATAGCTTACGACAAACCGGCTGTCGGCGACGGCGGCGTTGGAGCGGATGATCGTGTCGGCCCGCTCGCCCAGGGGCTCGGTCGCCAGGATGAAGTTGTTGATCGGCATCACCCGGGCGCGGGCCGCGCCGCCGACCAGTTCGTCCAGATAGCCGTCGCCGGTCAGGATCAGCTGGCCGCAGATCACGCGGCCTTGCGGGGTCTCCACGACGATCGACCCGCCCTCGCGACGCCAGGCCGTGGCGCGGGTCTGCTCGTGGATCACGGCTCCCGCCGCCATCGCCGCCCGGGCCATGCCCAGGGCCAGGTTCAGCGGATGCAGGTGGCCGCCGCCGTGGTCGACGAGGCCGCCGTGATAGACGTCGGTCCCCAGCTCATCGGCCAGGGCGTCCTCGCCGACCAGGGCAAGCTGGTCGTAGCCGTAGCGGTCCTGCATGAACGCGACATGGGCCGCGTCCTCGGCCTCGCCGCCGCGCTTGTGGCGGGCGTGGATCATGCCGGGTCGGAAGTCACAGGCGATCTGGTGCTCGGCGATCAGGCCCAGCAGATGGGCGCGGGCGTCCTGGCTCATCCTCCAGAGCCGCAGGGCGTCGTCGCGGCCGACCGCCTTCTCCAGCCAGGCCTGGTCGTTGCGCTGGCCCGTGTGGACCTGGCCGCCGTTGCGGCCGCTGCCGCCGGAGCCGACCTGGGCGGCTTCCAGGAGGACGACCGACACGCCGCGCGTGGCCAGTTCGAGCGCGGCGCCCAGCCCGGTGTAGCCGGCGCCGACGACGCAGACGTCGGCGCGGGTGTCCTGTTGGAGCCCAGGGAGCGTCGGGAAGGGCGTCGCGGTCTGGGCGTACCAGGAGGTGGCGGGGTGGCCTGCGTTGGAGAACACCTACTTGCCCCCACCTGGCGGCTGCGCCGCCTGTCCGCCCCCATAGGGGGCGGAGGACGGAGACACGCTTCCTCTTCCCCCTATGGGGGAAGACGACCGCGAAGCGGTCCGTAGGGGGCAAGCGTTCACCGCACCCACCTCACACATTCAGCAACAGGAACTCCCGCTCCCACGGGCTGATCGTGCGCATGAAGGTCTCGTACTCGGCCTGTTTCACCGTGGCGTAGGCGTTGCAGAAGGTGACCCCCAGGATGTCGACCAGCGGCTTGGCGGCCTCGAACAGGGCCACCGACTCCAGCAGGCTGCGCGGCAGCTCGATGCCTCGGATGTTGGCGTCGGTGTCGACCGGGGCCGAGGGGGTCAGGTTCTGGGTCATGCCCAGGTAACCCGCCGCCAGGGTCGCGGCGATCGCCAGGTACGGATTGGCGTCCGACGAGGGAATGCGGTTTTCCAGCCGCCGGTTGGCCGGGTCGGACGGCGGCACGCGCAGGCCGCAGGTGCGGTTGTCGTAGCCCCACTGGGTGTTGACCGGCGCCCCCGAGTCCCGCGCGATCCGGCGGTAGGAGTTCACGTACGGCGCCAGGATCGCCATGATCGCCGGCAGGTAGCGCTGCTGTCCCGCGATGAAGGCGTAGAACAGCGGCGTGGCCTCGCCGCTCTTGGGGTCCGAGAACAGGTTCTGGCCGTCCGTGTCGAGGATCGACTGGTGGATGTGCATGGCGCTGCCAGGCTCGGCGGCCATCGGCTTGGCCATGAAGGTGGCGTAGATCTCGTGCTCCAGCGCCACCTCGCGGATGGTGCGCTTGAACATGAACACCTGGTCGGCCAGCTCAAGAGGCGAGCCATGCCGCAGGTTGATCTCCATCTGGGCCACGCCGCTTTCGTGGATCAGGGTGTCGATCTCCAGGCCCTGGCGTTCCGAGTACTCGTACATGTCCTCGAACAGGGCGTCGAACTCGTTGACCGCCGCGATCGAGTAGCCCTGGCGGCCGGTTTCCGGACGGCCAGAGCGCCCAATCGGCGGCTTCAGCGGGTAGTCGGGGTCGGTGTTCTTCTCGACCAGGTAGAACTCGATCTCCGGGGCCACGATCGGGTCCCAGCCCTTTTCGCGGAACAGGGCCACCACCCGGCGCAGCACCTGGCGCGGGCTTTCCTCGACCGGACGGCCGTCGGGGTGGAAGGCGTCGTGGATCACCTGGGCGGTCGGATCCTGGGCCCAGGGCACCACGGCCAGGGTGGCCAGGTCGGGGGTCAGGAAGATGTCGGTGTCGGACTGCACCGAATTGACCGCTCCCTCGAACTCGGGGAAGTCGCCGGTGATGGTCTGGTAGAACACCGCCAGCGGCAGGTTCATCGACGGCGTGGCCAGGAACTTGCGCACCGGCATGATCTTGCCCCGCGCCACGCCGGCGAGATCCGGCACGACGCACTCGATCTCCTCGATGTTCTGCCGGGCGAACCAGTCCTTGGCGTCTTCAAGGGATGCGACCCCGCGGGTGGTCTTGGGGGCGGGCTTGGATTTCTTTTCTTTGTACTTCATGGGGCGCTCCTCGCGCTTTTCGAAGTTTAGGTGAGTTTGGCGACGTTCAGACGTCATCGCCGTCTGCGTAGTTGCCAAATTTTGCCAAAGAGCTCAGATTTCGGTCATGAGCACGATGAACATCTCGCTGCCGGAGGCCCTTAAGTCGTTCGTCGACGAGCGGGTCGATCAGGGCGGTTACAGCACCAGCAGCGAATACGTCCGCGCGCTGATCAGCAAGGATCAGGACCGGTTGCGTCTGCGAGGCCTCCTGCTCGACGGAGGGGCCTCCGCCCCCACCAACCCAATCAATCCGGCATATTTCGAAGCGCTGCGGGACCGCGTGCGCGAAGGATGATCGCCAAGCCGGTCATCCCGCGCGGGGCGGCCGAGCGGGATGTCGAAGACGCCCTCGCCTACTACCTGGACCAAGGCGCGCGACAGGCCGCGCTCGGCTTCATCGACGCCCTGGAACGGGTTTACAACCGCATTGGCGCTAACCCAGCCAGCGGCTCGCCGCGCTACGCTCATGAGCTGGACATACCCGGCTTGAGATCCTGCCTCTTGGAACGCTATCCCCACGTCGTTTTCTACGTCGAACGCGACGATCACATCGACATCTGGCGCGTGCTGCATGGGCAGCGCGATATTCCAACCTGGATGTCGGCCGAGAACTAGCGAAGCGCTGCTCACGCTGCCGCCTCCGGCTTCAACGCCCGCAGCACCGGCTCGGCCTCGTCCAGGGATTTGCGGATGATCCCCACCAGGTCGTCGATCTGGGCGTGGGTGATGATCAGGGGCGGGCAGCAGACGATGCTGTCGCGGATGGCGCGCACCATCAGGCCGTTGGCGATGCACAGGTCGCGCACGATCGGCCCGGCCTCGCCCTCCTTGTCGAGGAAGCGATGGTTGGTTCCCTTCTCGCGCACGATCTCGACCGCGCCGATCAGGCCCAGCGAACGGGTCTCGCCGACCAGCGGGTGGTCGTTCAGCGTGGCCAGGGCCTTGGCCAGATAGGGCCCGGTGTCGTCGCGGGTGCGCTCGACCAGGCCCTCGCGCTCGATGATCTCGATGTTCTTCAGCGCCACGGCGGCGGCGGTCGGGTGGCCCGAATAGGTGAAGCCGTGGATGAAATCGCCGCCCTTCTCCCGCAGCTCGGCGACGATGTGATCGGCCACGCCGACGGCCGAGATCGGCAGGTAGCCGGACGACAGGCCCTTGGCCATGGCGATCATGTCGGGCTTGATCCCGTAGTGCTGATGGCCGAACCACTGGCCCAGCCGCCCGAAGCCGCAGATCACCTCGTCGCAGACCAGCAGGATCCCGTACTTGCGGCACAGGGCCTCGACCGCCGGCCAGTAGCCGTCCGGCGGGATGATCACCCCGCCCGCCCCCTGCACCGGCTCGCCGATGAAGGCGGCGACATTCTCGGGGCCGACCTCGAGGATCTTGTCCTCGATTTCCTTCACGGCGCGGTCGCGGAAGGCGGCCGGATCCTCGCCGAAACCCTCGCCGAATTGGTAGGGCTGCATGACGTGGTGGACGCCGGGGATCGGCAGGTCGCCCTGGGCATGCATGTGCTTCATGCCGCCCAGCGAGACGCCGGCCACGGTCGAGCCGTGATAGGCGTTCCAGCGGCTGATGAAGGCGGTGCGGCTGGGCTGGCCCTTCAGCTTCCAGTAGTGGCGGGCCAGGCGGAAGACCGTGTCGTTGGCCTCCGAGCCCGACGAATTGTAGAAGACGTGGGTCAGATGGCCGCCCATCTTCTCGGCGATCTTGGCGGCCAGCTTCACCGGCGGCGGCGTCGCGGTCTTGAAGAAGGTGTTGTAGTAGGGCAGCTCCAGCATCTGGTCGTAGGCCGCCTTGGCCAGCTCGTCGCGGCCGTAGCCGACATTGACGCACCACAGCCCGGCCATGCCGTCGAGGATCTGGTGGCCCTCCCCGTCATGGATGTAGACGCCGTCGGCCCGGGTGATGATCCGGCTGCCGCCCAGCTCGGCCAGCACCTTGTGGTCGGCCTGGGCCGGCAGGTGGTGGGCCAGGTCCAGGCGCTTCAGCTCGGCGATGTCGTGGTTGCGGATCGGGACGGTCATCGGGGTACTCCTGGCGTTCTAGTTTCTTGTTTTGCTTTCGGTCCGTCTTCCCGGCGAAGGCGGGACTTCACCTGGGCCCCGGCCTTCGCGGGAAGACGGGATAGAGCTAGGCGGGCGGGCGCAGCCCTTCGCCCCGCAGCGCCCGCCCGAACACCTGGAAGAACGCCTGGCTCTGCGGGTTGCGCTCAGTCTTCCATTCGGGGTGCCACTGGACGGCCAGGACGGGCGCGCCGTTGATCTTGGCCGACACCGCCTCGACCACGCCGTCGGGCGCGCGGGCCTCGACCAGCAGGCCCTCGCCCAGGCGGTCGACGCCCTGGTAGTGCACGGAATTGACGGTCGCGGCCTCGGCGTTGAAGGCCTGGGCCAGCACGCCGCCGGGAGTCAGGTCGACGCGGTGCTCGTGGTCGAACATGCCGTTGAAGTCGACCTCGTCGGGGGCGTGGTGGGCGATCAGCTCGTCGGCCCCCACTCCTCCTCCATGACCCATGTCCCGCCGCAGCGTGCCGCCGAACGCGACGTTGATCTCCTGGAAGCCCCGGCAGACGCCGAACACCGGGCGGCCCAGGTCCAGCATCGCCTTGATCAGGTCGGCGGTCATGGTGTCGCGCGCCGCGTCGAACGGGCCGGGGGCGTCGGCGACGTCCTGGCCGTAGAGGGCGGGGTCCATGTTCGAGGGGCTGCCGGTCAGCATCAGGCCGTCCAGGCGGGCGGCGACCTCGGAGGCCTTCATCAGCTCGGGCATCGACGGTACCAGCAGGGCCGCGGCGTCGGCGTAGCGCATGGCGCTGGCGACGTAGCGGTTCATCACCGCCTGGGCGGGCTCGATCCCGACGGTGCGGGTGCAGCAGATGATCCCGGCGACGGGGCGGGTCATAACTTGCCCCCTACGGACCGCAGTCCCTCCCCCTGTGGGGGAGGCGATCGCGTAGCGATCGGAGGGGGGAGTTGTCGGATCGAAGATCGCAGACCCGGCCAGTTGCCGATCACGCCCCCCTCCGTCGCCCTTCGGGCGACACCTCCCCCACGGGGGGAGGGACTTGGCGTGCGCAGCCGCCAGGTGGGGGCAAGGGGGTGAGCCATTGTCATCAGCTCAACAACACCGCCGGCGAGCACGCATGCCAGCCCAGCCACACGGCCTCGCCCAGCTTGAAGTCCTCCTGGTCCCAGCGCGTCAGGTTCGGGCGCGTGACCTTCACCCGCCGGCCGCTCTTGATCTCCACCTCGTAGACGCTCGTCCCGCCCAGATAGGCCTCGTGCTTGATCACCCCGGCCACCGCGTTCTGGCCCAGCGGACAGTCGCCCATGTTGGGCGGCGGCGCGCCTTCGGGGCGCTTGTGCAGCTCGATCTTCTCGGGCCGCAGGGCGGCCCAGACCGTGCCGCCGCGCGCGCCGGTGACGCCGTGATCGAGGAAGATGTCGCAGTCCAGGTCGGGCGATTTCACCACCGCGTGGCTGGGCTCGTCGACGGCCAGCACGCCCTCGAACAGGTTCACGCTGCCGATGAAGTCGGCCACGAAGCGGCTGTTGGGAAACTCGTAGAGGTCGCTGGGACCGGCCACCTGCTGCAGCACGCCGCGGTTCATCACCGCGCAGCGGCTGGCCAGCGCCAGGGCCTCGTCCTGGTCGTGGGTGACCATGATGAAGGTGATGCCGACCTTCTCCTGCAGGGTGCACAGCTCGGTGCGCATCTGGTCGCGCAGCTTGGCGTCCAGGGCCGACAGCGGCTCGTCGAGCAGCAACACGCGGGGCCGTTTCACAAGAGCTCGCGCCAGGGCGACGCGTTGCCGCTGGCCGCCGGACAGCTGGTCGGGCCGGCGCTGGGCCAGGCCGTGCAGCTGGACGAGATCCAGCGCCTCCTCGACCCGCTTGTCGCGCTCGGCCTTGCTCACCCGGTCGACCTTCAGGCCGTAGGCGACGTTGTCGTGCACGCTCATGTGCGGGAATACGGCGTAGGACTGGAACACCATGTTCACGGGCCGCTTGTTGGGCGGCACGGTCGAGACGTCCTGGCCGTCGATCAGGATGCGGCCCTCGGTCGGCGTCTCGAACCCGGCCAGCATCCGCAGCAGGGTGGTCTTGCCGCAGCCCGACGGTCCCAGCAGCGAGAAGAACTCGCCCTCCTGGATGCTGAGCGAGACGTTGTCGACGGCCACCATCTTGCCGAAGCGCTTGGTGACGTTCTCGAAGGTGATGATGGGTTGGTTGGTCACCCTCGGGTCCCCCTGGTGATGGTGTGCGACGCGGTCATGCCTTGTCCCCATGCCCGCCGGCCACGCCCGCCGGGTCGCCCTGCAGCTTCAGCGCCACGGCGGTCAGGATCACGGTCAGCACGATCAGGATGGTCGAGGCCGCGTTGACCTCGGGCGTCACCGAGAACCGCACCATCGAATAGACCTTCACCGGGAAGGTCACGGTGTCGGGCCCCGCCGTGAAGAAGGTGATCACGAAGTCGTCCAGGCTGAGCGTGAAGGCCAGCAGGGCGCCGGCCACCAGCGAGGGGGCCATGTGCGGCAGGATCACGTCCTTGATCGTGCGCCACTCGCCGGCCCCCAGGTCGCGGGCCGCCTCCTCCATCTCGCGGTTGAAGCTGGCCATCCGGGCACGGACCACCACCGCCACGAACGGGAACGAGAACGAGACGTGGGCGATGGTGATGGCCCCCAGGTTCAGCGGCCAGGGCAGGCCCACGGGCCAGGGCAGGACCTTGGCGAAGAACACCAGCATGGCCACGCCCATGCAGATCTCGGGCACCACGATCGGCAGGGCCAGGGCGCCGTCCAGCACCGTCTTGCCCGGGAAGCGGAACCGCCACAGCACCAGGGCGACCATGGCGCCCAGCGCCACGCTCAGCACCGTGCACAGGGCCGCGATGGTCAGGCTGTTGGCGAAGGCCTCGATCAGCCCATCGTTGTTCAGGGCCTTTTCGTAATATTTGAGGGTGAAGCCCTTCCAGACGATGTTGCGCCGGCTGTCGTTGAAGCTGAAGGCCATCAGGGCGATCAGCGGCGCGTAGAGGAAGATCCCAACCGCCGCCAGCCAGGCCTGCATCTGCCAGCGGCGGAGGTATTCGAGGGGGCCGGGGGCACTGCGCTTGGTCATGCGAAACCTCCCCGAGCGACGCAGCTCAGGCCCTCCCCCTGTGGGGGAGGCGGCCGAAGGCCGGTGGGGGGAGTTTTAGGGTCGAGGATCCGGGGCGCGGTCGTCTGCCGAACACTCCCCCCTCCGATCGCTGCGCGATCGCCTCCCCCACAGGGGGAGGGCCTAGAGGGGCGCGGCTTCAAGACGCTCATGCCTGAGCCCCCTTCTTGCCGCGCGACAGCAGCGCCTGCACCGCGATCGCCACGAAGGTCAGGTACATCAGCAGGAACGACAGGGCCGCGCCGAAGGGCCAGTCGTTGGCGCGCTTGAATTGGCGCTCGATGACGTTGGCGATCATCTGGCTGTCGGGGCCGCCCAGCAGGTCGGGGGTCAGATAGGCCCCCAGGGCCGGGATGAAGGTGATCAGGACGCCCGAGGCGATGCCCGGCAGGGCCAGCGGCACCACCACCTTGAACAGGGTGCGCATGTGCCCGGCGCCCAGGTCGAGGCTGGCCTCCAGCAGCGACTTGTCCAGCCGGTCCAGCGCCGAATACAGCGGCAGCACCATGAACGGCAGGTGGACGTAGACCAGGCCGACGATCACCGCGAAATTGGTGTGCATCATCTCCAGCGGCTGGAACGGCTGGAGCGGCATGATCTTGGCCGCCAGGTCCCAGACCGCCTCCAGGCCCTTGTTGATGTAGCCCTCGTTGCGCAGCACCGCGATCAGGGCGTAGGTGCGGATCAAGAGGTTCGTCCAGAACGGCAGCATGATCAGCAGCAGCAGCCAGGTCTTGGCCTTCTGCGAGGCGAAGGTGATGGCCAGGGCCACCGGGAAGCCGATCACCAGGCAAAGGCCGGTGGTCAGGGCCGCCACCCCGGCCGATTTCAGGAAGATCTTCAGGTACAGCGGCTCGATCGCCCGGGCGTAGTTCTTGAACGTGCCGGTGATGGCGATCTGGGTCAGGCCCTCGTTGTGGCCGAAGCTGTAGGCCCAGACGATGGCCAGCGGGACCAGGAAGAACAGCACCAGCCACACCAGCGGCGCGCTGAGCGCCGTGGCGAAGACGGACTTTGCCTGTTTCCAGCTCTGCTCCATCGCGTGGTCCCCTTTCTCAGTTCCTCCCCCTATGGGGGAGGCGGCCCGAATGGGCCGGTGGGGGGAGCGGACCCACCTCGGCCAACTCCCCCCTCCGTCGCCTTCGGCGACACCTCCCCCACAGGGGGAGGGCCTTCAGCCCGACTAAGCCGCCCGCACCCGGGTGATGACTTCCTCGTACAGGCTGGCCTTCTCGGCCCCCTCGAACGCCCCGTACTCGCACTTGGCCAGGATCGCGGCCGGCGGGAAGATCACGGGGTTGTCCTTGTATTCCGGCGGCATCAGCGCCTTCGCGGCCGCGTTCGGCGTCGGGTAGAGGATCGTCTTGGAGATCTCGGCCCCGGCCTTGGCGTCCAGCAGGTAGTTGATGAACTTGTGCGCGTTGTCCGGACGCGGCGCGCCCTTGGGGATGCACAGGGTGTCGGAGTTCAGCAGCGAGCCTTCCTTCGGGATCACGAAGTCCAGGTCCGGGTTCTCCTTCATCGCCTGGGCGATGTCGCCGTTGTACTCCAGCACCAGGTCCACATCGCCGGCCAGCAGCATGTCCTGGCCGTTGTCGTCGTGGAACGCCTTCACATAGGGCTTCTGGCGGATCAGCATCTTCTCGATCTCGGTGACGAGCTCGGGCGGGATGTTGTTGACGCTGTGGCCCTTGTACTTGGCGGCCAAGCGGATCAGGTCGGCGCTTTCCGACAGCAGGGCGATGCGGCCGTTATACTCGGCGCTGTCGAACAGGTACTTCCAGCTGTCGGGGACGCCCTTCACCTTCTTCTTGTTGTAGCCGATGCCCAGCACCAGCCAGGTGTAGGGCATCGAGTACTTCCGGCCCTTGTCGTAGTCGGGGTCGAGGAAGGCCGGGTCGATGTTCTTGATGTTGGGGATCTTGGCGTGGTCCAGCACCTCCAGCATGCCGGCCTGGCTCATGCGGGTGACGAACTCGTTGGACGGCACGATCACGTCGTAGCCGGCGTTGCCCGCCTTCAGCTTGGCGAACAGTTCGTCGTTGGTCGCGAACAGGCTCATGTTCACGTCGACGCCGGTGGCCTTCTTGAAGTCGTCCAGCGTCGTGTCGCCGATATAGGTGTCCCAGTTGTAGAAGTTCAGCTTGGCTTCCTCGCCGCCGGCCGTCTTGGCGGCCTCGCCGGCGGGCTTCTGGCCGCAGGCGGTGAAGCTGATGCCGATGGCCGCGGCGCCCATGGCCGTCAGCAGCGAGCGGCGGGTGCCGAGAATGCGGTTCGTCATGGCGTCAAAACTCCCCTTGGTTTGTTCCGTGACGCATCAGGCCCCTGCCCTCCGCGCCGTTCAACTCAAGCCGTACTCCCAGCGCCCCGCCGTCAGGCGTTGCGCAGATACCAGTCATAATCCAGCTGCGTGACCACCTCGCCGAAGCGCGCCTGCTCGGTGCGCTTGACCGAGACGAACATCTCCACGAACCGCTCGCCCAGATAGTCGCGCAGCACGTCGCTGGCCTCGAACAGGTTGACCGCCGCGCACCAATCGGTGGGCAGGCGGATCTTCTCCTTGGCCGCGGCTGCGTAGCCGTCGCCGACCACCGCCGGGCCCGGATCGATCCTGTTGCTGATCCCGTGGTGGGCGCAGGCCAGCAGCGCGGCCAGCACCAGGTACGGATTGGCGTCGGCCCCGGCCACGCGGTGCTCCACATGGCGGGTCGGCGGCGGACCGGCCGGCACGCGCAGGCTGACCGTGCGGTTGTTGACGCCCCAGGTCGGGGCGACGGGCGCGTAGCTGTTGGCCTTGAAGCGGCGATAGCTGTTGGCGTTGGGCGCCAGGATGGCCATGCAGTCGGCCATCAGCGCCTTCATGCCGCCGATCGCGTGCCTGAGCAGGGGCGAGCCTTCGAGGTCGTCGGCCGCGCACAGGTTGTTCCCCGCCGCGTCGTTGAAGCTGACATGCACGTGGAAGCCGTTGCCGGCCTGGTCGGCCCAGGGCTTGGCCATGAAGGTGGCCTCGCAGCCGTGCTTCAGGGCCACGCCCTTGGCGGCCCGCTTGTAGCGCAGGGCGTCGTCGGCGGCTTCCAGGGCGTCGGGCTTGTGCTTGAGCGTCAGCTCCACCTGCCCCGGAGCGAACTCCGAGATCGCGCCCTCCAGCGGCACGCCCAGCACGTCGCAGACGTCCCACAACTCGCGCAGGAACGGGGCGTGGGCCTCCAGCTCGGGCAGGCCGTAGACCTGGATGCCGTGCGGCCGCTCGCCGGTCTGGTGGGAGCGGGCCGGCAGCAGCTCGCCGCCCGGGCCGCGCACCTGGTCGACCAGGTAGTATTCCAGCTCGCAGGCCGCGACCGGCGTCAGGCCGTCGGCGGCGAAGCGGTCCAGCACGCGCTTGAGCACATGACGCGGATCCAGGTCGTTGGCCGCGCCGTCCAGCTCGTACAGCGACAGCATGACCTGGGCCATGTCCGGCCCCAGCCAGGGCGCCAGGGTCAGGGTTCCGGGCACGGGCCTCGCCCGGCGGTCGGCGTCGCCGTCCTCCCAGACCAGGCCGGTGTCCTCGCAGTCGGCGCCGTTGGTGTCGACCACCAGGATCGAGCCGGGCAGGAAACGGCCGTAGTCGTAGACCGCCTGCAGCTCGTGGACCCGCAGCCGCTTGCCGCGCGGCACCCCGGTCATGCTGGTGAAGAACACGTCGACGTACTTCACCTGCGGATGGGCGGCAAGGAAGTCGCGGCATTCCTGGGGGTCGGCGACCATGGCAGTACTCATAAACTCAGTCCCTCGAGCGCCGCCGCGAACCCGTCGACCGCCGCGACCAGGCGGTCGATGGCGGCGTCCTCGGTCATCGGCGACACCAGCATCATGGTGTGGAAGGGCGCGATCAGCACCCCTCGGTTGATCAGCCACAGATGAAGCGCGGACAGCAGGTCCGGGTCCAGCGCCTCGCGCATGGCGGCGGCGTTTTTCGGCGGCGAGGGGGCGAAGACCAGCTCGACCCGCGCCCCGACATGGACCACCGACCAGGGCAGGCCGCGCACGGCGATCATCCCGCGCAGCGCCTCCATCAGCCGCTCGGCGCCGGCCAGCATCCGCGCGTAGGCGGCGTCGGTCATCACCTCGGCCAGCATGGCCCGCATGGCCGCCAGGGCCAGGGCGTTGCCCGACAGGGTGGTGCCGATGCCCGACTGGCCTGGTCCGACGCGGGCGGCGGCGACGTCCATCCGTTCGGACAGCTCGGCGGTCACGCCCCAGACCGCGGCCGGCACGCCGCCGGCGATGGCCTTGCCGACCACCAGCATGTCGGGCTCCAGCCCATGGGCGCGGGCATAGCCGCCGGGAGCGGTCGAGATCGTGTGGGTCTCGTCGATGACCAGCAGCGTCCCGGCCTGGCGGGTCAGGTCGCGCATCACCTGCAGGAAGCCCGGCTGGGGCAGGATCATCCCGCAATTGGTCATGGCCGGCTCGGCCAGCAGGGCCGCGACGTCGCCGGGGGCCAGGGCGGCGGCCAGGGCCTCGGGGTCGTTGAACGGCACGACGCGGGTGGTGGCGGTGTGGTCGTGGACCTGGCCCAGCAGGCCGGGTTTCATCACCGGGACGCCGTCCTTCAGCGTCACGAACGCGTCGTCGACCATGCCGTGGTAGCAGCCGTCGAACACCAGGATCACCGGGCGCTCGGTCACGGCGCGCGCCCAGCGGATGGCGGCGCGGTTGGCGTCGCTGGCGGTGGTCGCCATCTGCCACAGCGGCAGGCCGAAGCGCTCGGCCAGCAGCCGGCCGACGATCACCGCCCCGGCCGTGGGCAGCATGAAGCCGGTCCCGCGCCGGGCCTGGTCGGCGATGGCCCGGGCGACCGCCTCCTGGCCGTGGCCGAACATGGCCGGCGTGTCGGCCAGGCAGAAGTCGTCGTACAGCTTGCCGTCGACGTCGGTGATCTGGGCTCCGACGCCCTGGGCCGCGAAGATCGGACACGGACTGGCCCAGTCGGTCATCCAGTGCATCGGCGCCCCGCCCCGCCAGACGTCGGCCGACTGCCGCGACATCGCGCACGAGCGCGGGTGCTCGGCGACGAAGCGGCGCAGCTCGTCCTGGATCAGGTCGGCGAGGATCGGGGCGTTGGCGGGTTTGGGGGTCATGCCACCCCTACCCCAACAAACCCCATTTCAACCGTCATCCCGGGCCTTGTGCCCGGGACCCTTCGTTCAGCTGACGGTGAAGCGCATTGGCGCGCCAGCGCGCCACCCAACTGCACCTGCGGCGGACAGAGGGGTCCCGGGCACAAGGCCCAGGATGACGGCGGTGAGGTTAAGCAGGTGGAGGTCATCCAGAAACCCCGCCAAAGCACAGGTACTTCGTCTCCAGATACTCGTCCAAGCCCTCGGAAGACCCCTCCCGCCCAAGCCCGGAATCCTTCACCCCGCCGAACGGCGCCACCTCGGTGGAGATGATGCCCTCGTTGATCCCGACCATCCCCGCCTCGATGGCCTCGGCCACCCGCCAGCAACGGCCGACGTCGCGGCTGTAGAAGTAGGAGGCCAGGCCGAACGGCGTGGCGTTGGCCAATGCGATGGCTTCGGCCTCGGTCTCGAACTTCACGATCGGCGCGACCGGGCCGAAGATCTCTTCCTGGAACAGGCGCATGTCGGGCGTCGCGCCAATCAGCACCGTGGGCTGCCAGAACAGGCCGCCCAGTTCGTGACGCTCGCCGCCGACCGTGGCCTTGGCGCCTTGCTCCACGGCTTCACGCACCAGCTTCTCGACCTTGGCGATGGCCTTGTCGTTGATCAGGGGGCCGATGGTCACGCCCTCGCCGGTCCCCGGCCCCACCTTCATCGCCGCGACCTTCTCGGTCAGCCTTGCGACGAACGCGTCGTGGATGCCCGACTGGACGATCAGCCGGTTGGCGCAGACGCAGGTCTGGCCGGTGTTGCGGTACTTGCTGGCGATGGCCCCGTCGACGGCGGCCTCCAGGTCGGCGTCGTCGAAGACGATGAACGGCGCGTTGCCGCCCAGCTCCAGAGACAGCTTCTTCATGGTGCCGGCGCACTGGGCGTAGAGCGTCTTGCCCACCGGGGTCGAGCCGGTGAACGACAGCTTGCGCACCCGCGCGTCGTCGCACAGGGCCTTGCCGATGGCGCTGGAGTCCTTGCCGGTCACGACGTTCAGCACGCCGGCCGGCACGCCGGCCTCCACCGCCAGCCGGGCGATGGCCAGGGCGCACAACGGGGTCTCGGCCGCCGGCTTGACCACCACGGTGCAGCCGCTGGCCAGGGCCGGGCCGACCTTGCGGGTGATCATGGCGATCGGGAAATTCCACGGCGCGATGGCCGCGCAGACTCCCACGGGTTGCTTGATCGACATCAGGCGCTTGCCCGGCATCGGCGACGGGATCGAGTGGCCATAGGCGCGCTTGGCCTCGTCCGCGAACCAGTCGATGAACGCCGCGCCGTACGACACCTCGCCCCGCGACTCCGCCAGCGGCTTGCCCTGTTCGGCGGTCATCAGCCGGGCCAGGGCCTCGGCGTGGGCCAGGATCAGGTCGGACCATTTGCGCAGGATCGCCCCGCGCTCCTTGGCCGTCTTGGCGGCCCAGGCCGGGAAGGCGCGATGGGCGGCCTCGATGGCGACCTTGGTCTCGGACGCGCCGAGGTCCGCGACCCGCGTGATCACCGTCCCGTCGGCCGGGTTCAGCACCTCGAAGGTGGTTTCGCTCTCGATCCAGAGGCCGTCGATGAAGGCGGCGGTTTCGACGAGTTCAAGGGTCATGTCAGGCTACCTCAGCGTCACGGACACCGACTTCAGGTCGGCGTACTTGTGCAACGCGTGAAGGCTGCGGTCGCGACCGAAACCCGACTGCTTGAAGCCCCCGAACGGCATGGTGATGTCGCAGGCGTCCCAGCCGTTGATCCACACCAGCCCGGCCTTCAGCTGGCGCGCCGAGGTCAGGGCGCGGTTGATGTCCGACGTCCACAGGCCGGCGGCCAGGCCGTAGACGGTGTCGTTGGCCAGGCGGACCGCCTCGTCCTGGTCCTTGAAGGTCTGCACGCCCAGCACCGGCCCGAACACCTCCTCGCGGGCCAGGGTGTGGTCCGCCGCCAACCCGTCGAAGATGGTCGGCTCGACATAGAAGCCGCCTGTGTCCTGGCGCACCCGCTTGCCGCCCAGCACGCGGCGATTGCCCTGGCTGTCGGCGGTGGCGATGTAGTCGAGCGCGGTGTTCATCTGCCGCTCGCTGACCATCGCCCCGAAGTTGGTCTCTGGATCCAGCGGATCGCCGGGGACCATGGTCCTGGCCACAGCGATCACCTTCTCGAGGAAGGCGTCCTTGATGCCGTCCTGCACCAGCAGGCGCGAGGCGGCGGTGCAGACCTCGCCCTGGTTATAGAACACGCCCCAGGCGGCGGCCTCGGCGGCGGCGTCCAGGTCGGGACAGTCGGCGAAGACGATCTGGGGCGACTTGCCGCCCAGCTCCAGCGACACGCGCTTGAGGTTGCTGCGCGCCGAATATTCCATCAGCCGCCGGCCCACCGGACCCGAGCCGGTGAAGGCGATCATGTCGACGTCCATCGACAGGGCCAGGGCCTCGCCGGCGACGCCGCCCAACCCGGGGATCACGTTCAGCACCCCTGCCGGGAGCCCAGCTTCAAGGGCCAGCTCGCCCAGCTTCAGCGCCGTCAGCGGCGACTGCTCGGCGGGCTTCAACACGACGGAGTTGCCCATGGCCAGGGCCGGGGCGACCTTCCACATCGCCATGTGCAGCGGGAAGTTCCACGGCACGATCGCGCCGATCACCCCCAGCGGTTCCTGCACGGCCCACGACAGGCGGTCGATCGGCGAGGCGCCGACCTCGCCATAGATCTTGTCCAGCGCCTCGGCGTACCAGCGGGTGGTGCCGATCGACAGCGGGACGTCGACCGCCCGGGCGTCGCGGATCGGCTTGCCGGTGTCCAGGCTCTCCAGCAGGGCCAGGTCCTCGGCGTCGCGCTCCATCAGCTCGGCCAGCCTGAACAGCACCGCCTTCTTGGCGCGCGGGCCCTGGTCGCGCCAGCGGCCGTCCTCGAAGGCGGCGCGGGCCGAGGCGACGGCGCGGTCGACGTCGACGGCCTGGCAGGCGGCGACCTGGTTGATCACCGTCCCGTCGCGCGGCGAGACATTGTGGAACGTCGCCCCCGACGCCGCATCGACCAACGCGCCGTCGATCACCGCCCGCCCGGGCAGCGACAGGCTCTTGAGGGCGTCAAAGATCGAGGGGGCGGTCAAGCGGGGTCTCTCTGAAAACTGTGATCACAGTTTGCGTCGGGTGGGCGACTGTCAAGGTCGGGCGGTGCTCGACGTACGGGGCGCCCAAGCGGCGGGCGCCGCTGAACGGACTGGGGACAGGCGCATGCGCCTGTCCCCAACCGAGCGCTCCCCCTCACCGCCCCTCCTCCACCGCGACCCGCATCTTGTCCATGCCCTCGGACAAGTCCGCCGCGATGGCCCGGCGGGCGCCTTCGACGTCATGGAGCTTCAGGGCCTCCACCGCCTCGACGTGACGATCCGCCACGAGTCCGTCGGCGCCGATCCGGCCGAACACCACGCGCATGAACGGCCCGATCTGCAGCCACAGGCCGTTGGCCATGGCCAGCAGCACCTCGGCGTCGGCGCGTTCGTAGATGGCGAAGTGGAAGTCGTGGTTGGCGGTCATGTAGGCGTCGACGTCGCCCAGCTTCAGGGCGTCGTCGACGGCGGCGTCCAGCTCGCGCAGGCGCTTGACCAGGGCGGCGTCGACATGGGGCGCGGCGCGGGCCGCCAGCTCGGGCTCGATCCACAGCCGGGCCACCGACAGCTGCTCCAGCCGGGCCCCGGTCAGCGACGGCACGCTCAATCGCTTGTTGGCCGGATTGATCGCCAGGGCCCGCTCGGCCACCAGCCGCCGCACGGCGTCGCGCACCGGCATCGGCGACACGCCCAGCTCGGCGGCCAGGCTGCGCAGACTGACCCCGACGCCCGGCGCGATGCGGCCGGTGATCAGGGCCTGGCGGATGGCCTCGTAGACCTGGTCGTGGACGGCCTGGCTGTCGGCGAGGGGTTTGCGGGGTTTTGGCTCAGACACGCTGCCTTCCCCTCAAAAGGTCATTGGACCTTGCCAGGAGACCTCCAATCGCGATCACAATGCAAGGCCTCTTGGGCAAGCCTGATCCGGAGTTCCGCCATGCCCGATTTCGGCGCCAACGACCTCGACGCCTTCTGGATGCCGTTCACGCCCAACCGGCGGTTCAAGGCCAATCCCCGGATGCTCAGCCGCGCCGAGGGCATGCACTACGCCACGCCCGACGGCCGCCAGATCCTGGACGCCACCTCCGGCCTGTGGTGCGTCAACGCCGGGCATAATCGGCCCAGGATCGTCGAGGCGATCCGCCGCCAGGCCGGCGAGATGGACTACGCGCCCAGCTTCAACATGGGCCACCCGGCGGCCTTCGCCTTCGCCTCGCGCATCGCCCAGATCACCCCGCCGGGGCTGGACCGGATCTTCTTCACCGGCTCGGGCTCGGAGTCGGTCGACACCGCCCTGAAGATCGCCCTGGCCTACCACCGGGCGCGGGGCAAGGGGACCAAGACCCGGCTGATCGGCCGCGAGCGCGGCTATCACGGCGTCGGCTTCGGCGGCATCTCGGTGGGCGGCATCCCCAAGAACCGGATGTATTTCGGCTCGCTGCTGATCGGCGTCGACCACCTGCCCCACACCCACGGCGTGGCCGGCAACCTGTTCTCGCAGGGCCTGCCCAAGAACGGCGCCGAGCTGGCCGACGCGCTGGAGGCCATCGTCGCCCTGCACGACGCCAGCAATATCGCCGCCGTGATCGTCGAGCCGGTGGCCGGCTCGACCGGCGTTCTGGTGCCGCCGGAAGGCTACCTGCAGCGCCTGCGGGCGATCTGCGACAAGCACGACATCCTGCTGATCTTCGACGAGGTGATCACCGGCTTCGGCCGGGTGGGCGCGGCCTTCGCGGCCGAGCGCTTCGGGGTGATCCCGGACATGATCTGCATGGCCAAGGGCCTGACCAACGCCGCCGTCCCGGCCGGCGCGGTGGCGGCGTCGGAGGGCGTCTACCAGGCGATGATGGACGGCGCCGACGCCCCCATCGAGCTCTTCCACGGCTACACCTATTCGGCCCACCCCCTGGCCTGCGCGGCGGGCATGGCGGCGCTGGAGGTCTATCAGGAGGAGGGCCTGTTCACGCGGGCGCTGGAGATGGAGCCCTACTGGCGGGCGGCCGTGCATTCGCTGAAGGACGCCCGCCACGTGATCGACATCCGCGACTTCGGCCTGATCGCCGGGATCGAGCTGGAGCCGAGGCCCGGCGCCCCGACCGCCCGGGCGATGGCCGCGTTCGAGACGGCGTTCGACCAGGGCCTGCTGATCCGGGTGACGGGGGACATCATCGCGTTGTCGCCGCCGCTGATCATCGAGAAGGCGCAGGTGGACCAGGTGGTGGAGACGATCCGGGCGGTGTTGGCGGGGGTGGACTAAACCCTCTCCCGGAGGGGAGAGGGAGGGACCCGCGACGCAGTCGTGGGAGGGTGAGGGGTGACGCCCTCACCGATTTCACATAGCGCCCTGCCGGCACGCCGTCGGACGGTTTACCCCCTCACCCTCCCAAGCTTTGCTTGGGCCCCTCCCTCTCCCCATGGGAGAGGGTATAAGGGGCGATGACCTTTACCGACGTCCCCGCTCTTAAACCCAAGCCCGCCCCGATCAGCGCCAACGCCCTGATCCTGATCGCGATCTTCACCGCCCTGGCCTTCGCCCTGGCGCGGATGCCCGATCCGCCCGGCGTGCTGACCTTCGCGTTCGTGGTGGTGGGCTGGATCCTCAGCGTGGTGGTCCACGAGTTCTGCCACGCCTTCGTCGCCCACAAGGCCGGCGACCACACGATCGCCGAGAAGGGCTACCTGACCCTGGACCCGCTGAAATACACCGACCTGTCGACCAGCCTGCTGCTGCCGCTGGTCGCCCTGGCCATGGGCGGGATCGGCTTTCCCGGCGGCGCGGTCTATCTGCGCGACGACCTGATGCGCAGCAAGCGCGGCCGGGCACTGGCCTCGCTGGCCGGGCCGCTGGGGACGCTGGGCGTGCTGATCGGCCTGGTCCTGTGCCTGGCCGCCGACCGGGCGTTCGGCGTCGAGACCAGCCCGCTGTCGCGCGCCGCCGCCTTCCTGGCCTTCCTGCAGGCCTTCGCCCTGGTCCTGAACCTGCTGCCCCTGCCCGGCCTGGACGGCTTCGGCGTGATCCGCCCCTACCTGCCGGTCGCCGTCCAGCGACAGGCGGCGAAGTTCGGCGGCCTGGTGTTCATCGGGCTGTTCCTGGCGATCTTCCTGGTGCCGCCGGTCAACGACGCCCTGTTCAGCGTGGTGGTGTCGATCACCGACCTGTTCGGCGTCTCGCGCCCGGACATCGGCGCGGGGTATCGGGCGTTCCGGTTCTGGGAGGCGCTCTAAGCCGCGCTGAGCTTCGGAGCCGCCGTCACCGCGGGGCGAAAGGTGGCGGCCGGCTTTTGCTCCTCCGAAGTCTGGACCAGGCAGCCGTACCAGCCCATGCCCTCGTAGGTCTCGTAGCCCGGGGTCAGGGCGTAGCCGATGGTGCGGGCGCCGTCGGCGTAGCTGCCCATGTCGCCGCCGGTGGTGTCGAGCTTGAAGGTCTCCTCCAGCACGCCCTTGCCGTCCGAACTGGCCAGCACCCGGTGGTTCTGGTCGAGCAGCAGCACGCGTGAGCGGGCCTTCTCTTCGTCGGTCAGGCGCACGCCGTCGACCACCGCCTGGGCCTGGGGCTTCCAGTCGAAGTGGACGCCCAGCACGCCGATCACCTTGCCGCCCGCCTGGCCGCCCTCGCGGATGGCCGTGGCGTAGGTGGCGACCGGGGCGTCGTTCAGCGCCTTGACCCGCTCGATGTCGCAGACCGTGAAGTCGTCGCCCGACTTGGTGCGCATGGCGTTCCTGAACCACTCGGTCTCGGCCACCGACACGGCCTTGGCGGCCGGATACCTGTCGGGGCGGCCGCTGGCGACCACCCGGCCGGTGGGGTCGGCGATCCAGAGGTCCAGATAGACGGTGTAGGCGTCGAGGATCACCTTCAGACGCTGGCTGGCGTAGGTGGCGGCTTCGCGCGAGGGCGCGGCCACGCAGTCGACCACGGCGCTGTCGGTGGCCCACCAGCGCACGTCGCAGGTGCGCTCATAGAGGTTGCGGTCAATGATCTCGATGGCGTTCAGCGCCAGGTCGGCCAGGCGCTGGCCGCGCAGGTGGCCCAGGATCGCGCCGCCGATCTTGGTCAGTTCGTTGAGGTCGGCGCGCACCTGGCTCTCCAGGGCGGCGGCCACCACGTCGATCTGGGTGGAGATGGTCTTGAACTCTTCGGCCACGATCGCGAAGCCGCGCCCCGCCTCGCCCGCGCGCGCGGCGACGATCAGAGCGTTGATGGCCAGCATCTTGGCCGAGCGGTTGACGTAGGCGATCTCGCCGATCTTCTCGCCGGCCACGGCGGACAGGCGCTCGCTGAGCTCCAGAATGCGTTCTGGGCGGAGACTGGCGTCTTCGTCGGCCATGAAAGGTTTCCCCCGAAACCGGCGGCGGGATGCGAACAGCCGAATCACTCGCCAGACAAGCGAGAATGACACCAGTGTCAGCTTTCGGGGATGGGGGTCGGACAATCCGTCGCGCCTTTTCGCACCTTTCGTGGCACAGGCCCTGTGGATATGTTCAGTTATGAGGCAATCTTTGCCTCATTAATCATCAACGCTCGACAGCGTTGTCATGCGCCGGTCACCGCAAAGCCTTGCCGCAAGCCAATGACACCGGTGGACAGGATTTCGTGGCTGGAGGATTGTGGGCGGAATAAATGGGGGAAACCGCAGATGTTCCGAACCGTCTTGACCGCCGCCCTGGCCTTGAGCGCCGTCACCGCGGCCCACGCCGCGCCGCGCGAGGTCCCGGCCTTCCCCGGCGCCGAGGGCGCGGGACGGCTGTCGGTCGGCGGGCGCGGCGGGACGGTGATCAAGGTCACCAACCTGGAGGACTCCGGCCCCGGCTCCCTGCGCGCCGCCGTCGAGGCCAAGGGCCCGCGCACGGTCGTCTTCGAGGTGGCCGGCACGATCCCGCTGAAGAGCGAGCTGAAGATCGCCAACGGCCAGATCACCATCGCCGGCCAGACCGCCCCGGGCGGCGGGATCACCGTGCGCGACCACACCCTGGTGGTGTCGGCCGACGACGTGGTCATCCGCTTCATCCGCTCGCGCCTGGGCGACGAGAGCAAGACCGAGGGCGACGCGATCTGGATCAATTCGGGCCGGCGGATCATCCTCGACCACGTCTCGGCCAGCTGGTCGGTGGACGAGACCCTGTCGGCCAGCGCGCGGTACGACAATCCAGGCCAGGGGTTCTATGACCTGACCGTCCAATGGTCGATCATCGCCGAAAGCCTGCGCCACTCGATCCACGCCAAGGGCGACCACGGCTACGGCAGCCTGATCCGCGGCGGCGGCGGCTCGAAGATCAGCTTCCACCACAACCTGTGGGCCAACCACCTGGCCCGCATGCCGCGCCCGGGCAATTACGAGGGGCCCGACAAGGACCCGGTCGGGGCGTTCTTCGAATTCCGGTCCAACGTCTTCTACAACTGGGGCAAGGGCCACGCCGGCTACGACGCCGACAAGGCGGCCCTGGCGGCCTACAGCTTCATCGACAACGCCTATGTCATGGGGCCCGACAGCGAGAAGCCCGTCGCCTTCAACGAAAGCAACAGCCTGGCCAAGGCCTGGTTCGCCGGCAACAGCATGAACGGCGCGGTCCCCGCCGATCCGTGGAGCCTGGTCACCGGGCTGCAGGCGCCGGGGTATCGCCAGAGCGGTCCGATCGACGTGGCGCCGGTCAAGGCCGACCCGGCGGCCTCGGCGTTCGAGCGCGTGCTGAAGGACGCCGGGGCCTCGGTGTTCCGCGACGCGGTCGACGCCCGGGTGGTGGCCGGGGTCCGCGACAAGACCGGCAAGCAGATCGACAGCCAGGCCCAGGTCGGCGGCTGGCCGGTGCTGCCGTCGGGCGTCGCGGCGGTGGATGCGGACGGGGACGGCATGCCCGACGCCTGGGAGAAGGCGCATGGGTTCGATCCGAGGAAGGCGGATGGGGCGGCGGACCGCAACGGCGACGGCTGGACGAACCTGGAGGACTATCTGGCCGACGCGGCGAGGACGCGGGGCTAGCGGCTCACCCACTTGCCCCCACCTGACCGCTTCGCGGTCTGTCCGCCCCCATAGGGGGCGGAGGTTTGCGTAGACGCCCCGAAGCCCTCTTCCCCCTCTGGGGGAAGACGATCGCGAAGCGATCCGTAGGGGGCAAGTGATCGCCGCTCCAACCTTTGCCCCAGAAGCCCCTTTCCGCTAAACCCCCGACCATGTCGCACAACACCTTCGGTCACCTGTTCCGCGTCACCACCTGGGGCGAAAGCCACGGTCCGGCCCTGGGCTGCGTGGTCGACGGCGTTCCGCCGGGCATCGCCCTGACCGCCGAGCAGATCCAGGCCTTCCTCGACAAGCGCCGTCCCGGCCAGGGCAAGTTCGTGACCCAGCGCCAGGAGCCGGACGCCGTTCGCATCCTGTCGGGCGTGTTCGAGGACGAGCGCAGCGACGGCCAGCGCACCACCGGCACGCCGATCAGCCTGGTGATCGAGAACACCGACCAGCGCTCCAAGGATTATGGCGAGATCGCCCAGGCCTTCCGCCCGGGCCACGCCGACTACCCCTATTTCGCCAAGTACGGCGTGCGCGACTACCGCGGCGGCGGGCGCAGCTCGGCGCGCGAGACCGCCGCGCGGGTGGCCGCCGGCGCGATCGCCCGACTGGTGATCCCCGGCGTCACGGTGCGCGCGGCCCTGGTGCAGATCGGCCCGCACGCCATCGACCGGGCGAACTGGGACTGGGACCAGTGCGAGCAGAACCCCTACTGGTCGCCCGACGCGGCGATCATCCCCGTCTGGGAAGAGCATCTGGAAAAGGTCCGCAAGGCCGGCTCCTCGACCGGCGCCATCGTCGAGGTCGAGGCCACCGGCGTGCCGGCCGGCTGGGGCGCGCCGCTGTACGGCAAGCTGGACGCCGAACTGGCCGCGGCCCTGATGTCGATCAACGCCGCCAAGGGCGTGGAGATCGGCGAGGGCTTCGCCTCGGCGGCGCTGTCGGGCGAGGACAACGCCGACCAGATGCGGATGGGCAACGACGGCCCTGTGTTCCTGTCCAACCATGCGGGGGGCGTCCTGGGCGGCCTGTCGACCGGCCAGCCGGTGGTGGCCCGCGTGGCCTTCAAGCCGACCTCCTCGATCCTGACCCTGCGTGAGAGCGTCAACGAGGCGGGCGAGGAGATCGACCTGCGCACCAAGGGCCGCCACGACCCCTGCGTGGGCATCCGCGGCGTGCCGGTGGTCGAGGCGATGACCGCCTGCGTGCTGGCCGACGCCTTCCTGCGCCACCGCGCCCAGACGGGCGGCGGCGCGTTCGTTCCGGGGATGAACGGGCGGGTCTAACCCTTCCGCGCCTCCGGCCACTCCTCGGGGCGCATGATCATCGTGGGGCGGAGGAACGGCGAGCGGACGCGGTCGTAGTCCTGCACGTGAAGATCTCGACAGATGATCTCAAGCAACTCGCCGCCACTGACCTCGGGCGCGGGCTCGTCATGCATCTGGCTCCAAAGCTCCAGAGCTTCACGCTTAATGAGTTCGTCGCGGGAGGCCATACAATTGATATCCCTTCGCCCCTTCAACTCTCCGGCGATGCGACTCGTTCCTATTTTTTTCGTTGACAAAAGGTAATCAAGCGACACCGACGTTAAGGATATTCTGAACACGGGCGCAAAAAGACTCGCGCCGAGACTCGGCCTCGGGGCCCTGGATCGACGGCGGCCCCCATATGTCACAATCCGACTTACGGCGGAAAACATTGAGCTTTCAGGTGAAATTCCGATTGACCGTTTGTTGCGGCCCCGTAACGTTTGACGCCTAGGCGAGCCACTCGGCGCGTCGTCCGAGCCAGCCGGGGGCGCGTGCGCTTCGATCTGCTGAAGATCCTTCTGGTCGACGACAATCAGCACATGCGCATGTTGCTGACCGAAATCCTGCGGGCCCTGGGCGTGCGGCAGATCTTCGAGGCGATGGACGGCGCCGAGGCCTTGCAGATGATGCGCGAGACCGAGATGGACCTGGTCATGACCGACCTGACCATGGGTCCGCTGGACGGCATCGACTTCGTCAACCTGCTGCGCAATTCGCCCGACAGCCCCGCCCCGTTCGCCCCGGTCATCATGATCACCGGCCACTCCACCATGCGCCGGGTCGCCGAGGCCCGCGACGCGGGGGTCAACGAGTTCCTGGCCAAGCCGGTGACGGCGCGCGGCGTGATCCACCGCATCAACCTGCTGATCGAGCACCCCCGCCCGTTCATCCGCTGCCAGGCGTACTTCGGCCCCGACCGTCGACGGCGGGCCGAACCGGCCTTCAAGGGCCCCTGGCGTCGGCAGGGGGACCCCGGCGTGGTGGAGCTGCAGTACTGATCCCTCCCCTCCGCTCATCCCGGCATTCGCCGGGATGAGCGGATCTATCTAAGGGCCACACAGCGGCCATCGGACGCGGAGACCCTTAACCCCCGCCGGGCTAGAAGACTGGCTCCAACCTCAGTGAGCCTGCCCATGTTCGCGCGTCGCCTCGCCCTCGCCCTCGTCCTGCTGACCGTGGCCGCCGCCAGCCAGGGCTGCCTGGCCGTCGCCGCCGGCGGCGCCGTGGTCGGCGCGACCGGGGCCGTGGTCGGAACCACCGGCAAGGTCGTGGTCGCCACCGGCAAGGCGGTGATCCCCGGCGAGAGCAAGAAGGACCGCGAAAAGCGCGAGTTCAAGGAATGGAAGAAGTCGCAGCGCGGCGGCTAGGCCGCTAGCGCGTCAGTTTAACGCTAGCGCGCTTGGGGCGCCGAGCCGACCAGGGCGTCGCGCAGCGCCTGGACCTGGTGATTGAGGGCGACCAGCTGGTCGACCGTCATGCCCGACCGGTTCAGCAGGGTTCCCGTCAGGCAGCCCGAGCGGGCGTAGAGCGCCCGCCCCTTCTCCGTCAGGGTGACATTGACCTGCCGCTCGTCGTCGGCATTGCGCTGGCGTCCGACGAAGCCGGCCAGCTCCAGCCGCTTGACCAGCGGGGTGATCGTGCTGGGCTCCAGGGCCAGCCGGTCGGCGATGGCCCCGATGGTCAGGCCGTCGCTCTCCGACAGCGCGGTCAGCACCAGGTACTGCGGATAGGTGACGCCCAGGTCGTCCAGCAGCGGCTTGTAGGCGCGGTTGATCGCGATCGTCGTGCTGTACAGCGAAAAGCACAGCTGGTCGTCCAGCGGGATCAGGTCGTCGGCCAAGGCGGGTCTCCCTTCTGAAGGCGCTCGCAAGCGCTTGGCCAATCTTTATCACAAAAAAGCATATCGCGATAAAGAAAGTGCTGGACAGGTCGTTTCGAGGGGCGTAGCCATATCGTTATCGCGATAATGATTATCGCAGAAACACACCAAGGGAGATCCGAGATGACCCAGTTCCGCAACCTGATCGCTTCCGCCGCCGCCCTGACCCTGGCCGCCGGCTTCGCCGTCCACGCCGCCCCGGCGATGGCCGCCCCCGCCTCGGCCAAGGCCGTGAAGAACATCGTCCTGGTCCACGGCGCCTTCGCCGACGGCTCGGGCTGGGCCGGCGTCCACAACATCCTGGTCAAGGACGGCTACACGGTCAGCATCGTCCAGAACCCGACCCTGTCGCTGACCGGCGACGTGGCGGCGACCAAGCGCGTCATCGCCTCGACCAACGGCCCGGTGATCCTGGTCGGCCACTCGTACGGCGGCGCGGTGATCTCCGAGGCGGGCACGGACGCCAAGGTCGCCGGCCTGGTCTATGTGGCCGCCTTCGCGCCGGAGACCGGCGAGTCGGTGCAGTCGCTGATCGCCAACCCCGTCCCCGGCGCGCCCGCCCCGCCGATCCTGCCGCCCAAGGACGGCTTCCTGACCCTGGACCGCGCCAAGTTCGCCCACGCCTTCGCCGCCGACGTCGAGCCCGGCGTGGCCGCCTTCATGGCCGACTCCCAGGTGCCGTGGGGCGTCGAGGCTCTGGGCGGCAAGATCACCGTCCCGGCCTGGAAGACCAAGAAGAGCTGGTACCTGCTGGCGACCGACGACCTGATGATCCCGCCCGCGGCCCAACGCGCCATGGCCACGCGGGCCGGCGCCACCATCGTCGAAACGGCCGGCAGCCACGCGGTCTTCGTCGCCAATCCGGCGGTCGTCGCCAAGCTGATCGAGGACGCGGCGGAAGGCGCCGGCAAGTAGCCGCGAGGGCGCTCCGGCGTCGAACCTCTTCTTCCCTCTCCCCTTGCGGGAGAGGGTGGCCCCACGAAGTGGGGTCGGGTGAGGGGTCGATGAACGCAAACGCCGCGCACAGCCGTCAGGCTGGACGCGGCGTCTACTTTTGAGAGACCCCTCATCCGGCGCTTCGCGCCACCTTCTCCCGCAAGGGGAGAAGGATTTTTACTCCGCCGCGATCGCGCCCGGCAGGTACAGCCGGATCGGCCGCACCTCGTAGGCGCCGCCGGGATTGGCCACGCCAAGCTCGCGGGCCACGTCGAGGGCCTCGTCCATGTCGGCGACGTCCAGCACGTAGAAGCCCAGGAACTGCTCCTTGGTCTCGGCGAACGGGCCGTCGACCACGAAGGGGGCTTCGCTCTTGACCAGGGTCTTGGCGGCCGTGGTGCCCTGCAGCCGGCCCGATGGGCCCATCTTGCCCTCGGCCTCCAGCCGCTCATGGATGACCGACAGGCGGCCCATCACGGCGTCGTCCTGCGCCTGGGTCCAGCCCATGACCTCGGTCTCGTTGTTGTAGCACAGCAGCATGTACAGCATTCGCGGCCTTCCCCGGCGTCATCGGCGAGGCAGAGATAGGGCACGAGGGGGCGAGAAGGAAGACCGGCGTTTTTCGAAGACGCCAGCAACCACGATCAGACACCGGCGCCCCAGATTCCGAGCCAGGCGAATCCGGCGACGAGCGCCGCGATGGTCGCGCCGGCCAAGATCCCGCCGAAAGCCCGGTGAGTATGCGGCACGAGGCCAACCCCGGCGGTCAGGACAATCATGACGATCGGAATGGCCAACAGCGGCGTCGCGTCCCCATGGACCCCGTAGGTCTTCGCGCGATCGACGGCTCCAGCCAGGGGCGCAGTCCACAGCAGGCAACCCAGGACGGCGATCAGATATCTGACGATCCGCACGCGCCCCCGCCCATCTACAGCGTCAGCGCGCAGCTTTCGCCGATGGTCGGGCGCGAGATCACCACGCGCGACAGGCCTGGGAACTGCGGCGTCAGGCGCTCGGCGAAATAGAGGCAGATGCGCTCCAGGGTCGGGCTCTCCAGCCCCGGGCGATCGTTGAGCAGGCCGTGGTCCAGCTCGGAGGCCACCGCCTTCAGCGCGCCGTCCAGGCTGTCCAGGTCGGCCACCCAGCCGGCGTCCTGCATGGTGCCGCGCACGCTGGCCTCGACCTTGAACGAGTGGCCGTGCAGCTTGCGGTAGCGATGGTCGGCGGGACCTTGCTCGATGTAATGCGCCGCGTCGAAATGCGCGGCCTTCGTGATCTCGAAGACGGGCTTCATCAGGGTACTTCTTTTGACAAGGCCTGGGAGGCTCTAGCGCGTCGACCCTGTCACCAAGTCGAGCGCCTTATCCGTCAGGGCAGGCCGAGATATTTGTGCGTCTGGACGCTTAAACGCCATTGTGGGTGCGAAAGGCAATAGGCGACGGCCAATTGCGTGTTCCTGTCGCGGTCCGGCCCGTCCATCGGCTGCAGGTAGAAGCGCTCGAAATCCAGGCCCTCGAACCGCTCCGGCAGGGCCTTTTCCTGCGGATAGACCAGCTTCAGCTCCTGCCCCCGGGTCTGGACGACGGGGGCGTCGGCCTTGGGGCTGACGCAGACCCAGTCGATGCCCTCCGGCGCCGCTATCGTGCCGTTGCTCTCGACCGCGATCATGAAGCCGCGGGCGTGGAGGGCCGCGATCGCAGCCTCGTCCAGCTGCAGCAGCGGCTCGCCGCCGGTGCAGACCACCAGGCGATCGCGCGGTCCGCCGGTCCAGGCCGCTTCGACCGCGTCGGCCAGGGCGTCGGCGGTGGCGAACTTGCCGCCGCCCTCGCCGTCCACGCCCACGAAGTCGGTGTCGCAGAAGGTGCAGACCGCCTTGGCGCGGTCCTGCTCGCGGCCGGTCCACAGGTTGCAGCCGGCGAACCGGCAGAACACCGCCGCCTTGCCCGCCTGGCCGCCCTCGCCCTGCAGGGTGAGGAAAATCTCTTTGACGGAGTAGGTCACGCGGTCAGGACCTCGCGCCCCGCCGCGTCCCATTCCTCGTACCCGCGCTGGCGCAGCTCGCAGGCCGGGCATTCGCCGCAGCCGTGGCCCCAGGCGTGCAGCTCGCCGCGGTCGCCCTGGTAGCAGGTGTGGCTCTCGACCACGATCAGGTCGACCAGGTCCTCGCCGCCCAGGGTCTTGGCCAGGGCCCAAGTCTCGGCTTTCGTCAGCTTCATCAGCGGGGTCTCGATGACGAAGTCGCGGTCCATGCCCAGGTTCAGGGCGCTCTGCATGGCGTCCAGCGTGTCGCGGCGGCAGTCGGGATAGCCCGAGAAGTCGGTCTCGCACATGCCGCCGACCAGCGCCCCCAGGCCCCGGCGGTCGGCCAGGGCGGCGGCGTAGATCAGGAACACCAGGTTGCGGCCGGGCACGAAGGTCGAGGGCAGGCCGCGCTCGGTCATCTCGATGGCGACGTCGGCGGTCAGGGCCGACTGGGCCACCGCGCCGAAGCCGGTCAGGTCCAGCACGTGGTCCTCGCCCAGGCGCTCGGCCCAGTGCGGGAAGCGCTGGGCCATCTGGCGGCGGACCGACTGGCGGGCCTCCATCTCGATCACGTGGCGCTGGCCGTAGTCGAAGCCGACGGTCTCGACCCGGGCGTAGCGCTCCAGGGCCCAGGCCAGGCAGACGCTGCTGTCCTGGCCGCCGGAGAACAGCACCAGGGCGGCGTCGGCGCGCGACGGCGCGGACGCGGAAGAAGAGGAGGAAGCGGACATCCCGCCCCTCTACACCAACGCCGCGCCCCGCGCGAGATGGCCGGCGCGACGGCTGGATCGTTGCCGAGCAACCCGCGTTCTGCGAACCTCGCCGGACACGAGCCGGAGGACCAAGCCTTGGCGTACTGGATCTCGACCCGCGCCGCGCTGCTCGCGCTGGCGCTGCTTTCCGGCTCGGGGCTTCCCGGCTCGGCGTTGGCGGACGAGCTGAACGAGGCCGGCCTGCGCGCCGCCGATCGCGAACAGTCGCGGATCGTCGGGGCGGGCGACGTCGCCGCCCAGCAGGCGTTCATGCACCCCAACTACATCCTCAACGGCCCCGCCAACGCGGTGATGCGCAAGGCGCAGGTGATCGAGATGCTGGGCCAGGGCCAGATGGCCAGGACCGGCTTCGAACGGACCATCGAGGGCCTGCAGATCACCGGCAATGTCGGCATCGTCATGGGCCGGGAGTCGGTCGTCCCGGCCACCACCAGCCAGCTGGGCAAGCTGCACGGCGAAGGCGCGCTGCAGCGCCGGTTCACCAACGTCTTCCTGTTCGAGGACGGCCGCTGGCGCTTCCTGGCGCGGCAGGCGACCGTGGTCGGGGGCGGCGCCGCCAAGCCCTGATCGCGCCTCCCGGGCCGCGCATCGACTGTGTCCCCGGCTCATCAGCCCTGAAACATTTGTTTCGAACGCCGATATTTGGGCTGTACCTTCGGCGCGAATGGGACACTATGAGCCAAGCGCGGCGGCCAGCCGCGTCAAGGTTTCTTGGCCTGAAACCACGGCTGACGTTACGTCAGGCGCCGAACCGGCTTTTCTAAATTCCGCGAAAACTTGGATAGCCCGAGGTTAATGTGACCCTGGGTAAAGTGAAAACGCGTAACCTATCAATGATTACTTATATCTTGGCCGGTTGACAGCCCCAGATACCAAGTATGCAATCACCTTATGCTGCGAGGGGTCGGCCGTACGCCCGCGTAGTGTTTAAAAGTACGGCGCCGAGGAAACAACACGACGTCCGCAGGCTCCGCCATAAGGAGTCGCGACGTTCAGGGAGGGAATAGAATGTCGCAATCTCTGCGTATGCGGAGCCTGCTGGCCATGGGCGCGTCCGTGACCGTGCTGGCCGCCGTCGCCGCCCCGGCCTTTGCCCAGACCGCCCAGCAGGGCGGCGGCAACGTGCTCGAGGAACTGGTCGTCACCGCCCAGAAGAAGGAAGAGGCCCTGCAGGACGTGCCGATCGCGGTGTCGGCCTTCAGCCAGGACAGCCTGGAAGCGCAGAAGATCGACGGCGGCCCGAACTTGCAACTGGCCATCCCGAACGTCACCTTCGCCAAGGGCAACTTCACCAACAGCTTCAACTTCGCGATCCGCGGCATCGGCAACAAGGCCGTCGGCGTCTCGACCGACGGCGGCGTCGGCGTGCACGAGAACAACGCCCCGCTGCAATCGGGCAACCTGTTCGACGCCGAGTTCTTCGACGTGGAGCGCGTCGAAGTGCTGCGCGGCCCGCAAGGCACGCTGTACGGCCGCAACGCCACCGGCGGCCTGGTCAACATCATCACCGCCAAGCCGACCGACACCTTCGCGGCCGAGATCACCGGCGAGGTGGGCAACTACAGCACCCAGAAGCTGCGCGGCATGATCAACATGCCGATCATGGGCGACAAGCTGGCGGTCCGCGTGGCCGGCAACTGGCTCAAGCGCGACGGCTACGTCACCAACACCTTCAACAACCACAAGGTCGACGACCGCGACCTGTACTCGACCCGCGTCTCGGTGATGTTCAATCCCATCGACTCGCTGCGCACCAACTTCATGTGGGAGCACTTCGACGAGGACGACAGCCGCGCCCGCGTCGGCAAGCAGCTCTGCACCAAGGACAACGGCCCGGCCACAGTCGGCGGCGTGCCCACCGGCGCGGCCCGCGCCTTCCTGACCCAGGGCTGTCTGTCGGCCTCGCTGTACGGCGACAGCGCCTACGGCACGGTCAACACCTCGGGCACCCTGACCGGCGAGCTGGGCAACATCTTCGGCTTCACCAGCGGCGACGCCAACACCGGCGACACCACCAGCCGCAACCTGCGTGAAATCGAGACCCTGTTCGACCCGATCTACAAGTCGAAGTCCGACATCTACCAGTTCAACCTGGAATACGACCTCACCGAAGCGCTGACCTTCACGGCCCTGACGTCGTACAGCAAGGGCCAGGTCTATACGAAGCTGGACTACAACCGGAACGTCTCGACCGTTCCGTTCAACAGCACGGGCCTGTCCCCGGGCGGCTTCTTCACCGACCCGCAGGTGGGCACCACCAACAAGTTCACCACGCTGGACGTGTCCTCGGGCAACGCCAAGCAGTGGAGCCAGGAAGTCCGGCTGCAGTCGAACTTCGACGGCCCGCTGAACTTCAACGTCGGCGGCATCTATTTCGACTACAAGACCGTCACCGACTACTACGTGATCGGCAACTCGCTGACGATGTCGGCCATGGCGCTGAACTTCCAGAAGACCGGCAACCCGGCCTGTAACCCGGTCACCCTGCCGACCACCTGCATCGGCATCGACCCGAACGCCACGCCGGACGGCAGCGGCCACAACTACTATGACAACCGCTCGCCCTATCACCTGAAGTCGAACGCCATCTTCGGCGAACTGTACTGGCAGGCGAACGAGAAGCTGAAGTTCACCCTGGGCCTGCGCCGCACGCACGACGACAAGCGCCTGGACGTCTACGACACCGTCCTGCTGTCGCCCGGCATCGGCCTCAAGCAGAGCACCACCAACCCGACCGAGAAGTCGGTGTTCAACGAGCTGACCGGCCGCTTCGGCTTCGACTACAAGCTGACCGACGACAACCTGCTCTACGCCTTCTATTCCAAGGGCTACAAGGGCGGCGGCTCGAACCCGCCGGCCGCGGTCGGCTCGGCCGTCAAGCCGCAGTTCGCGCCGGAGTTCGTCAACGCGTTCGAACTGGGCTCGAAGAACACCCTGCTGGGCGGCAGCCTGATGCTGAACGCCACCGGCTTCTACTACGACTACCAGGGCTACCAGATCTCCAAGATCGTCAGCCGCACCTCGGTCAACGAGAACATCGACGCCACGGTCTACGGCCTGGAGCTGGAGTCGGTCTGGTCGCCGGTCCACAACCTGCGCCTGAACGCCAACGTCGGTTACCTGCACACCAAGATCGCCGACGGCGTGACGTCGATCGACACCATGAACCGCACGCAGAGCAACCCGGCCTACACCCTGGTCAAGGCGGGCCCCAGCCTGCCCAACGCCGCGGTCGGCTCCAACTGCGTCCTGACCACCGCCGGCGTCGCCACGGTGATCGGGGCCGGCGCGGGGGCGACCATCCCGTTCGCCTGCGGCGGTCCGCAAGTCTACCAGGCCTTCCTGCAGACCCCGGCCGCCCTCGGCGGCGCGGGCCTGCCCCCGGCCACGGCGGCCTTCTTGGCCAACATGACCGGCCTCTACAACTACGGCCCGGGCTATTCGATCGAAGGCACCACGGCGGACGTGTCGGGCAACGAGCTGCCCAACTCGCCGCACTGGACCACCTCGGTCGGCGCCCAATACACCTGGGACTTCTCGGGCGGCTGGTCGGCCACCCTGCGCGGCGACTACTACCGCCAGAGCAAGCAGTACACGCGGGTCTACAACACCGCCTACGACCAGCTGAAGTCGTGGGAGAACGCCAACGTCACCCTGAAGGTCGAGAAGCCGGAGTGGGGCCTGGAGATCGACGCCTACGTCAAGAACCTCAGCAACAAGACGCCGATCACCGACGCCTACACCACCGACGACAGCTCGGGCCTGTTCACCAACCTGATCACGCTGGAGCCGCGCACCTACGGCGTCAGCCTGACCAAGTCGTTCTAAGGCGCGACCGTCTAGACCGTCCCAGGACGGAAATCAGGGAGGGCGGCGGAGCGATCCGCCGCCCTCTTCGCGTTTTGCGGCCTACCGCAGCGGCGCGGGCAGGCTCAGGCGATAGACCAGGATCCGGTTGTCGTTGTCGCCGTCGGAGTCGCAGGACTGGCCGGACATCCGGCAATGGCGCGCGATGAAGTCGTTGTCGTTGCCGACGATCAGGAAGTAGTCGGCGGGATGACCCGGCTCCAGCACCGGGACCAGGTCCATCGCCTCCCACTTCTCCGACAGCGCCTCGACGCTGAGCCCGAAGCGCGCGAGCTGCGCGGGATTGAGCATGTTGACCAGTTCGACCGACGAGGCCGGGACGACGCCCGGCCGCAGCGCCGGGCCGGCGGGGTCCCGCAGCAGGGACGCCGTGGTGGTCTCGTATTCGCCGCCCGCGAGGTTGGTCGCGCCCGCGACGTCGACCAGCAGGATGCTCTTGTAGACGATCGGCGCCTTGCTTCCCGCGCCCAGGCCGGCGGCGTCGCGCGACAGCATCAGGAAGCGGTGGCCGTCGAGCGCGCGGATCTCGCTCTGGGCGGCGGTGCGATTGGGCGCGCCGCCGTCGCCGTCGGCGTTGTAGGCCGGCAGTTGCACCACGTAGTGGGCGACGGGCTTGGCCGGGGCCGGCGTGCGGCTGACGTCGTAGACCAGGACGCGGGCGTTCACGCGGCCGGCGGCGTCGCCCTTGGCGCTGTCCTGCATCAGCGCGCTCTGGAAGGCCACGAACAGGGTGGCGCCGTCGGGCGACAGCGACACGCCTTCCGGTCCCTGGTTGTTGCGCCGGCCGGTGGCCGGCGACTTCAGCGAGCCGAAATCGGGCTTGCCATCGCGTTGCGGCGCGATCGCGGCGGGCGGCGCGATCACCCCGCGCAGACGGCCGTCGCGGTCGAAGGCGTAGACGTTGGCCGAGTACTCGTCGCCGATATAGAAACCGCCGTCGCGGGTGAACTGCAGCGCCTCGGCGTCGAGCGACACCTTGCCGGCGCCGACGCCTTCGGCCGGGGCCGGCAAGGTGAGGCCGCGCTCGATCAGCGTGCCCGCGCCCGGATCGGCGCCGGTGAACGGCTTGCCGTTGAAGTCGCGCAGCTCCAGCCCGCCGTCGGGGACGAGCTCGACCTTGCCGTCGCCCGGCGTGAAGCGCAGGCGCAGGCGTTCCAGCCGCGCCGGATAGTCGAAGAACAGGTTGGCGGTGGGGTCGTTGCGCCCCCGGTCCGGCAGCGTCCAGAGGACGCCTTCATAGTGGTCGCCGACCCGCTTCCAGCTGCCGGGCGCGACCCGCAGCGAGGAGAACGAACCCAGCGTGTCGCTGAGGAAGTCGATCGTCCCCGCTGGCAGCACGCCGGCCCCGACCAGGCCCTGGTTGACGAAGGTCTGGCCGTTCAGCGACGCGCTGTGCGCCCCGTCGGTCAGGTCCAGATGCGGTCGGGTGACGGGCTCCTCCGCGCCGGCGAAGGCGGGGAAGAGCCACAGCAGCAGGACGAGGGCGGTGCGCATCCGGCTTAGAAGTCCACGCCGATCGTGGCGAAGATCTGCCGCGGCGCCGACGCGTGGAACACCAGGATGCTGCCCGCCGCGTCGTCCGGCGCGAACACGCTGCTGTCGAAGTTCGACGCATAGCGCTTGTCGGTCAGGTTGGTGATGTGCAGCGAGGCCTTGGCGCCCTTGGCCGGACCCACGGCGCCGAAGTCGTAGCCCAGGCCCAGGTCGAAGGTGGTGTAGCCGCCGAAGCTCTGGTCGTTGGTGTAGGTGTAGTAGCGGCGGCCGGTGTACTTGCCCTGCAGCGAGGCGAAGAAGCCGCCCTGCTTCACGGTCAGCACGCTGGCGAACATCTGCTTGGGCGTATCGACCTGCTGCTTGCCGGCCGTGGCCTTGACCACGCAGGTGGTGGTGCACCAGTCGAGGTTCTCGTCGTAGGTCGACTTGTTGTACGAGGCCGAATTGTACCAGGTCAGCCAGGTCAGCGGCTTCCAAAGCACCCCGATCTCGGCGCCCTTGCTGGTGACGCCGCCGGCGTTGTGGAAGGAGTTGCCGCAGCCCGGGTTCTGCTGCTGGTTGGTCGGGCAGGGATTGTACTGCAGCAGGCGGTTGTCGAACTTCACGTCGTAGGCGGCCAGCGAGACCTGCAGCGGGCCGCTCACATAGCGGTAGCCGGCGTCGAAGCTCTTGGAGGTCTCGGGCTCCAGGTACTTGCCCTGGGCGTCCCAGACGGCCTGCGACACCGACTGCGGACCGAGTTTGAAGCCGCCCTGGAACATCGCCATGTTCTCGGCGTAGCTGGCGAACACCTCGTGTCCGGGCGCGATCCGCCAGCGCACGCCGGCTTCCGGCAGGAAGTTGTCCTCGGCGTGCAGCACGCCCGACGCGAACTGGGTGGAAGCGGGGGGGCCCGCCTTGGCTTCACCACGGATGGCCGCGGCGTCCGACTTGGCGCTGGTGCTCTTGAAGCCGAAATCGATGCTAAGCGCGTCGTCCAGCAGGGTCACCGTGTCCTGGACGTAGAACTGCTGCGTCGTCCAGCGGGTCTCCTGCACCCACTGGGCGGTGTCCGGCTGGCCCTTCAGGTACTGGGCCAGGTCGAACGGACCCGTGACGGTGGTCCAGATGTAGCGCGCGGCGCTGCTGGTGTTGTCCTCCAGCCAGAGGCCCGCCTGGATGTGGTTGACGCCGAGGTCCCAGCCCAGGCTGGCGACCACGCCGGTGCGGTTGATGGTGTAGCGCGTGTCGCGGACCTGGACCGGCAGATCGTCGGCGGTGGACGCCGTGCCCTGGGTCGACCAGCCGGTGATGAAGTTGTTGCCCGCGCCCTTGTCCGAGTGGTGGTAGACTTGGGCGTGCGCCTTCAGGGTCGCGGTGACGTCGAAGTCGCCGGCCAGGTAGAACAGGTCGTCGTCACGCAGGATCTGGCCGTTGGTGTAGGTGACGTCCGAGTTCTTCTGCGGCGACGGCGCGGGGACGCACTTGGTCGGCGCGGTCGGCGCGGTCACCGAGCAGTAGGCGACGCCCAGGTAGGACTGCCAGTTCGGCGCATAGCCGCCCCAGTCCCAGCCCAGGCGCGAGAGCATGTCCTTGGACATGTAGGTGTCGTCGGCCTGGTTGGTGCGCGAAACGTCCGCGAAGGCCGTCAGCTTGAAGGGACCGCCGTCGTACACCGCCTTGGCGTTCAACTGCTTGCCGGTGGACTTGTTGTAGGCGCCCTGGTTCACGAACAGGTCCTGCTGCGCGTAATGCCCGGAGACATAGGCCGAGAGGCCGCCGTGCTCGCCGGTGTCGAAGCGCAGGAAGGTGCGGGCGGTGTCCTCGCTGCCGAAGGTCTGGCTGGCCGAGAACCCCAGGTCCTTGTGCGGGTCGCTGGAGGTGTAGATCAGCGCGCCGCCGAGGTTGCTGGTCGAGGCGATGCCCAGGCCCGCGATGCCGGTCGCCAGGTCGGCGCGGCCCAGGTTCTCGGAGATCAGCGCGCGGCTGATGGTCAGGCCGTTGTAGTTGTTGTAGGCGCCGTCGCCGAGCGGCATGCCGTCCAGCGTGTAGCCCAGGTGGGTGGTGTTGAAGCCGCGCACCTGCAGGGACAGCGACTGCTCGTTGACGCCCAGGGCGTCGATCGACTGGGCGCTGACGCCCGGCAGGAAGTTCAGGGCCTTCTGGATGCTGGTCCCGGGGGGCAGGACCTCGAGGTTCGACGGCACCAGGGTCACGACCGAGCGGGTCTGACCGCCGCCGACCACCACCAGCGCGTCGACTTCGCTGCTGTCGACCGCCGCGGCCGGCGCATCCGCCGCCTTCGCCTGGGTGGCGAGCATGAGACAGGCGGCGATGGCCAGCAGGCTGGCGGCGGACTTCTGCGACATTGTAGATCCCCTGATATCAAGAGCGCCGCAGGGACTTTTCGTCCGCGGCGCAGCTTGTTTTCAGGTGACGCGTCTATTCCGCTTCCGTGACGCTTTTTCAACAGCGGCGCTCGCCTGGCGTATTGGCGTGAACGGCTGTCGTCCGGGACTCGACGCGAGGACGGCCTATGCGCCGACGCCGGAAGCGTTAGCTTTTGAACAGATCCTCGAACATCGAGCGGGCCTGCTGTTCGCTGATGACGTGCGCCTCTCGCTCGTTCTCTTCCCACCAGGCTCCACAGGCTTGGCAGCGGCGGAGACGTGCGTGCGCTCGAATGTTCACGCCGACTGGCGCCGGATTGGCGCTCTCGCCGGAAAGCACGCCCTCCCGGCAAACATCGCAGCCCTGTTCGAACCAACTCGGCATGCGGCCAAGCTAGAGCGAAGAAGATCCGACATCCATCCCTGGCGGATCGCCCCTCGCCGAATCCAAATCCCCAAACGCCTCCGACATTTACGACTCCGCAACGCCAACCGGCGAAGGTGAGGTCCCAAAGACGCCTCGCCGAACGGCCGCATGGACACGCTCGCCCGCCTTATCGACCGCCGAGCCCCGATCGACCCCGCGACCCCGTGCGCGGAAGTCGCGGCGATGTTCCACGCCCATCCGCACGCGGCGGCCTTCGCCGTGGTCGTCGACGGCAAGCCGTCGGGCCTGGTCTATCGCGACGTGTTCCAGGGGCAGATGGCCGTCGCGCCCGCCCTGGCCGACCGCCCCATCTCCGAGGTCATGGACCGCGAGCCGCGCACGATCGAGGCTGGCGTCTCGTCCGGCGACTTCGTCGACCGCCTGGCCCGCAGCACCACGCCGATCTTCCGCAGCGCCTATGTCGCCGTCGACGACGCCGGCGACTATGTCGGCGTCGGCGGGCTGAGCTCGCTGATCACCTCGCACCGCCGTCGCCAGCGCGAAGCCGACGACGCCATGGCCCTGGTCGAGCGCATGGCCCACGACATCGGCCACCATCTGGAAGGCGTCCTGGCCTTCACCGAACGGCTGGAGCAGTCGCGGCTGACGCCCGACGCCAGCGCCTATGTCCGCGCCATCGGCGACACCAGCCGCGACATGAGCCAGGTGCTCGGCCGCGCCATGGACCTGCGCCGCGCGGCGACCGGCGGCCTGACCCTGTCGCCGACCCCCGTCCTGCTGCGCGATTTCAGCGACACGGTCGAGGCCCGCTGGGCCCCCCGCGCCGCCGAGGGCGGCAGCACCCTGCTCTTCTCCTATGACGGCGACCCCGAGGCCGCCGCCCTGATCGACGCCGACCGCGTGCTGCAGGTGTTCGACGCCCTGATCGAGAGCGCCCTGGCCAGCGGCCGCGGCGTGATCGAGGCCAGCCTCAAGGTCCACCACGTCGAGAACGGCCTGATGCTGGAAGGCCGCGTGCGCGACAACACCGCCGGTTCGGCCGATGTCCGCCTGGCCCGGGTGTTCAACCCGCTGAGCGCGGGCAGCATCGAGGACAGCAACGAACTGGCCCTGGGCGTCGGCATGGCCCTGGCCAACGGCCTGACGCGCGCCATGGGCGGTCCGCTGCGGGCCGAGGCCAACATGGGCGCCGGCCTGACCGTGCAGTTCTCGCTGAGCGTTCCCGAGGCCGTCCTGACGGCGCGGGCCGACGAAGAGCCGGTGCTCGACGCCCGCTCGGCCCACATCCTGATCGTCGACGACAACGCCACCAACCGCATGGTCGCCGAGGCCCTGTGCGAGATGTTCGACTGCACCTCCGAGCAGGTGGCCGACGGCGTCGAGGCCGTCGAGGCCGCCAAGTCGGGCCGCTTCGACCTGATCCTGATGGACATCAAGATGCCGCGCATGGACGGCGTCACCGCCACCCGCGCCATCCGCGAGCTGCCCGGCCGGGCCGGCGCCGCGCCGATCGTCGCCCTGACCGCCAACGCCGACCCCAACGACGTGGCCACCTACATCGCCGCCGGCATGCAGGACGTGGTCGAAAAGCCGATCAAGCCGGAACGCCTGGCCGTCGTGCTGTCGGCCCTGCTGAGCGACGACGAAGACGACAGCGAAGACGCCGAGGCCGCGGCCTAGCCCGTGCCCTTGGCGGTCGCGGCCTTGGCCGCCTGGGCCTCCATCACCGCCAGCATCTCCCGCAATGAACTGCCGCCGTTGTGCGGGTCGTTGGCCAGGGGCTTGAGCAGCGCGACGGCGCGGGGATAGTCGCCCCGCATCGCCAGGGCCCGCACCGTCTCCAGGGTGACGTCGGACACCTGCGGCGCCAGTTCGTTGGCCAGCAGCAGGGCCTCCATCACGTTGTCGTTGGGATAGCCCGGCGACAGGGTGCGGCTGCGGGCGTAGGCCAGCAGGGTCTGGTAGCGCGAGCCGTCGATCTTGAACGCCCGCCCCAGCAGGCCCGAGGCCTGCTTGTACAGCGCCAAGCGCTGGGCGGGATCGGCGTCGCCCATCGCCATCAGGATCAGGGCCTTCAGCTCCATCGCCTCGACGTCGTCGGGCGCGGCGGCCAGGCGCCGGTCGATCACCGCCTGGGCGGCGGGGAAATCCTCGGCCTGCAGCCGGGCCCGCGCCAGGGCCCGTTCGGCCAGCGGATCGCCGGGATAGCGGGCGGCGCGCTTGCCGATGTCGTCGGCGAAGGCCTTGCGCGCCGGCAGGCCGTCGTCCGGCGAGATCATCCGGACCGTCTCCAGCAACAGGTCGTCGGCCGAGGCCGGCATCGACGTCACGGTCACCTCGATCGAGCGCTGCCGCTTGCGGGTGATGGTGCGGATCGGCAGCCCGACCCCGGTGTAGGCGCGCAGGTCCTTCTGCAGGGCGGCCAGGCTCTTGCCGGTCGCCGTCTCCATCGCCTGGACCGACGGCGCGCCGCCGCCGACCGCCTTCATATAGGCCTGGAGCTGGGCGTACCGGGTCTCGTCGCTCATCATGTAGTGGGTCAGCAGCCAGGCCTGCGGATAGTAGGTGACCCACTTCGGATCGCCGATCCGGGCCCCCTGGGTGATCAGCTGGTCCAGCGGGATCCAGTCGCCCTCCAGCCAGGCGGCGCGGTTGGTGTTGAACTTGCCGACGATGATGCTGTCGGTCTTGAACTCCATCGTCATGAAGTACTCGGCATAGCCCTCCACCAGCCACGGCGCGTAGGCGTAGTTGAAGTACTGCTTCATGAAGTGGTGCACGTACTCGTGCAGCATGATGTCGTCGTTCTCGACCTCGCGGACCCGGCCGACGGTGGCGACGCAGGCGATGCCGGTCGCGCCGGCGATGTAGTAGCCGGCCAGGGTCTCGGCGGCGCCGGGCATGGCCCGACGCAGGCCCGGCGTGCCGCGCACCAGATAGACGTCCAGCTTGCGCGGCGGCGTCGCGTCGATCGGCAGGCCGTGCATGAACCGCAGGACCATGTCGAAGTCCTCGAGCTTGGCGGCGTATTCGCGCAGCACGTCCTCGCCGACCACCCCGTGGATCACGAAGCGCGGGGTCTCCGCGCGTCGCCAGGCCCCTGTCTTCGTTTCGGCTCGTGTATCGGCCCGGGCCTCCGCCCGTGTCAGGCCGCCCGAGGCGGACAGGGCCAGCAGCCCCAGCACCACGCCCCGCCGATCGGCCGGCCCGCTCTTGGCCGCCGCCCCCCGTCCTTCGATCATGCCCGCCCCCGAGACTTACTCGACCCCAGGTTAGTTCACGGCGACGAGGGAACTCAAGCCGCGAGATGACCGTCGGCGAGGCGCGGCGGGGACGCCGGGCGATCAACCGAACCTTGTGCGGCGAGGCTTTCGAGCATACCGTCCAAGCTCAGCAGAACCACTGGGAGGCCATACCTTGAAGCCCATGCTTTTCCTGGCCACCGCCGCGGCGGTGCTTTCGGCGGTCCCGGCCCTGGCCCAGAACGGCCAGGTCTTCGACCACGCCGCCCAGCTGGCCGCCTATTCCAACACCCTGCCGCGCGACAACGCCAAGCAGTGCTTCAACGGCAAGTTCCTCAGCGGCGTCAATCGGTCCGGCCAGAACACCCTCTACGTCCAGGCCCCCAAGGGCGATGTCTACCGCCTGCAGATGGCCGGCGATTGTTCGGCCCTGGACGCCGCCCGGAAGCTCACCGTGCGGTCCAACGGCAGCGACATCGTCTGCTCGGGCGACGCGGCCGAAACGGTCGCCTGGACGGCGGCGGGATCCCAGCGCTGCGAGGTCGACAGCGTTCGTCGGCTGAGCGCCAGCGAAGTCTCCGCGCTCTCGGCCGCGCCCCGGCGCTAGTGTGCTGGATTTGAAGTTCGCCCGCAGGTGGGATCAAGCTCAGAGCGAACTTCAAATCCAAAAGGCACACTAGAAACCTAAGCTTGCTAGTGTCCTGATTCCGAAGTTCGCCGGCGCATATGGCAAGCTCGGAGCGAACTTCGGAATCAGGACACTAGGCCTGACGCCGGCTCAGGCCGGCGCGTCCACCTCATGGCTCATGGCCGCCGCGCCCAGTTCGACATGCTGGGCGATGCGGCCGCTGGCCTTGCGTTCGCTGTAGCGGTCGACCAGGTAGTCGGCCCGGTCGCGGGTCAGCAGGGTGAACTTGACCAGCTCCTCCATCACGTCGACCACCCGCTCGTAGTAGCTGGACGGCTTCATGCGGTCGTTCTCGTCGAACTCCTTGTAGGCCATGGCCACCGACGACTGGTTGGGGACGGTGATCATCCGCATCCAGCGGCCCAGCAGGCGCAAGGCGTTGACGGCGTTGAACGACTGCGAGCCGCCGCTGACCTGCATCACCGCCAGGGTCTTGCCCTGGGTCGGGCGGACGCTGCCGATCTCCAGCGGGATCCAGTCGATCTGCGCCTTGATCACGCCGCTGATCGCGCCGTGGCGTTCCGGACTGCACCAGACCTGGCCCTCGGACCACGCCGACAGGGCCCGCAACTCCTGGACCTTGGGATGGTCGGGCCCCGTCGCGTCGGGCAGCGGCAGGTCGCGCGGGTCGAAGATCCGGGTCTCGCAGCCCAGCCGCTGGAGGATGCGGGCGGCCTCCTCGACCAGCAGGCGGCTGAACGACCGCTCCCGCAGCGAGCCGTACAGCAGCAGGATCCGGGGCGGATGCGCGGACGGGGTCGCGACCTCGAGCCGCCCCGCGTCGATCGCGGCCAGGAACTGCGGCTGTAGGGCGGGAAATTCGGTCATGCACGCGGCTCCGGCAACATCGTCATTGATCCGTCTCATATTTCCATCATATTGGAAATATGGAATCGAAAGCCGCCGTCGCCAGTCTCTCCGCCCTCGGCCATGAGGGGCGCCTGGCCATCTTCCGACTGCTGGTGAAGGCCGGCCCCGTCGGCGTGGCGGCGGGCGAGATCGCGCGGCGGCTGGACAGCCTGCCCAACACCCTGTCGGCCAACCTCAACGTGCTGTCGCACGCCGGCCTGATCGTCTCGCGCCGCGAGGGCCGGTCGATCGTCTATTCAGCCGACTACGCGGCCATGAGCGGCCTGCTGGGCTTCCTGATGGAAGACTGCTGCAACGGAAACCCGGCGATCTGCGCGCCGCTGGGCGACATCGTCGCCAGGGCCGCCGACTGCTGCCCGTCATGACCCCCTTCTCCCTGCCGCGCCGCCTGGCCGCCGAGGCGCTGGGATCGTTGCTGCTGCTGGCCGTGGTGGTCGGCTCTGGGATCATGGGCCAGCGCCTGGCCGGCGGGAACGACGCCGTCGCCCTGCTGGGAAACACCCTGGCCACCGGCGCGGCCCTGGTCGTGCTGATCACCGTGTTCGGGCCGATCTCGGGCGCGCACTTCAACCCGGTCGTCACCCTGGTGGCGGCGATCCGGCGCGACATCCCCTGGCGCGCGGCCCTGGCCTATCCGCCGGCCCAGCTGGTCGGCGCGATCCTCGGCGTCTGGTGCGCCCACGCCATGTTCGGCGAGCCGATCTGGCAGGTCTCGACCCACGCGCGGACCGGACCCGCCCAGGCCTTCGCCGAGTTCGTCGCCACCTTCGGCCTGCTGGCGACCATCCTGGGCGTGGTGCGGTTCCGCCCGGACTTCACCGCCGTGGCCGTGGGCCTCTACATCACCGCCGCCTACTGGTTCACCGCCTCGACCTCGTTCGCCAACCCGGCGGTGACGATCGCCCGAAGCCTCAGCGACACCTTCGCCGGCATCGCCCCCTCGGGCGTCCCGGCCTTCATCCTGGCCCAGACGGCCGGCGCGCTGGTCGCGGCGGTCGTCTTCGGCTGGCTCCTGAAAGAAGACCCGGCCCCATGAGCGACACCGACTTTCCCGTGACGATCTTCCACAACCCCGCCTGCGGCACCTCGCGCAACGTGGTGGCGATGGTCGAGGCGGCGGGCTACGCGCCCACGGTCGTGGACTATCTCCAGGCCGGCTGGACGCCCGAGCAGCTGCGCGAACTGGCCGGCGAAGCGGGGCTGACCTTGCGCCAGCTGCTGCGCGAGAAGGGCACGCCCGCCGCCGAGCTGGGCCTGATGGACGAGGCCGTCGACGACGACCGCCTCATCGAGGCCATGGTCGCCCACCCGATCCTGGTCAACCGCCCGCTGGTGGTCACGCCCAAGGGGGTCAAGCTGTGCCGACCGTCCGAGGTCGTCCTCGACCTGCTGGACCGCAAGCCCGCCAGCTTCACCAAGGAAGACGGCGAGGTGGTGATCCTGGGCTAGCGCACGTCTTGCGCGATCCCGTGCGCGCGCCGATGCTGGCGCCAGTGCGCGTGAAGACCAACCGGCCTTCGAGGATCGCCCGATGGACACCGCCCCCGCGGCCAAGCCCCTGCTCTCGCAGCTCTCGGAGCTGATCTCGGCCGGCGCCGACCTGCTGTGGCCCCTGCTGGTCGTCGCCGCGCTGATCCTGTTCCGAAGCCGCCTGGCCGAGATCCTCGGCGTGGCCATCCGCAAGCTGGAAAGCTCGTCGGAGCTGAAGATCGGCGGGATCGAGCTGAAGGGCGTGGTGATCAATCCGCAGGGCGAGGTGATCGTCGGCCGCGACACCGATTTCGAGATCCTCGAGGCGACCAAGGCCGATGTCGACCACCGCCACGCGGCCTACAAGAAGACCCGCAACCTGATGCTGGTCCACACCATCCGGCCCAAGAAGCCGGAGGAGTTCATCGACGGTTTCCGGGTGTTCGACGTGTCGATCTTCCTGCACCCGCACCGCAATTTCGGCCGGCTGAACGACGTGGCCAGCGTCACCTACTTCCTCGGCGACAAGTGGGGCGACAGCCGCTACGGCGAGAAATACGTGGTCTCCAGCGCCAACGAGCAGTTCGCCCTGACCGTGGGCATGTACGGCTCGTTCCTCTGCGTGGCCGACATCGCGTTCCACGACGGCGCGACCGTGCGGATGGAGCGCTACATCGATGTCGAGATGGCCCCGGTCTACAACGTCTCCCTGAGCGAAGCGCGAGGGCGATGAGCTAAGGTGCGGGGATGATCCCGCTTCAGCGCCTGCGCCGATCCCTGACCACCCTGCCCGACGCGCGCGGCTGGGCGCTGTGCGGGCTAGTCGCCGCGGTCACCGGAAGCCTGATGGCCGCCATCGGCTTCTCGACCGGGCTCTACGCCCTGACGCCGACCGCGCCCGGCCTGCCGCTGCGGCTGCTGGTCGTGCTGTTCGTGCCGGCCCTGGGCGAGGAGATCCCGTTTCGCGGCCTGCTGGTTCCCGGTTACGAGGCGGGCCGCGACGAGACCGCCAGACCGTGGGCGGCCATCGCGATCTCGACCGTCCTCTATGTCGCCTGGCACCCGCTGGAGACCCTGACCTTCATGCCGACGGCGACGATGTTCCTGCGCCCGGACTTCCTGGCCTGCACCGCGATCCTCGGCCTCGGCTGCGCGCTGATGCGCTGGCGGACCGGATCGCTGTGGCCGGCGGTGATCCTGCACGGCGGCTTCGTGGTGGTCTGGCAGACCTGGCTGGGCCGGGTGCGGCTGTAGGGGCTGCTGCCCCCTCTCTCTTTGAGAGAGGGAGGGGCCCACCGCGAAGCGGTGGGAGGGTGAGAGGTTACAATCTCTCAGAACAAAGCGCCGACGAAGACAGCGTGTGTCGGCGGCCGCATCGATAGTGAAAGTTTGGCTCCCTTCTTGAGGCGCTAAACGCCCCTGGATTTGCCGGCCAGCGGTGAAACCTCTCACCCTCCCACCGCCTGCGGCGGCGGGCCCCTCCCTCTCTCCAAGAGAGAGGGATTTCGATGCGCGACGCCCCCTAGAAACTGAACGCCAGCTTGGCGCCGACGAACTTGCCGTCGGGGTCGTAGCCGCGCGCCCGGCCCGCGCCGCTCTCGTCGGCGTTGGGCTTGAGGCCGCACAGCAGGCCCGCGCCGAGCATGGCGTCGCCGGCCTTGCCCTCGACCGAGGTGCGCGCCACGCCGGGCGGCAGCGGGGTCGGGGCCCGGGAGTACAGCACCGGCAGGCCGGGCGCGGTAAGGTCCAGCGGTTTGGCAGGGGGTTTGGCCGGGACCAGGGCCAGCTTGGGCGAGGGCCGGACAGCCTCGGCCGAAGCTGCGCCCCCTAGGGCGATCGCGGCGGTCAGGGCAAGGGCGGAAAGGCGGAGAACGACCATCATGTCTCCAAGGTGGGGAGCCGGCGGCGAGCGCCAAGGGTCCTCCAAACCCGCCCGCCGGTAAAGGCGCGGATCGCCCCGGCGACCTGCGACGCTGCACCGCAGCAAAGGTCCTTGAAAATGACAACGTTGTCATCTATATTGGAGCTCATGGGGACGATTTGATGTCCCGCCCAACCCGGATGAAGAAAATGCTCAGCCTGATCGTTCTGACCCTCTCGGCCATCAAGGCGCAACGCGCCGCCGCCTGAGACGCCTGAACAGCCGCTTCGGCGGCTGCACTGAAAAGGCCCGCGAACCCTCCGGTTCGCGGGCCTTTTCGTTGTGCGACGCAGCATTCGGAGACCGTCAGGCCTTGCCGTCGCCCTCGATCAAGTTTCGCAACAAGGGCGCGATCAGCGCGACCAGCGCTTCGGGATCGGCCTTCGTCAGGGCCGACAGCCCGATCATCTGACGCAGGACCTGGACCCCCGCCACGATCGACAAGGCCAGGGCGGCCCGCTCCGCCGCCAGTTCGCCGCCGCCGACCGCCGCCGTGGCCGCCGCCATCGCCTTCTGGTGCCCCTTCTCGATCTGCTCGCGGGCGATCTGGGCGGCGCGCGGGCTGGAGGCCGAGTGGAACATGATCATGAAGCCGTCCAGTGTCGCCGCGCCGGGCCGGGTCATCTCGACCAGCGCCCGAGCCATGTCGCCGCCCAGGTCGCTCGAGCCCAGCCGCTCCTGGGTCAGGATCACCGGCTCGGCCATGGTGTCGGCCACCACCTCGGCGAACAGCTGCTCCTTGGAGCCGAAATAGCGGTTGATCAGCATGGCCGTGACGCCGGCCCCCTGGGCGATCTCGCGCACCCCCGCCCCGTCATAGCCGGCCCGCGCGAAGGCGGCCCGGGCCGAGCGCAGGATCTGCGCCTTGGTGGCGGCGGCGTTCCGGGTTCTGGGCGGGGTGTCGTCGGTCATGGCCGCCTCGCAATTCTGCACCTGTAGACTTAGGTCGATTCCATATGTATACGACTGTAGACATATAGTCGGGAGCGTGTTCATGGTCGAGACAGCGCTGGTCACYGGCGGGTCGGGCTTCATCGGCGGCTGGTGCGTGCGCCTGCTGCTGGAGCGCGGCTACGCCGTGCGCGCCACCCTGCGCGACCGGACGGGCGAGGCGGCGCTGCGGGCGGCCGTCGGGGCCGAGGACGAGGCGCGGCTGACGGTGCACGTCGCCGACCTGACCCGCGACGAGGGCTGGGCCCAGGCCGTGGCGGGCTGCGACTACGTCCTGCACGTGGCCTCGCCCCTGGGCGCGGCGGCCGGCGGCGGGGTGGGCGAGAACGACCTGGTCCGGCCGGCCCGCGACGGCACGCTGAGGGTGCTGCGCGCCGCCGTCGCCGCGGGTGTCAGGCGCGTGGTCATGACCTCGGCCGCCGCCACCGCCCGGGCGCCGCGCGGCTCGGGCGTGGTCAGCGACGAGACCGTCTGGGCCGATCCCAAGGACCCGCAGTTCGACGGCTATCGCCGCTCCAAGATCCTGGCCGAGCGCGCCGCCTGGGACTTCATGGCCAATGACAGGGCCGCCGCCGAGGGCCGCACGACCCTGACCGCCATCCTGCCCGTCGCGGTGTTCGGCCCTCTGCTGTCGAAAGCCAATCTGGGGTCGGTCAGCATCATCCAGGGCGTGCTGGACGGCCGCCCTTCCCGCCTGCCCCGCCTGGGCTTCTGGGTGGTCGACGTGCGCGACCTGGCCGAGCTGCACATCCGCGCCATGACCGCCCCGCAGGCCGCCGGCCAGCGCTTCCTGGCGGCCGGCGACTTCCTCTGGATGGCCGACATCGCCCGCGTCCTGCGCGCGAACCTGGGCGCGCGGGCGGCCAGGACCCCCACGCGGCCGATGCCCGACCTCGTCTTCCGCCTGGCCGCGCTGTTTCGACCGCAGCTGCGGTTCTTCACGCCGGACCTGGGCCGCCAGCACGCCATGGACGCCGGCAAGGCCCGGCGGGTGCTGGGCTTCGAACCTCGGCCCGGCGCGGAGACGGTGGTGGACTGCGCCCGGAGCCTCTGAACCCGCGCCCGCGACAGAACGTCACCGTTCGGCGCGGGCTCTACGGCAATCGGAAGAGCCGTGGCATCGTTCGATCACGGACGACCCTGTCGGGGGTCTCCGAACGGGGATTTTGATCATGGCCTACGACGCCGAACCGGGGCGGGAGCCTCAGAACGCCTATTGCCCGGGTTGCCAGCGGGCGATCCTCCAGGGCTCGCCCGCCACCAAGATGCACTTCGCCCAGGACCCCTACGGCAAGCTGGGCCTGTCGGGCGAGCTGTGGCACGCCGACTGCGCCCGACCGTTCTGGGACAAGAGCGCCGAGACCCTCCGCCGATGGAACCTGGCGGACCGGACCTAGGCGAGCGCCGGCCCCGTCCAGGACCTGACCCAGCGGCGCCGTTGATTACCCAGGGTGGCGCGGATACGCTCTTCAACGACGTTGAAGAAGAGAGATCCGCATGAAGTCGATCGTCGCGTCCATCGCCGCCCTCTCGTTCGCGGGCCTCTCTTTCGCGGGCCCCGCCTTCGCCCAGGAATGGCCCAAGCAGGATTGGCATCTGCTGCGGGTCAAGCCCACGGCGCAGCAGGCGCCGGCCAGCACCAAGCGTGACGGCGGAGCGTATCCGCCCCAAGCGTGGATGACCGGCGCCGCCGCCGTCCAGCTCGGCGGTCCCGCGCCCGGCAGCCGCCAGAACGTCGCCGTGAACCTCGATTCCCTCAATCGGGTCGGCGACAAGGTCGAGGTGCGGTACTTCGTCTGGCCGGACGAGAAATCGAACTACACCGAGATCACCTCCCGGATCGATTGTTCGAAGACCGGCGAGCAGGTCGTGGCCTGGCGGGAATACGACCAGGACTTCGCCTACATCCGGACGGGCGGCCAGGGCGCGAGGCGGACGGACGCGAGAGCCAGGGCGATCGCGAGCTACGCCTGCCGCGCGCCGCAAGGCGCCGACGTTGGCGGCAAGTCCCTTCCGGAACTCGTCCAGGGCGGCTAGCGGGGCCTGGCGCCCGCCCCCGCGATCTCCGCCGTCACTCCGAACGCCGAGGCGACCTGGCCGGCGAAGGCGATGGTCGTCAGGTCCTCCAGGAACGGGCCGATGAACTGCGCGCCGATCGGCAGGCCGTCGCGGGTGCGCCCGATCGGCGCCGCCGTGGCCGGCAGGTGCGGCATGCCGGCGATCAGCGGCCAGGCGGTCTGCGGGGCGAAGGGCACGTCGGCGCCGTTGATCCGCAGCGTCCGGTTCAGTCCCGGCCAGGGGTCGCGGTCGTCGAACTGCGTGAAGGCCGGCGTCGCGTGGCAGGGCGCGATCACCACGTCGAAGGCCTTGAAGAAGTCGTCCCAGCGCCGCCGCAGCATCTCCTGGGCGATCAAGCAGTCGTAGTAGTCCTTGACCGTCCCCTTGGGCTCGGGCGCGTCGGGGTTCATGCCGGTCTTGTAGGTCCAGGCGAACTTCTCGACCAGGGCGTGAGAGTCGGCCAGCGACGGCAGCAGCGGGCTCTCCCGCGTCACCGAGGCCCCGGCCTTTTCCAGCTCGGCCGCCAGGGCGTCGATGGCCCCGACGATCTCGTCGTCGACGCTTGCGGTCGGATGCTGGGTCAGGACGAACAACCGATAGCCGGACAGCCGGTCATGCCGGGGCGGCGGCAGGTCCAGACGGTAGGCCACGGCGTCGCGTCCTTCCGGGCCGGACAGCACCTTCAGGGCCAGCTCCAGATCCCGCGCCGTGCGCGCCATCGGCCCCGCCGCCGCCCAAGCCCGGCCCACGATGACGCCGCCGCCCGGTGGTCCGTGGCCTTCCAGCGAGATCAGCGGGAACGACGACAGGTGCCCGTAGACCCCGCAGAACGACGCCGGAACCCGGATCGAGCCGCCGGCGTCGCCGCCCAGTTCCAGCGGCACCATGCCCGCCGCCAGGGCGGCCGCCGAGCCGCCCGACGAACCGCCGCACGACCGGGTCAGGTCATGCGGATTGTGGGTCCGGCCATAGATCGGGTTGTCGACCTGATAGTCCGCCAGGCCGGCCGCGACATTGGTCTTGCCCAGGATCACCGCGCCCGCGTCCTTCAGCCGCCGCACCGCCGCCGCGTCCTCGGTCGGGCGATAGTTGCGCGCCATCTCCAGCCCGAAGGTGGTGGGCAGGCCGGCGATGTTGAAGCACTCCTTGACGGTCATGGGCACGCCGGCCAGCGGCAGGTCGGCGCCCAGGGCCACGGCCAGGTCGACCTGGCGGGCCTGGGTCCGCGCGCGGTCGAAGTCGCGCACGACCACGGCGTTGATCGGCCCGTCCAGCGCCTCGATCCTGGCGATCGCCGCGTCGGTCAGCTCCAGCGCGCTGACGGACTTGGCGCGGACGGCCTGCGCCAGTTCGCTCGCGCTGGCGGTCGCCGATGAAACACGTTCATGCATGGTGGAGGCCCCTGTGGTTGAGGGGTCCGAAATCTAACCACAAAACGTGGGTCGCCAATTCTTGAACTTATTTCTTTCGTCCCCAATTCCAGTATGCCGGAGGGGATGGGGGCTTTGCGCCCGCCTAGTTCCCCTCTTCCAGCAGCCGCCGGGCGATGACCTGAGCCTGGATCTCGCCGGCCCCCTCGAAGATGTTCAGGATGCGGGCGTCGGCCAGCAGGCGGCTGGCGACGTATTCCATGGCGAAGCCGTTGCCGCCGTGGATCTGCAGGGCGTTGTCGGCGGCGGCCCAGGCCACGCGGGCGGCGATCAGCTTGGCCATGCCGGCCTCGAGATCACAGCGCTTGCCCTCGTCCTTCTGGCGGGCGGCGAAATAGGTCAGTTGGCGCACGCCCATGATCTCGGCGGCCATCATGGCCAGCTTGTTGTGGACGCGGGGGAATTCGAAGATCGCCTGGCCGAACTGCTTGCGGTCCAGGGCGTAGCCGAGGCCGGTTTCCAGCGCCGCCTGGGCCACGCCGACGGCGCGGGCGGCGGTCTGGATGCGGGCGCTCTCGAAGGTGGCCATCAGTTGCTTGAAGCCCTGGCCGGGCACGCCGCCCAGCAGGTTCTCGGCGGGCACCGTGAAGCCGTCGAAGCCCAGCTCGAACTCCTTCATGCCGCGATAGCCGATCACACCGATCTCGCCGCCGCTCATGCCTTCGGCCGGGAAATCATTGGCCTCGACGCCGCGCGGCTTGGGAGCCAGCAGCATCGACAGGCCGCGATAGTCGGTGGTGGCCGGGTCGGTGCGGACCAGCAGGGTCATGACGTCGGCGCGGGCGGCGTGGGTGATCCAGGTCTTGTTCCCGGTGATCACGTACTGGTCGCCCGTCAGCTCGGCGCGGGTGCGCAAGCTGCCCAGGTCCGAGCCGGTGTTGGGTTCGGTGAAGACGGCGGTCGGCAGGATCGAGGCGTCGGCGATCTTCGGCAGCCAGTACTGCTTCTGGTCCTCGGTGCCGCCGGTCAGGATCAGCTCGCCGGCGATCTCCGAGCGGGTGGCCAGCGAGCCGACGCCGATCCAGGCCCGCGACAGCTCTTCGGAGACCACGCACATGGCGGTCTTGCCCATGCCGCTGCCGCCGTATTCCTCGGGGATGGTCAGGCCGAACACGCCCAGGGCGCCCAGCTCCTCGACCAGCTCGATCGGGATCAGCTGGTCCTTCAGGTGCCACTCGTGGGCGAAGGGCGTGACCTTCTCCTCGGCGAAGGCGTGGAACTGGTCGCGGATCATCTCGAAGGTCTCGTCCAGACCCGTGTGCTCCAGCGTGGGGCGGCCGCGCGCCTCGGCCAGGCGCTGGGCGACGCGGGTCTTCACGGCCTGGGTGCCGCCCTCGACCATCAGCTTCATCAGGCCGTTGGAATAGAGGCGGTTCAGCACCGAGCGATCGGTGATCAGGTGGGCGGGACGGACGATCTCGCCCTGGTTCATCGGCACGCCGCCGACCAGCTGGGCGCAGTATTCGCTGAACAGCAGCTGGGCCAGCAGGGCCTCGATCTCGCCGAACCGGCCCTCGGCCTCCAGCCGCTCGGCCCAGCCGGCGACCTGGTTCAGCAGCTCGGCATAGGCGGCGTACCAGCCGTAGCCGTGCACCTGGTGCTGGTGCTCGTCGGCCAGGGCGCGGTCGATCTTGCCGTTGGCGCCGGTGATCGCGGCCTTCACGGCCGGCTTGGCCTCGGCCACGAACAGCTGGGCCGCGCTGGCGGCCTCGCGAAGCAAGACGGTCAGGCCGGGCAGGATCAGGGACGTGGTTTCCTGGGCGACCGATGTGGTCATGGCTTGCTCCCGTGCGCCGAACAGTTGTTTTCTTTCACTGTGGAGCCTTTCGCACCTGCGAGCAATGCCGCAGCGCAACATAAATCGGCCGGCAGGGATCAAAAGTTCCCTGGGGCGTTCAATCAGGCCCTTGGGAGAGAAACATGCTGGTCGTCCATCACCTCAACGAGTCGCGCTCGCAGCGCATCCTCTGGCTGCTGGAGGAGTTGGGCCTGCCCTACGAGATCCGCTTCTACGAGCGCGACGCCCAGACCCGCCTGGCGCCGCCCGCCCTGCTGGCTGTCCACCCGCTGGGCAAGTCGCCGGTTCTGACCGACGGCGCGGCGACGATCATCGAGAGCGGGGCGATCACCGACTACGTCATCCGCCGCCACGCCGTCGGCCGGCTGGCGCCCGATCCGGCCAGCCCCGACTACGACGCCTACCAGCAGTGGCTGCACTACGCCGAGGGCTCGGCCATGCTGCCGATGCTGCTGCGGATGTATGTCGGCCGGCTGGGCGCGGCGGGCGCGCCGCTGCATCCGCGCATCGAGAGCGAGGTGGCCAACCACTTGGCCTATGCCGACGGCGCGCTGGAGGGCCGCCAGTTCTTCGTCGGCGACGACCTGACCGGCGCCGACATCCAGATGAGCTTCGTGGCCGAGGTCGCCAAGGCGCACGGCAAGCTGGCCGACTATCCGAACCTCGAGGCCTGGATCGGCCGCATGCACGCCCGACCGGCCTGGCAGGCGGCGCTGGAGAAGAGCGGGCCGTACAAGCTGGGAGAATAGCGACCCAGCCGCGCCCTCGCGCCAGGGTTACGCACAGCCGCGTGCTGTCGCGCGCTTCACAAGCTTGGGCATATCCGGTTAGATGCCCGCGCGGGATGGGGCCCGCGGGGGAAATACCTTGAAAAATCTGTACAAAGCCGCTGTCGCGGCGCTGTTCGTCATGGCCGGTTCGGCCGCTCACGCCCAGACCGTCAAGGTGCCGGAAGGCACCGAGGTGGTGATCAGCGTCGAGGACAAGCTGTCGTCCGAAACCAACAAGGAAGGCGATCGCTTCTCGATCAGCCTGGCCGACGACGTCGTCCTGGCCGACGGCACGAAGCTGCCGGCCGGCCTGAAGGGCGCGGGCGAAGTCACCCACGCCAAGAAGAAGGGCATGATGGGCAAGCCGGGCGAACTGAACGTCCGCTTCGACTATCTCAAGGTGGGCGACAGCAAGATCAAGCTGCGCGGCCAGAAGGGCGCCGAGGGCGACGCCCGCTATGGCACCACGATCACCCTGACCGTGCTGTTCGGCCCGCTGGGCCTGATCAAGCATGGCAAGGACGTCGAGATCAAACCGGGTCAGAAGATGACCATCTTCACAGACTCCGACGCCACGGTGGACCTGGCGGGCGCCCCGGCGATCCCGGCTTCCGCGCCGGCGGCGGCTCCGGTCGCGGCGGCCGCGCCGGTGGGAACGGCCAACTAGGCCTTCCGACCTTCCAAGCGACCAGCGCCCCCTCCTCGCGGAGGGGGCGTTTTTCGTGGCGCCGGCCTTGAAGCGACGGCCCCCGCGACAGCAACCTGACACTGCGCGTAACTTCTGGTTTAGCTTCGACGGCTAGCCTGACCGGGCCGTATCCATTCGGCGAGGTGCTGGAGCTCCCGTGCAGATTTCCGCGACAACGCCGAACCCCGCCGCGCCGAACTCGACGCCCGCGCCGGCCGACACGCCTCAAGCCGCGCCGGCGGCCGTGGCTCCGACCGTCGACGCCGCCCCGGTCGTGACGGTGACCCTGTCACCCGAGGCCCGAGCGGCCCAGAACGCCCTGGCCGCGATGCCGATGGCGGACGCCGTCAAGACGCTGACGCCCGGCGCCCAGTCCGGCCCGCTCGCCCGGATCAAGTCGCTGCTGCTGAAGCTGGCCGACGGGTCCGGCGTGCCCAAGGCCGAGCAGATCCAGGCCTATGTCGACGTGCAGAAGACGATCTTCCTGGATCCCGACAGGACCTGGTGGGCCCAGAGCAGCCAGGAGGACCGCAAGGCCTACGCCGCCATCATGGACGGCGGCGCGATCGCCACGGAAATCCAAAAGGCCGCCAACGACTTCAACCACTGGAGCATGTCGCAGGACCTGCACCCCAACGTGCCCCGCAAGAACCTGGCGCACATGAACGCGATGTCGCCGCTGGAACAGCAGATGGTCTTCGCCGGCACGGTCGGCATGGACATGGACTCGCTGGACCAGTGGAAGGCCCAGATGCAGGTCGACATCGTCAATGTCGACAAGATGATCGCCATGGACGAGGCCGAGAAGAAGGCCCGCAAGTCCGGCAAGGCGCCCCCCCAGGCCGATGGCGGATCCAAGGCCGTCGAGGATGGAACGCCGGCGCCGGACCAAGCTTCGCCCGAGGCCCAAGCCCTGGCCGCCCTCACCTCGCCCAACCAGGGCGACGGCGTCGCCGCCGCGGCCCTGAAGATGCTTCAGAAAGCGGCCGAGGCCCGAACCGAAGCCAGGGCCCAGGCTGCGAAGGATGAGGCTGCGAAGGATGAGGCCGAGCAGGACCGCAAGGCCACCGCCGCGCCGGCCAACGACAGGCCGCGCCCCATCCTCGAGCCCTACGCGATCGGCGACAAGGTCGACAAGGCGATCTGAGACGCCCCTCCGTCCCTAAGGCGACGTCGCCACCGCCCACGAGAAGTCGGTGTGGGTCGTCTGGGTGGTGAAGTAGTTCGGGTCGGTGAAGAAGGCGATCGGCTTCTTGTAGTCGGCCGGATAGGGCTGGTCGTTGCCCACCACCGCCACGCCGTGGCAGCTCATGCAGTTGGAGGTGATCCCGGCCGGGATGCCCGGAGAGGTCTCCAGATAGGGATTGAAGCAGACCTGCATGGTCGTGCTGCCCGGGGTCGTCGTCTGGTCATAGGCCGTGCAGGCGGCGTAGTTGGTCCACGGCCCCGTCAGCGCGGCCGGCTGGCCCTGCTTGCTGCCCGGGAAGCCGTTGGGCGTGTCGCCGCCGGGCTGCCACCAGAAGGTCTGCCAGGTCCAGAACGGGATCTCCTTGGTGTTGACGTGCATGGCCAGCAGCACGGCGAAGTCGCCTTCGGCCACCGTCTTGCCGGTAGCCGCGGCGAAGTTCTTGGCTTCCGAAGCCGACAGCCGCACCGCGTAGAAGGTGCTGAGCGGCGCCCACTGGAAGGTCTTGCAGGCCGTGCCCTGGGTGCTGACGCTGGCGATCTCGGCCGGGGTGGCGGGACGGATCGGACCGGTCCCGGTCGGCGAGATCAGCATGCAGCTGGTCCAGGTGCTCTGGGTCGGATTGGTCGGATTGGTCGAGCCCGACGGCCCCTGCCACAGCGGCTGGATAGTCAGGCCCGTGGCCTTGACCGTGCCGAACACCGGCTTGGTCTCGATCGCCCGGATCGGGAACTCGTTGACGCCCCGGTTCTGCGGCGTGGTCCCCGTCGGCCACGAGGCGTTCAGCTTATTCAGGCCCGCCTGGGTGTTGTAGGCGTAGGTCCCGCCGTTCGGTCCCGGCTGCGGGGCGTCGATGAAGGTGGCGGCCTGCGGGTTGAACTTGTTGTCGGCGGTGACGTCGGAATTGCCGAAGGTCCCCAGGGCGCCCAGCTTGACGCCCTTGGTGTGGTGGAACTGCAGCGGCGCGGCGAAGTTGCGGATCACGCGCGGCTTGGCCAGGCGCGCCTCCAGGGTGACGCCGTTCGTGCCGGCGGCGACGGCCGCCTGGTTGGTGGGGAACACGTCGTTGGGTCCCGCCCAGGTTTCCCAGATCGGCAGCATCTGGCCGTTGAACGTCTGGCCCGAGGCCGCGCTCATGCCCTGCCACAGGTCCCAGGCGTGGCCCCGGATGGCGGCGGTGTCGCCGGCGGCGATCCAGGCGTTGATCGTGGCGGTCGGCACCGGGAAGGTCGGACTGTCGGGCAGCGGCACGGGGGTCACCACGCCCGAGGCCTGCGCCCCGACCTGGCCCTCCGTCTGGGTCTTGGGGCCGTTGTCGCAAGCCCCCGCGGCCAGGACCAGCATCGCGGCGGCCGCTTTCAAACCGATGTCGCGCATGTGCGCCTCCCCTGAACCGCGGCGCTCTGACGGCGCGCGCAAGGGTAGTAACGACCGCACCGATACAATCGTCAATAGCAAGACGCGCCAACACCCTTATTGCGAGACCCTCGCAGTTCGGCGCGATCGCGAGAAAATTCGCACATGAACGAAATCTGTCGGCCGACCTGTCGACGCCGTTCAGCTTCACCTTGTCATGGTGTGTCTCAAGGGGCCGACGGCTCCTGACCATTCAAAGGGACGAAGACCATGACCAAGACCATCAAGACCTTCACCAAGACGATCGGCCTGGGCCTGGCCATGACCGCCACCGCCCTGACCATGGCCGCCGCGCCCACCACCGCCAGCGCCATGTCCCAGAAGCTGGGCGGCGTCATCGGCTGCAACGCCTCGGGCGGCAAGCAGGAAGCCGGCGCCGTGATCGGCGGCCTGCTGGGCGCCGTCGCCGGCAACAAGCTGGCCAAGAACGACCGGGGCACGGGCACCGCCATCGGCGCCGTGGTCGGCGCGGGCGCGGGCTCCTACGCCGGCTGCCAGATGCAGAAGAACCGCGCGGCCGACAACGCCGGCGGCGTCTACACCAGCAACGGCATCCGGGTGTCCAACGCGGTCGACGCCTCGCCGATGACCAAGATCAAGGGCAAGTACGTGGCCCGCTCGACCCTGAACCTGCGCAGCGGAGCCACCACCCGCGCCCAGGCGGTGGGTTCGGTCCAGGCCGGCGAGACCTTCCAGGCCCTGGGCCGCACCGGCGACGGCAAGTGGATCCTGGTCGGCCAGGACGGCGTCGGCGTCGGCTACGTCTCGAGCGCCTACGTCTACCGGGCGTAATCAACGACTGGGGACAGGCCCATGGGCCTGTCCCCGACGGGGCCGCTTAGCGTCAGGCCCCAGTACGGCAAGCCCGTCTGCTCCCCCGGCAGGCGGGCTTGTTGCTGTTTGGGGCGCTCAAAGAAGAACCCTCTCCCAGCGGGAGAGGGTTTCTCGACCTTGCCCCGACGCAACGGCTAGGCTTGAGTACGCCCCTGACTTCATTCGAGACGCTTCCATGATCGCCACGACCCGCCGCGCCGCCCTGTTGTCGGCCTTCGCCAGCGTCGGCGCCGCGGCCCTGGCCAGACCCGCCTTCGCGCGGCAGACCGGCAAGGCGGGCGCGGCGGTCGACCAGTTCGCCCAGGAGGTCATGGCCGCCTTTCCCGACGAGCCGGGCCTGGGGATCTGCGTGGTCGAGGACGGCGAGATCACCCTGGCCAAGGGCTATGGCGTGCGCCGCCTGGGCGGGCCCGACAAGGTCACCGACTCCACCCTGTTCGGCGTGGCGTCCAACACCAAGGCCTTCACCGCCGCCGCCCTGGCCATGCTGGTCGAGGAGGACAAGGTCAAATGGGACGATCCGGTCACCAAGCACCTGCCCAATTTCCAGATGAGCGACCCGATCGTCACCAAGCTGATGACCGTGCGCGACCTGCTGTGCCACCGCTCGGGCCTGACCCTGGGGGCCGGCGACCTGATGATCTGGCCCAACCCCACCCACACGCGCGCCGACATCGTGGCGGGGCTGAAGTACCTGCCGATCGGCGGCCAGTTCCGGGGCGGCTACGCCTATGACAACGTGCTGTACGTGGCCGCCGGCGAGGTGATCGCCGCCGTCACCGGCGCGCCGTGGGAGGTGTTCATCCAGAAGCGGATCCTGGACCCGCTGAAGATGACCGACAGCGTGCCCCTGCCCTCGCTGATCGGCGACCGGCCGCGCGCCGAGCCGCACGCGCGGATGGGTCCGCCGGTGCGGGGCCTGGGCCCGCAGACTGTGCTGCCGTTCGACGGCAGCTTCGACTCGGCGGGCGCGGCCGGCGGCCTCAACGCCAGCCCGCGCGACATCGGCAAGTGGATGCAGGTCCAGCTGGGCCTGGGCACGGCGCCGGGCGGGGTCAAGCTGTGGACCGAGGCCTCGGGCCGCGAGATGTGGAAGCCCCAGACCATCACCGCCTGGTCCGACGGCCCGACCGCCGACAACCCGGTGCGCGCCAGCCTGCAGGCCTACGCCCTGGGCTGGTTCGTCAACGACCATCGCGGCGAGAAGATCGTCTGGCACACCGGCGGCCTGGCCGGCTTCATCTCCTATACCGGCCTGCTGCCAGGCCGGAAGTCGGGGATCATGGTGATGACCAACGCAGAGGAGAACACCGTCTTCCGCTCCCTGCGCTACGGCGGTCCCGACCGGCTGCAGGGCCGCAGCGACTTCGACTGGATCGCGTCCAGCCGCAAGGTCCAGGCCGAGGCCGACGCCAAGACGGTCAAGGACGCCGCCGAGGCCATGACCCCCAAGGGCGGCGGGGCGGCCCCCACCCTGCCGCTGTCGGCCTATGTCGGGACCTATCGCGATCCCTGGTACGGCACGGTGACGGTGGCGATCCTGCGGAAAGGCAAGAAGACCTCCCTGAAGATCGCCTTCGACAAGACCCCGGCCCTGCGCGGCGCGCTGGAGGCCTTCGACGGCGACACCTTCAGGACCCGCTTCGACGACCGCTCCCAGGAGGACGCCTTCGTGGTGTTCACGGTGAAGGACGGCGCGGTGACCGGCGCGACGATGCGCGCGGTCTCGCCGCTGGCGGACTTCTCGTACGACTATCAGGATTTGAAGCTGGCGAAGCAGTGACACCCTCTCCCGGAGGGGAGAGGGTGAGATCTAGCCCACCCGCCATCCCTGCGCGATGAACTGGATCTGCTTGTCCATCATCGCCGAGAGCTCGGTGGCCGTCGCCCGGCGGCAGGCGGCCATGCGGTAGTTCCAGGCATAGGCGGCCTTGAGCACGTCGACCGCCGTTTCGGGGTCGAGGTCGGGGCGGACGTCGCCGCGTTCCATGCCGCCCGTCAGCACCTCGCGCAGCATCTGGGTCAGGGGCTCGTTGCGCCCGTAGGGCGTGACGCCGGGATCCTGGCTGGGGCTGTAGGACGCCGCGATGTGGGCCAGGAACAGCTTCACCCGGCGGGTCTCGAACTCGTAGTGGATGGCGAAGATCGAGCCCAGGCGATCGGCCGTCGAGCCGCGCAGGAACGGCACGACGCGGTCGAACTCGGCATAGAGCTCGCCCAGACGCTTATCCATGACATGGCTGAGCACCTCCGCCTTGGAGGCGAAGGTGGTGAAGACGCTGCCGACCGAGACCCCCGCCCGTTCGGCGATCGCCCGAATGGTGGTCTCTTCGTAGCCCGTCTCGTTGAACAGATCGCGCGCGGCCTCGAGGACCTTCTCGCGCGTCGCCTGCTTTTGCTCGTCTCTTACGCCCACGCACTGTCCCCCCGGATAGGCTGCGTCGCTCTATTTAACCCGACGGCGGACGCTCCGACAAAGAGCGTCCGCCCTCGGTCGTGATTACGCGCGCGCGCCCGCCAGGATGACTTTCAGTTGATCCGAAAGTCGCGACAGCAGTGCCTCGACCGACCAGGCGTCGAAAATCGCCCGGCGATAGTTGGCGACATACACGTCCCAGATGATCTCGGCGAGCAACTTAACGTCGGCGTCACTCTTCAGTTCATTACGTTCGACACCGCGGGTCAGCACGCCGTTCAGCAGGGCGAAGATGTGCTTGAGATGACCGCGATTGCGGCGCTCGGCGGTTTCCGAACGGGTCCAGGACACGGCGATGCTGGCTTGCAGGAGCGGCAGCTGGTCGACATGGAAGCCGTAGGCGACGGCGAACATGCCGATGACGCCTTCTTCCACCGAGACGGCGGCCAGGCTGGCCTGCTTCATCTGGGCGTAGATGACTTCGTAGTCGGCGGTCAGGATCTCGTCGAACAGCTCGCTCTTGTCCGAGAAGCTGGCGAACACCGCGCCCGTCGACATGCCGGCGGCCTGGGCGATGTCGCGGATGGTCGCGCCTTCGTAGCCACGCTCGGTGAACAGGCGGCGGGCGGCCGACAGGACGCGTTCGCGGGTGCGCTGCTTGGCCAGGGCCCGGCGCGTCAGCTTGACGGGGGCGTCGGTCGGCGACTCGATGTTCAGGGATACAAAGCTCATGCGGTAGTCTCCAGGCGAGCAAGCGCGGCTTCGGCGCGTTGCTCGAATTCATTGCAATATTCGTCGACGACGCTGGTGAGGATGTCGGCGTAGCGACGCGCCAGGGCGCGCCCATCCTGCGCGGCGTCGCGCAGGTCGATGATCAGTTGGCGGACTTCAGCCATGGCGTCTTCGCGCTCGGACGCGGAGAAGTCGGCGACGGCGATGCGGGCGCTCTGAGCCAAACTGTTTTCTCCTGCCTCCCCGCTGAAAAAGGGCGCTGACATGACCTGCGGTGAGGAGTTGATCATGTTCAACGAACGCGTACTGGAATTTGAAGGTGGCGCGTTTAGCCCGTGCTGCAAGGGCGCGCAACCAAAAAACCGAACCAAAATCACCGAACAGCAGCGTTTCTGTCATGTATGGTACCGTTAGCGCCGGGTCACTGCGACAAATGCACTCAACGAACAGAGTCGGCGAATCTTGATATGGAACCCGCTTGTTCGCCGGCGCCGACCATGCCTTTGGATTCGGCCGACGCTCTGGCCAAGCCTGGGGCGAGCGCCTACCTTTCGCCCCCATGAGTCACCTGTTCGATTTCCTGATCCCGATCACGCTCGGCGCGGTCCTGATCACGCTCTGCTTCGGCATCTACGCCCTGTTCCGGGGCGGCGATTTCGGACGCTCCTATTCCAACAAGCTGATGCGCCTGCGCGTGGCGCTGCAGTTCCTGGCCGTGCTGGTGCTGTGCGCCGCCTTCTGGTGGAAGCAACACTGACCGCAGGCTCCCTCAATGGGCGAGCCCGGCGGAAGGTTGCGCGATAGGCGCTAGGGCAAAACGCCACAGAGGAGCCCCGATGGTCACCCTGAACCGCATCTACACCCGCACCGGCGACAAGGGGCTGACCCGGCTGTCGACCGGCCAGCCGGTCAGCAAGGCCTCCCTGCGGGTCGAGGCCTATGGCGGGGTCGACGAGACCAACGCCTTCATCGGCGTCGCGCGCCAGCACACCAAGGCCGACGCCGAGCTCGACGCCCTGCTCGAGCGCATCCAGAACGACCTGTTCGACCTGGGCGCCGACCTCGCCACTCCCGAGCAGAACGAAAAGCCCGAGTGGGAGCCGCTGCGGGTGGTCGACAGCCAGGTCGAGCGGCTGGAGCGCGAGATCGACGCGATGAACGGGAGGCTCCAGCCCCTGAACTCGTTCGTGCTGCCCGCCGGCAGCCCCGCCGCCGCGGCCCTGCACGTGGCCCGCACCGTCTGCCGCCGGGCCGAACGCAAGCTGGTCGAGCTGATGGCGACCGAGGGCGAGATCGTCGGCGAACCGGCCCTGCGCTACCTCAACCGCCTGTCGGACCTGCTGTTCGTCGCGGCGCGCCGCGCCAACGACGACGGCGCGGCGGATGTGCTGTGGAAGCCGGGGGCGACGCGGTAGGGCATGACCGCCCTGCTCCACGTCATCTTCTCGCAGTCGGCGGCGCCGGATCTCCAGCAGGCGCTGTCCCTGGCGGGGCGCCCGGATGAGGTCACGTTCTGTCCCGACAACTTCAGCTTTGGCCCGATAAATCCAGGTGATCAGGCCCAGCGCGAAGCCTGGCTGGGCGACGTCCTGAACCTGGATCCCCAGGGCTTTGACACCGACGAACCGTTCTGGCGCCAGGCGCTTGTACGCGATCGCCCGTTGGTCGCCTGGACCTCGACGCGCGTGGCCCAGGAGAGGGCCGGCTTTCTGGAGTGGGTCTGGCGGCTGGGCGACGCGCCCTGCGCGGTGATCGATCTGTCGGAGACGCGCGTCGGGCCCGATCCGGCCATCCTTGGCCTGCTGGACGCCGAGAAGATCCTGGCCGCTGGCCTACTGGATCTCGCACGACCGCTGGAGCCAGCCGAACGCCGCCGGCATCACGAAACCTGGCGACGTCTACGAAGCGAGAACGCGCCGTTGCGGACCATCCAGGGCGGCGAGCTCGCCTCCGCTCCGCTGGAGGTCTTCGATCAGCGGCTCGTGTCGCATGTCACCGACGATTGGACCCGGGCGGCGCGCGTCATCGGCGGCGTCCTCGCCGAGGCGTTCGACGACCATGTCTTTCAGGCCAACGACTTCGTGCTGATGTCGCGGCTTCGCGCCTTGATCGAGATCGGAGCCGTTGAAGCCCGCCCGTTTCCGCACCCCACGGGCTTGGAAGGTCCCTGGGCGCAGGAGGTCCGCTTGCTCTAGGCCGGCGGTCGCCCCCTACTTCCCCTTCCCGATCACGAACCGCCCGACCTTCATCGCGCCGTTGTCGCCCTTCTTCAGCTCGATGGTGAAGGACTCCTGCTTCTCGGTCGGGCGGCCCCAGTCGCGGAACAGGCGCACGCGCACGGTGCTGGGACCGTTGGGGTCCAGCACGTCCGAGGCGTAGACATTGACCTGCAGCACGTATTCGCCGTTCGGAGCGCGGCGCAGCAGGTATTCCTCGGGTCCGAAGCCGGCGGTCATGTCGTTCGACAGCCGCCCGCCGATCTCGGTGGTGGGATTGCTGTAGATCGCCTGTTCGCCGGTCGGCTCATCGACCCACAGGTCCATGTCGGTCTTGTCGGTGTTCCACTCCAGCACCGCGCGGATGTCGACGTCGAGCAGGGCCACTAGGCGCGGGTCGAGCACCGACTGGCCCAGGCCCACGGCCTTCATCCGGGCGACCAGGTGGTTGACCTCCATCAGGGCGACCACCTCGATCCCGTCATAGGCCTCGTCCCAGGGCCGCACGATCACCTCGTTCAGCAGGCTCAGGGCCCGGCGATAGTCGGCCGCGCGCGCCTTGCCGGTCGCGCCGTCGCCGCGCGCGATCAGGGCCAGGGCCAGGTCGCGGCGGGGCTGGGGACGGTCGGGCTCGAGGAACAGGATCCGCTCGCGCAGCCACACCGCCCGGTCCAGCGCGCCGTAGGCCTGCAGACGGTCGGCGACGATGATCATCGTCTTGCCGTTGGCGCCCGGCACGTCGAGGGCGCTGAGCACCACCCGCGTCGCCTCGGCCTTGCGTCCGGACCGGAACAACTGCTCGGCGACGTCGAAATAGAAGGCCGGGGCGTCGCCGTATTGTTTCTCCAGCTCCGCGTAGCGGGCGCGCCATGCCTCGGCGGGCGCGGCGGCCAGGGCCTTCAGATAGGGCCGGTCGGGATTCCACTCGGCGGCCTCCACCGTGATGCGGTCATCCTCGGGCGCGTCGTCGGGAAGAGCCTGGATGCGGGCGGCCGGCGCGTTCTGAGCATGGCCGCCGCCGCTCCGCGCGGCGGTCACCGCCACTTCCTGGACGTCGGCATCCGCCGCGTAGCCGTAGGCGGGTGACGGCGGCGGAGGGGGAGGCGGGGGAGGCGGCGGCGGCGAGAAGGCGACGGGCGGCGGCCCGTCCTGCCGCTTGTGGCGTCCCCAGCGCGACTTCGCCGGCGTATGGCGCTGCGACCACCAGAGCTTCTGCTCGTTCCAGGCCTCGACGATCTCATCCAGGCGCGCCGCCCGGTCCTCGGCCTCCTCGGTCTTTCGCTCGATCAGCTCGTGGCGGTAGTCGTCCTGCATCTCCTGCCCCGCCGAGGCCGGCGGCGCGACACCGGCGTCGACATAGTCGTCGACGTCTTCCAGCACCACGAAGCTGGCCTCCTCGGTGGCCACGTTGTAGCGCCGCGCCAGGGCCAGGGCCTCGTCGCGGTCGGGACGGTCGGTGGCCAGCAGGGCGGCGACGGCCTGGCGTCCCCACAGGACGCCGACGCCGTCGAAGGCGTGGACCGGACCGCCCAGCGGCAGGGTTTGCGCAACGCCGGCCCCGGCGAACTTCAGGGCGCGGGCGGCCGGGGTCTTGCCGATGATCCACCAGCGGCCGCTGGGGCCGGCGACCAGGCGATGCTCGACCGCCTGGCCGTCGTCGGCGGTCAGGGTGAAGGGCGGCGGGCCGACCGAGGTCAGGCGCGCCAGGGCGGCCTCGGCGTCGATCGCCGACAGGTCGACATGCGTTCCGCCGCCGCGCTCGGCCAGGACCGACAGGAAACCGCGATCGGCGTCCTTGGCGCTGGACAGGGCCAGGGTCCGGCAGGGCGGCGGCTTGGCGGCCCAGCCGTCGACGGTCATCCGGCCGTCGGAGACCAGGATGCAGGTGTCGGCCCCCGAGGACGAGGCGCCGGTTCCCGCCGTGAACAGGCCCCGCAGCGAACTGGCGCCGCCATAGGTCATCGCCTTCAGCGCCGCCTCCAGGGCTTCGCCCGTCGGGGCTGACAGGGCGAGCGCGCGGGGCGTGTCGTCGGCGAAGCTCACCAGCTCGATCGAGGTAGGCTTGGCGGCCTCGACATAGCGGCGCAGCACGGCGATCTCGCCCTTCAGGTCGTCGTCCGAGCGCGAGCGCGAACGGTCCCAATAGACGCGCAGCCGGCCCGCCGCGGCGGCGTGGGCGTCGAACGGCAGCCGCAGCTCGAAGAACCGCTCGCCGTTGGCGTGGCGGCTCAGCTCCAGCGGCCCGGCCGCGCGCCACGGGCCGACCTTCAGCCCCTCGGACAGGGCGACATCCTTGCCCGCCATTGAGGCCGTCACGCCGTCGCCCAGGCCATTGGGGCTCCTGGACCAGGCCTGCGGGAAACCCTTCGCCGTGACGACCGGCGGGGCGGCGGCGCCCAGCACGGTCACGCTCGCCCTGTACTCGCCCACGACCGCCTCGCTGGACAGCGGCAACGCGAAACTGCCGTCGGCGGCCAGGGGGCTGACATAGCTGAGGCGGATGGTGCGGCCTCGCCCCGGCATGATCGGGTAGACCTGGGTGTGGAAGTTGTTGTCGGCGGTCACCTCGGCCAGACCCGGGTCGATCCCGGCCCGCACGCGGCTTTCATAGACCAGCCGCGCCTGGCGCTTGCCGGTCAGCACCCCGTCGACCATGCCGCCGTCGACGTCGAGGGCGTAGCCGTTGACCACCGCCCCGGCCGGCAGGGCCAGGGTGAAGTCGCCTTCCATGATTTGCGGGGTGGCGTTTTCGAAGCGGGCCTCGATCGTGGTCTGGGCCAGGCCGCCCGCCAGGGTCGTGGTGACGTCGAGCTTGGCGATCCGCAGGGCCTTGTCCTGGACCTGGCCCGTCTCGACGCCGCGAGGCCGGGCGATCAGCACCGGATTGGCGGGCTCGGCCGCCCGCGCGCCGACGCCGGACAAGGCCAGAACGGCCGCGACCAAGACAAGCTTCATGGCTTTTCGCCTCCCCTTATTGGGTGAAGCTTAGGCCGGTATTACACGTGTAGACAAGAGGTGGCGGCAGACGCCTACTTCTTCGGTGCGTGCTGGGCCCGGGGGCCTTCCATCCGGCTGGGATCGGTGTTGATCGGCGGCAGCTTGGGATCGGGCCGCATCGTGATGATGTTGAGCGGCGTGATGGTCGCGCACTTCAGCCACTTGCCGGCCCAGGCGTGGTCGGCGCCCTTGGCCTCGCAGCGGGCCTTCGGCCACACCCAGACATAATGATAGCTGAACACGCCCAGGGCCCCGATCAGGAACAGGCCCAGGAAGATCAGCTGCAGGCGCTTGATGTTGCTCTTCATGGGGCGCCTCATACTGGTCCGCCGCGAAGCTGGCCAGAGGGTTCTGCGCCGCCGCGCCCTTGCGCCGCGCCGCGCCAATCCGCCGGCTCGTCAATCCGCTGGCCCGCCCGACGGAAATCCCGCTAAGCTTCACCTTGGACGATACGCCGCCGCAAGGCTCGCCCCGGGGGAAGAACGATGAAGACGCCGATGCTCGCCCGGCTCGCGCCCTGCCTGGCGCTGGCCGCCCTGTCGACCGCGTGCGGACCGGCCAGCGAACGGGTCGAGCTGCCGGCTTGCGCCGACCCCGCCGCGACCTCGCGCGTCAATTTCCGCATGGTCGTCGAGCGCGAGAGCACCGATCCCTATCCCGGCGCGGACATTCTCCAGGACCTGCAAGGCCGGCCGCTGACGGTCCAGCGAAAGATCGCGATCTCGGGCCGGGACATCGTCAGGATCGCCACCACCTTCGTCGAGACCAAGCCGGGCCTGGCCGTGAAGTTCGACGACGAGGGCGCCGCGCAACTGGCCAAGACCACGAGCGTCCCCGGAGGCGGCCGGCTCGCGCTGGTGTTCGACGGAACGGTCCTCTCGGCGGCGTCGTTCAAGACGCCGGTCACCGGCGACGCCATCGAGATCACGATGGCCGTCCTGCCGCGGGAGGCGGAGGTGCTGGCGGAACGGATCAAGGCGGCCTTGCCGGACTGCGTGGCGCCGACCAAAACGCCGCCAAAATCCTGAGCCTCTCGTCCGGCCGAGACGGCGTCGGATCGACGGCTTAAGTGTGCAGCGCAGCAGACGTGGACGATCAAGTATCGTACAAGCGTTTGAACGTGGCGGACGTTTATGCGTTACGCTTACGTCAGGGGAAACTTGCAAACCTGCCCGGACGCGGTAAGTCCGTCGGCGCAGGCAGGAAAATTAGCCAGGAGGCGGCGTAGACCGATGAAGGTTCTGGTCCCGGTCAAACGGGTTATTGATTACAACGTGAAGGTCCGGGTGAAGCCCGATCAGACCGGCGTCGACCTGGCGAACGTCAAGATGTCGATGAACCCCTTCTGCGAGATCGCGGTCGAGGAAGCCGTTCGGCTCAAGGAAAAGGGCGTCGCGACGGAAGTCGTCATCGTCTCCATCGGCCCGCAACAGGCGCAGGAAACCATCCGTACGGCCCTGGCCATGGGCGGCGACCGCGGCATCCTGATCACCACCGACGCCGATCCCGAGCCGCTGGCCGTGGCCAAGCTGCTGGCCGCCGTGGTCGCTGAAGAAGCGCCCCAGCTGGTCCTGATGGGCAAGCAGGCGATCGACGGCGACAACAACGCCGTGGGCCAGATGCTGTCGGCCCTGCTGGGCTGGCCGCAAGCCACCTACGCCTCGGCGATCGAAGTCTCGGGCGCGACCGCCAAGGTCACCCGCGAAGTCGACGGCGGCCTCCAGACCCTGGACGTCGACCTGCCGGCCATCGTCACCGCCGACCTGCGCCTGAACGAGCCGCGCTACGCGTCGCTGCCCAATATCATGAAGGCCAAGAAGAAAGAGATCGCGGCCAAGACCGTCGCCGACTATGGCGTCGACATCACGCCGCGCCTCAAGGTCGTCAAGGTCGCCGAGCCCGCCAAGCGCTCGGCCGGCGTCAAGGTTGAAACCGCCGCCGACCTGGTCTCCAAGCTCAAAACCGCGGGGGTGCTCTAATGGCCGTTCTCGTCGTCGCCGATAACGACAACGCGCACCTGCGCGATGGCACCCACAAGACCGTCACCGCCGCCCTGAAGCTGTCGGGCGACGTGGACGTGCTGGTCCTGGGCAAGGGCGTGGCCGGCGTCGCCGCCGAAGCCGCCAAGATCGCCGGCGTCCGCAAGGTGCTGGTGTCAGAGAGCGACGCTCTCGGCCACGGGATCGCCGAGGCGGAAGCCGATGCGGTGCTGGCCCTGGCCGGCAATTACGACGCGATCCTGGTTCCGGCCACCTCGGGCGGCAAGAACTTCGCCCCCCGCGTCGCCGCCAAGCTGGACGTCGCCCCGATCAGCGAGATCGTGGAAGTCGTCTCGGCCGACACTTTCGTTCGCCCGATCTACGCCGGCAACGCCCTCGAAACCGTCCAGACCTCGGACGCCAAGAAGGTGATCACCGTGCGTCCGACCGCCTTCGCGGCGGCGGGCGAAGGGGGCTCGGCCCCGGTCGAGACCGTCGGCGGCGCCGACGCGGGCAAGACCCGCTTCGTCAGCGAAGAGATGGTCAAGTCCGACCGTCCGGAACTGGCCGCGGCCAAGATCGTCGTCTCGGGCGGCCGCGCCATGGGCTCGGCCGAGGAGTTCCAGAAGGTGATCGAGCCCCTGGCCGACAAGCTGGGCGCCGCCGTCGGCGCCTCGCGCGCGGCCGTGGACGCCGGCTATGCGCCGAACGACTACCAGGTCGGCCAGACCGGCAAGGTCGTCGCCCCGGCGCTGTACATCGCCATCGGCATCTCGGGCGCCATCCAGCACCTGGCCGGCATGAAGGACAGCAAGATCATCGTCGCCATCAACAAGGACAGCGACGCCCCGATCTTCCAGATCGCCGACTACGGCCTGGTGGCCGACTACAAGACCGCCGTGCCCGAACTGATGGACGCCCTGACGGCGGCCGGTAAGTAAGGCTTTCGCGACTTGCGAACAGAGAAGGCCCGGGAGCGATCCCGGGCCTTTTTCTTTGTCGCCTCGCCCATTTACGGGTGGGGAGAAGCGTCCGTGCTCTCCCGCCGTCTCGCCGCCGTCTTCGCCTTGCGCCAGATCCAGCGGCTGGCCCAGACGAAGGCGATCAACAGCGTCAGGGGTCCGAACAGGTCCACGCAGACCTCGTGGACCTCGCGCCAGCCCGCATAGTGGCTGATCACCCCGCCGATCCACCAGATCGCCCAGCACAGATAGAACGCGGCCTTCATGACGCCTCCGACAAGCCTCGCCGGAAAAAGCGCGGGAGCCGTCGAGGCGTTCCGCTCCAGGGCTGGGGACAGGCGCGTGCGCCTGTCCCCGATCGTGCGTTCCGCCTTCCCTACCGCGGGCTGTGGATCGGCGCGCTGGCCGACCACGGCTCCTCAAGGTTGGGCAGCGGGGCCGACAGCTTGTCGATCGAGGCGAACAGGAAGGTCAGCACGGCGACGCCGGAGATCAGAAGCAGTTTCATCGGAGCACCTGTGAGCGTTGGTTTCGGCCTCAGCGGCCTTGCACAGGTAAAATGGCCCTATGGAACACGCTTTACGAACGATGATATCTAAGCGAACTTGTCAGCCTGACTAACAAGCCACGAGCCCCATGCGCCTGCCGCCGTTCCTGACCCTGACCGCCCTGGAGGCCGCCGCCCGGCATCGCAGCTATAGCCGCGCGGCCCGCGAGCTGTTCGTGACCCACGGCGCGGTCAGCCAGCAGATCCGCAAGCTGGAGGACGAGCTGGGGACCAAGCTGTTCGTCCGCCAGGGCAACGCCATGGTCCCCACCGCCACCGGCCAGCGGCTGGCCGACCAGGTGACGAGTGCTCTGGCCACCCTGCACGCCGGGGTAGACGACGCCCGGCTGGCGGCGCGCGGACCGCTGGTGATCAGCAGCGGCGCCGCCTTCGCCAGCCGCTGGCTGGTCACCCGCCTGGAGCGGCTGGCGCGCGAGACCGACGAGCCCGACCTGATCGTCCGCGCCGAGGACCGCGTCGCCGACCTGGCCACCGACGGCGTCGACATCGCCCTGCGCTTCGGCCTGGGCGAATGGCCCGGCGTCGAGGCCGCCACCCTGATGATCGAGCGGATCTTCCCGGTCTGCAGCCCCGACTTCCTGGTCCGCCATCCGATCAAGGAGCCGCGCGACCTGCTGGACGTGCCGCTGCTGCGCCACGTGGGCCTGCCGTGGGCGATGTGGCTGACGGCCATGGGCGTCGACGAGCCGCCGCGCCAGCAGGGCCTGGGCTTCGAGGACACCGCCCTGATGCTGGACACCGCCGCCCACGGGGTGGGCGTGGCCTTGGCCCGCAGCGGCTTGGCCGAACGCGACCTGCGCGAGGGCCGCCTGGTCCGGCCCTTTGTCGGCGAGGTCGGCGTCGAGACCGGCAACCACTTCGTCTGGCGGGCCGATAGTCCCAAGCTGGCGCGGATCCTGAAGCTGCGGGACTGGTTCCTGGCCGAGACGGCGGAACTTAGGGGGTAGCCTAGTCCCTCCCCTCGGTCATCTCGCTCATCCCGTCGGCGAACTTCCGCATCAGCCGCACCAGGTCGTCGAAGTCGCCCTGGCTCCAGCCGTCGAACAGCGCCAGCGCCATGCGCCCCCGCGCCGCGTCGACGGCGTCGGTGGCGGTCTTGCCCTTGGGGGTGATCACCGCCTCGCGGACCCGGCGGTCGACCTGGCCGGCCCGGCGCTCGACCAGGCCCAGCTCCTCCAGCCGCGCCACCTGGCGGCTGACCGTGGTGTGGTCGCGCCCCACCCGTCCGGCCAGGTCGACCACGCCGATCGGCCCCAGCCGCTCGACCAGCACCAGCAGCGGGAACAGGGCGCGCTCCAGCGCCAGCCCCGCCGCCTCCAGCATGGCGGCGTCGTTCTCGGGCCGGTTCATCGTGCTGGCGATGTCGACGAGCGACCGGTGCAGCTCGGGCAGGGATCGCAAGATATGTGTATTTTGCACGGTTTTTGTTGACATGGATCCAGGCGTCGAAATATGTGTGCTGAATACACACATATCGAGGCAGCCATGAACAAGCAAGCTTCCACCCCACAAGCTTCCACCGAAGTCCTGATCTGCGGCGCCGGCGCGGCCGGACTGACCCTGGCGATCGACCTGGCTCGACGCGGCGTGTCGCTGCGGCTGATCGACAAGCTGCCCGCTCCGTTCGCCGGTTCGCGCGGCAAGGGCATCCAGCCCCGCACCCTGGAGGTGTTCGAGGACCTGGGCGTCGTCGACCGCCTGGCGGCCGTCGGCGGCCCCTATCCGCCGCAACGGATGCATAAGGCCGACGGAACCACGGTCGACAGTCAGGAGATCGCGCTCGCCGCGCCGACGCCGCAAGAGCCCTACCGCACGCCCCTGATGGTCCCGCAGTTCCGCACCGAGGCGGTGCTGCGCGAACGCCTCGCCGAGCTGGGCGGCGCGCCGGAATACGGCCGCGCGCTGACGGGTTTCGACCAGGACGCCGAGGGCGTCACGGCCACGGTCGCCGGGCCGGACGGGGTCGAGACGATCCGCTGCCGCTGGCTGGTGGGCGGCGACGGCGGCCGCTCGTTCGTGCGCCACGCGCTGGACATCGGCTTCCCCGGCAAGACCCTGGGCGTGCGGGCCGTCGTCGCCGACATCGAGCTGGACGGCCTGACGCGCGACGTCTGGCATCGGTCCGGCGAGGGCGACATGGATCGTCAGATCGGCTTCTGCCCCCTGCCCCACACCGACCTGTTCCAACTTCAGGCGCCCATACCCCTGGAGGGCGAGGTCGACCTGTCGACCGCCGGCCTGCAGGCCTTCGTCGACGAGCGCTGGACGCCCGGCGGCCTGACGGTGGGCAAGGTCGCCTGGGCCTCGGCCTACACCATGAGCGCCCGCCTGGCCGATCGCTACCGGGTGGGCCGCGTGCTGCTGATCGGCGACGCCGCCCACATCCACCCGCCGACCGGCGGCCAGGGCCTGAACACCAGCGTCCAGGACGCCTATAATCTGGGCTGGAAGCTGGCGGCCGTGCTGGCCGGCGCGGCCGACGCCCTGCTCGACACCTATGAGGAGGAACGCCGTCCGATCGCCGCCGGCGTGCTGGGCCTGGCCGCCGGCCTGCTGGACAAGGCCGGGCAGGGCGACATGAAGCGCGGTCGCGAAATGCACCAGCTGGACCTGGGCTACCGGTTCTCGTCGCTGGCCCTGGACGCCGTCCGATCGGAAGACGCCCTGCAGCCGGGCGACCGCGCGCCGGACGGCCTGCTGCGCGGCGCGGGCGGACGCCCCGTCCGCCTGTTCGCCCTGCTGGCCGGTCCGCACTGGACCCTGCTGGCCCGCGTGGCCGATGGGGCGCTGCTGCCGACGCCCCGCCCCGGCCTGCGCGTCCACGCGATCGGCGCGAACGGCGAGCTCCAGGACCCCGACGACGCCCTGGCCGCGACTTACGGCCTGGCCGAAGGCGAGCTCGTCCTGATCCGCCCCGATGGCTATGTCGCGGCCCTGGTCGCCGCCACGGAGGGCGCGCGACTGGAGGCGTATCTGGCGGAGGCGGGCCTTGCCGCCGCGCAAGAGGCTCGGGCGCGAGCGGCCTGAAACTAGGGCAGAGCCGCCCTACAGCCCCAGCAACCCCGTCGCCAGCAGCAGGGCCGCGTTCTCGCTGGTCTGGCCTTCGTTGGACGCCCAGGAGCCGTCGTTCTCGCAGGCGTCGACGAAGCATTTGGCCGACGGGGTCCCGGCCTCGATCAGCGCCTTCAATCGGGGATCGGCGCCCGTCAGGCCCGCGTTGGGGCCGCCGCTGGCCCAGCCCGGCATGACGATCCCCCAGACCCGGCAGGTCCAGTGATAGGGCCGCCGGGTGGCGCGCTCGCCGTGGCCGGTGACGAAGCCGTGGTCCAGGGCGTTGCAGCCCAGGGCGTAGTCGACCAGGCGCTGGGCGGTGTCGCGACCGCCAGCCTCGCCCAGCTCGGCGGCGAACAGGCAGATCACGGCGGTGTTCAGCGCCACCTCGACCGAGCCCCAGGTGTAGGCCTCGGGCCGGATCGTGAAGCCGTAGGGGTCCTCGGCGACATGGGCCGCGATCGCCTTGGCCGTCTCGACGATGGCGGCTCGCGCGACGGCGCCCGCCTCGCCCTCCGCCCGCGCCAGGCTCATCACGCCCAGCAGCTGCGGGCCTGGCCAGAAGAACGGGAACACGCCCAGTTCCTGGATCGCGGCGTCCGCCCGCGCGCCCAGGGCCGGATCACCGGTCGACACGGCCATCTCGCAGACGGCCCAGAGGATCTCCTGGCGCGGATCGGGATCGGTATAGGCGTAGTCGTCGTGCAGGACCTTGGGGTGGGCCTCCAGCCAGGTCCAGGCCTTCAAGCCGGCGGCCTTGCAGCGGGCCGCGAAGGTCGGATCGAGCGGGGCGAACACCCGGGCGGCCTGCAGCATGGCGCCGACGAACACGCCCGCGTCCAGGCTGGACGCGCCCTGGGCGACGCGGGGATGCGGATCCCGCTCCGGCGGCTGGCCCCAGGCGTAGAGGCCCTTGGAGTCGACCTTGTGCAGCACCGAGCCGTCGGGGTTCTGCATCCTCAGCAGCCATTCCAGACCCCAGCGGGCCTGCTGCAGCAGGTCGGGCAGGCCCGGCCAGGTCTGGGGCACGTCCAGCCTCAGCCGCGCGGCCGGGGCGTGCCGCAGGACGTACAGCCACATCATCTGGCTGACGCTGATCGCCGCCATGTGGGTCCATTTGCCGAAGTCGCCGGCATTGTACCAGCCGCCGGTCAGGTCGCGGGTTGCGCCGTCGACGACCAGGGACGCCTCGCTGAGATGGCCGGCCGCGTGCCGGATCCCGGTCACCGGGTCGTCCAGCGCGACATTGGCGCGGATCAGGAAGAAGGCCCGGGCGGCGTCGTGGACCAGCGGCCCGTAGAGGCCCTCGGCGACGCCGAATGGATGGGACACCGCCATGCCCACCTTGACGCGATACCGGCCGGGCGTGGTCAGGGCCGAGAAGTCGCCCGTGCGCACGTGCTCGCCCGCCGTGACGGTGATGTCGTGCACCTTGCCGTCCAGTCGGCCGGTGAACACAGGCTTGCCCGTCAGGGTCTCGACCGTGAAGGCGCGCGCCGCCGCGTCGCCGGCCGCGACCGGCAGAACGAACCGCTTCGACGCCTTGGGCAGGAAACCGAGCTGGTTCAGCCGGGGACCGACAGCCGCCGGCCCCTCGGCCCAGGTCCGCCCCGCCGCCACGACACCCGGCGCGGCCGCCATCAGGCTCCGCCGCGTGATCGATTTCCGTCGGCCCGACATCGCCGCCTCCCCCTTTTGGCCAGCCAGCAGCTTGGCCATGGCTTGACCCGTCTAGGGTCGATCAGACAACAATCCTGGGTGGCAAGTACAGCACGGATGCTTGCGCCTCTTCCTCGGCTGGAGCCGCCATGCCCTTCGTCACCCAACGCCGCCTCGACGAGGCCCCCGACGCGATCTCTCGCCGGACCGTCGTCGGCGGACTGGCGGCCGCGCTTGTCGCCTCGGTTTCGGTCGTCCCAGCCCTGGCGCGCGCGCAAACACCGCCGCCCGAGCGCCTCGGCGACGCGGCCCTGGCCGACGCGATCGACGGCTGGCTGGCCGACGCGGGCCAGGACTTCTCCGGCGCCGTGCTGGTGGCCCGCCGCGACCGCGTGATCCTGACCGCCGTCCGGGGCTTGGCCGACCGCGAACGCGACCGCCCCAACCGCCTGACGACCCGCTTTCGCGTCGGCTCGATGGACAAGATGTTCACCGGCCTGGCGATCATGCAGTTGGTCCAGGCAGGGCGGCTGGACCTTCACGCGCCGCTGGCGACCTGGTTGCCGGACTATCCGAACGCCGCGGTCGCGCGGACTGTCACGCCGCACCATCTGCTGACCCACACCGGCGGCGCCGGCGATATCTTCGGTCCCGAATTCGACGCCCGCCGCGACAGCCTGCGCACCCTGGCCGACTACGTGGCCCTGTTCGGCGCGCGACCGGCCGAGTTCCCGCCGGGGACGCGGTGGGAGTATTCCAACTACGGCTACATCCTGCTGGGACGGATCATCGAGGCGGTCTCGGGCCGCGACTATTACGACCACGTGCGCGACCACGTCTTCGTCCCCGCCGGCATGACCGGAGCCGGGTTCGAGCCGGAAAGCACCGTCGTCCCCGACCGCCCCACGGCCTACGCCAAGACCGAGGCCGGCGCCGTCGTCCCGGCCGAGGGATTGCCCTGGCGCGGCACCCCGGCCGGCGGCGGCTACGCCACCGTCGAGGACTTCCACCGCTTCGTCACGGCCCTCTACGATGGACGCCTGCTGGACGCCGGCCACCGCCGGACGATGACGGAGGGTCGTGTCGAGGGGGTGTCGGGCATGCTGTTCGGCTACGGCTTCGCGGTCTATCCCGGCGCCGTCCCGCCGATGATCGGACACAACGGCATCGCCGACGGCATGAGCGGCGACCTTCGCATCCTCGGCGACGGCCAAGTGACGATCGCGGTCCTGGCCAATGTCGCGCCGCCCTTCCTGGCGGGGAAGCTGGGCAAGTTCATCAGCGCCCGCGTGACGATCTAGGCCGGCAAGGTCACTCGCAGCCGTCGACCAACACCAGCCTGCCGTCGGTCGTCCGGTGGCGCAGGGCGAACAGGCCTTGCGCGTCGGGATCGTCCAGGAACGCCTTGGCGTCGGCGCGCGAGGGGAACTCCAGGATGACCAGCCGCTCAGGCGCCCAGTCGCCTTCCATGACGGCGGGCTCGACGCCCTGGACGACGTAGCGACCGCCATGCTTGGCGATGAACGCCGGGATCTGGGCCACGTAGGGCATGAAGCCGGGCAGGTCGCGGATGGCGAAGTCGAGGACCAGATACGCCTTCATCACGCCTTCCTGAAGCCGCGCAGCACATTGGCCTCGGTGCTCAGCTGCAACTGCCCGTAGTCGATGCGCGGCGTGTCGGAGAACAGCAGGTAGTAGTATTTCATCTGCTCGGACCACCAGTAGCCGGGGCAGTTATCGCCCTGGGTCATCGGCTTGGTCGTGATGTCCTTCAGGGCCGTGTAGCCGAAGGCCGCGCGGCTGGTGGCCTTCATCTCGCGATAGTGGATGGCGGCCAGCTTGCGGTAGCGGACGTCGCGGTCGCCCAGCCACAGGTTCAGGCAGGCGTCGGGATATTCCGGGCGCAGGCCGGTCGCCTTGCGGCGCGGCTGGGCGGTCGTCACGTCGATCGATTCCGGGATCACGCCGAACGTCGCCTGCAGGTGGGTGAACGAGGCCAGGTAGTCGTCGCCCTGGGCCTTGCGGCCGACCTGGCCCAGCAGGCCGGCATAGTAGGCGGCCAGTTCGCTCTGGGCCGTGCCGGTCACCGCCCCGGTCTCGAAGTCGACCATCGGGAACCACAGCCGGCCGTCGTAGCGCTTGGCCTGGTGGGCCAGCTGGGCGTCGACGCACTCGAGCGCCCAGCGCTTGCAGTCGGCGTCGCCGAACAGCTCCCAGGCGTCCCACAGGTATTCGTAGAAGCTGTCGGCATAGACGTCGATGCTGGCGTTGCGGCTGGTGAACTCGCCCGTGGTGGCGTGGATGTTGGCGGCCATCAGGCCGATCTTCGAGCGGCGGTCCAGGGCGTGGCGCATGGCCCGCTTGGCCATGTCGAAATATTTGCGGTCGCCGGTCAGCTGGGAGAGCACCCCGAATTCCGACAGGTAGGTGCCGATCTCGGCCAGGTTGGTCTCCGGATCGCTGACCGCCCCGGTGCGCAGGTTCACATAGCGCCAGGGCAGGCCGTGCGGCGAGGCCTCGAAAGCCTTGGCCAGGCGGTCGGCCAGGTCGCGGGCCTTGGCCAGCAGCACGGGGTCGCCGCAGGCCAGGTGGGCCGACAGCAGGCCGCCGACCAGGCGGATGTTGGTCTCGAAGACCTGGGCGTTGCCGTCGACGTCGAAGGAGAGGTTCGCCTTCACCCAATCGACCCCGGCCTGGAACTCGGCGTCCAACCCCATGATCCACAGCGTATCGAGCGCCTCGACCAGCGACAGTCCCAGGTCGTGGCCCTCGACGAAGAACGACTGCGACGTGCCGCTGACCGGATTGATCTCGTCCTTGCCCCAGGCCTTGGCGACATAGCCTTGCCAGGCCCACTGGAACTCGGACCGGACATCAGCGGCCAGGGCCTTCCAGTCTTCGGGAGCGGCGTCGGCGGCGAAGGCCGGAGCGGCGGCGGCCGAGGCGACCAGGGCCAGGGCGTGACGGCGGGAGGGGCGCGGGGAGGTCATCGCGCAACTTAAGCGGGGTTTGGCGATGGTCGCTAGGGGCGCTGCGCCTCCGCTTTCCGCTGCGTCGCAGCAAAGCCTTGGCGACGACGGGGTCCGTCGTGCTAGAAAAGCCGGCATGAACTCGGGCTGGGCGCACGACGCCTTGCCCCGCCTCGAACAAGGCCCTCTAACAAGGCTTGCCTGAATGACGGATATCAAGACGGTCGGCGTGATCGGCGCGGGCCAGATGGGGTCGGGCATCGCTCATGTCGTCGCCCTTGGCGGCTATGACGTGCGCCTGCACGACGTCTCGCGCGAGCGCATCGACGCCGGCCTGGCCCTGATCGAAAAGAACATGGCCCGCCAGGTGCATCGCGGAATCATCGACGAGGCGGCGATGAGCGCGGCCCTGGCGCGGATCACCGCCGCCGAGGACCTGGCCCTGGTCGGCGCCACCGACTTGGCGATCGAGGCCGCGACCGAGAACGAGGAGGTCAAGAAGGCGATCTTCCGCGGCCTGCAGCCCCACCTGGGCGCCAACACCCTGCTGGCCTCGAACACCTCGTCGATCTCGATCACCCGCCTGGCCTCGTCGACCGACCGCCCCGAGCGGTTCATCGGCCTGCACTTCATGAACCCCGTCCCGCTGATGAAGCTGGTCGAGATCATCCGCGGCATCGCCACCGACGTGCCGACCTACGAGCGCGCCGTGGCCTTCGCCAAGTCGCTGGGCAAGATCACGTCGAACGCCGAGGACTTCCCCGCCTTCATCGTCAACCGCGTGCTGGTGCCGATGATCAACGAGGCGATCTACACGCTGTACGAAGGGGTCGGCACGGTCGACGCCATCGACACCGCCATGAAGCTGGGCGCCAACCATCCGATGGGCCCGCTGGAGCTGGGCGACTTCATCGGCCTGGACACCGTGCTGAGCATCATGAACGTGCTGCACGAGGGCCTGGCGGACAGCAAGTACCGCCCCTGCCCGCTGCTGGTGAAGTACGTCGAGGCCGGCTGGCTGGGCAAGAAGGCCGGCCGCGGCTTCTACGACTACCGCGGCGAGCACCCGGTCCCGACGCGGTAGCTACCAGAGGGTCGGGAGGCCGTAGGCGGCGACGAACGGATCGCGTGTCACCAGAGTCGCGCTTTGTTGCGCGGCCTGCGTAACCAGAATGCGGTCCCAAGGATCTCGATGATGCAGCGGCAACCGCGCAGCGGCTATCGCGTCCTCCGCGCTTATTGAGAGCCATCCGAACCCTTGGGCCAACACGGTCTCGTGGAGCGGTTCGGGGACGCCTTGGAGCGTCACGTCACGACGGCGCTTGATTTCGATCTCGTATCCACAAGCAGCGCTGACCAGAACTTCGTTGGCGTCGTCTCCGATCGCCGAATAGGCCGCACGCGAAAGCATGCCTGGCTCGCACAGCCACCAGACGATCGCATGAGTGTCCAAGAGTAATTTCACGGACGATCAGGAAAGATCGGATCGTCCATCATCGCTTCCAACTCGGGGTCCGGCCGAAGGAAAAGGTCGGGATCTTGCAGCTTGCCATACTTTGCCCAGACCCCGGGAACACGCTTGGGCCGCTCGGCTGGCGACTTTTTAAGGGCGTTGAGGGTCGCGACTTCCTCGCCGTCACGCGTCAACACGACGTCTTCACCCGCTTCGACGCGAGCGAGAAGTTCAGCCAGGGCGGCCTGTCCAGTGATGTCGAACCGGATCGTCATGGTTGGAGTCTAGCACAGGGCCACAACCCGGACGACTCCCTACCCCGCCCCCATCGCCACGGCGACGTGGTAGGTGACGAACGAGGCCAGGTAGGCCAGGCCGGTCATGTAGAGGAACATCACCGTCGGCCAGGTCCAGCCGTTGGTCTCGCGCTTGACCACGCCCAGGGTGGCCGCGCACTGCGGGGCGAACACGTACCAGGCCAGGAACGACAGGGCCGTGGCCAGCGACCACTGGTGCGACAGCAGCTGACCCAGGTTGGTGCCGGCCTCGTCGTCGCCTCCCACGGCGTAGACGGTGCCCAGGGCGGCCACGGCGACCTCGCGGGCCGCGAAGCCCGGGATCAGCGCGACGGTCATTTGCCAGTTAAACCCAATGGGCTGCATGACCGGCGCGATGAAGTGGCCGATCCGGCCCGCGAAGCTGTAGTCGATGGCCGGCCCCGTCGCGCCTTCCGGCGGATAGGGGAAGGTCGACAGCACCCAGACCAGCACCATCAGCGGCAGGATGATGCGGCCCGCGCGCTCGATGAAGATCCGGGCCCGGGTCCACAGGTTCAGCAGCACGTTGCGCGGCTCGGGCCAGCGATAGGTCGGCAGCTCCATCATGAACGGCTCGACCGTGCCCCGCCAAAAGATCTTGCGGATCACGAACGACACCAGCAGGGCGCTGACGATGCCCGAGGCATAGAGGCCGAACATCACCAGGCCCGGCAGGCTGAGCACGCCCCAGACCTTGGTGTGGGGAATGAAGGCGGCGATGATCAGGGTGTAGACCGGGATCCGCGCAGAGCAGGTCATCAGCGGGGCGACCAGTATGGTGGTCAGCCGGTCCTGCTTGTTGTCGATCACCCGCGTCGACATTATCCCGGGAATGGCGCAGGCGAAGCTTGAGAGCAGCGGGATGAACGCCCGGCCGTGCAGCCCCGCCCCGCCCATGATCTTGTCCATCAGGAAGGCCGCGCGGGTCATGTAGCCGCTGTCTTCCAGCACCAGGATGAAGAAGAACAGGATCACGATCTGCGGCAGGAAGACCAGCACGCTGCCGACCCCGGCGATCAGGCCGTCGGTGACCAGGCTCTGCAGCAGGCCGTCGGGCAGCACGGCGGCCGCGCCGGTGCTCAGCGCCGCGAAGCCCGCCTCGATCAGCCCCATCAGCGGCTCGGCCCAGGTGAACACGGCCTGGAACATCACGAACAGGATCGCGAACAGGATCAGCAGGCCGCCGACCGGGTCCAGCAGCACCTCGTCGACCTTGCCGGTGACGGTGTCCGGGCGCTCGGGCGGGCGGACGCATTCCTTGACGATCCGCTGGGCCTCGCGGTGGGCGGCGCGGATCTCGGCGGCGGTGGGCTCGCGCCAGACGTTCTCGTGCGCGCCCTCATGGCTGATCGCCAGGGCGTCGGCCTTGGCCACCAGCTCCTCCAGGCCGCGCTTGCGGGTGGCCACGGTGGTGACGATCGGCGCGCCGATCTCGGCCGACAGCCGCTCCAGGTCGATGCGCAGGCCCTGGCGCTGGGCGATGTCGAACATGTTGAGGGCCAGCACGAACGGCCGCCCCACCTGCTTCAGCTCCAGCACCAGCCGCAGCACCAGCCGCAGGTTGGTGGCGTCGGCCACGCAGATCAGCACGTCCGGCGCGGTCTCGCCCGCCAGGCGGCCCAGCACGGCGTCGCGGGTGACGATCTCGTCGGGGCTGCGGGCGCGCAGGCTATAAGTGCCGGGCAGGTCCAGCACGTGGGCGCCGCGGCCGCCGGGCAGGGTCAGCACGCCCTCCTTCCGCTCGACGGTGACGCCGGCGTAGTTGGCGACCTTCTGGCGGCTGCCGGTCAGGGCGTTGAACAGGGCGGTCTTGCCGGAATTGGGATTGCCGACCAGCGCCAGACGCGCGGGCCGGGAAGCGACGGTGTCGGTCAAGACGTCAGGCCTCTTCGAACTGGACGGTGACGGCGGCGGCCTCGCGGCGGCGCAGGGCCACGCGCATGTCGTCGATGCGCACGGCGATCGGATCGCGGAAGAACAGGCCCTCGTGCAGCACCTCGAACAGCGCGCCCTCGACGAAGCCCATCTCCAGCAGACGGCGCTCCAACTCCTCGGGATCGATCGACTCCGACCGCCCCGTCTGGCCGCCGACCCGCACGATCACGCCGCGCTGACCCTTGCGGGCCTTGCTGAGCGGACTTTCGACGCCCCCAGCGCCTTGGGGAGCGGCGGAGAGGTCGGCGATTTCGGGAGCTAGGTTGAGGACGTCGGACATGGTCGCACCGGAAAAACTTGCGAACGATTATCAGTCTAAAGCCACGCTGTCATGTCACGAATGGGGCCGACATCGTCGCGGCGGCGGGGGCCATCGTTGAGCCGCATTCGCCCTCAACCTTCGGCTGCCAAACTTCAGCATTCAGGGAGGCGCGCATGAGTTGGATCGTCGGATCGTTGCTGGCCGCGACGGTCGCGGGGCCCTTCGCTTCAGCGCAGGAACCCGCGCCCTTCCCCGCGCCGGGCCGACCTGCCCTCACGGCCGCGCCGACCGACATCACCGCGCCCGAATGCCGCGTCGACCGCGAGGCGCTGCTGAACCTGCCCTACGAGGCGTTCGAGCACGACATCAACGGCGGCTGGCGCCCGCTGGGGGCGGTCAAGGGCTGCGAGGCGGCCACCGCCGACCTGTTGCGCGACTATCGCCTGCGCAACGGCGGGACCGTCGCCGGCCAGCGGATCGAATGGGTCACCAGCCTGTTGCGGCACGAGTCGCAGCTGGCCGCGGCGTCCGGCCAGATCGACCGGGCCATCGCCCTGCGCCGCGCCGGCCGGGGCAGTCCGGCCTGGGAGAGCTACTACTACGACAACGCCACGATCGCCTTCCTCAAGCGCGACAGGGCCCAGTTGCTGGAGAACCGGGCCAAGCTGGCGGCCGTGCCGAAGGCTGAAGGGCACGACGCGGGCGTCGCCGCCTTCGAGAAGAAGTACGGCAAGCCCGGCCCGACCTGGCCGCCGAACCTGGACGTGGTCGACGGCTTCATCGCCTGTTTCGACCGTCCCTACGCCGAGGCCTACAGCTTCGCCTGCCGCGAGAAGGCGGCGCGCGAGGGCGTTCCCGCCCGGTGACGAATGGGGCGGAGCGCCGACGCGCCCCGCCCCAGGTCGGTGGCGCCTAGAACGCGTACTTCAGGCTGACCGTGTAGTTGCGCGGCTGGCCGTAGCGGTACTGGCTGTAGAAGCCGGTCTGGGCGAAGTAGGTCTTGTCCGTCACGTTCTCGACGTTGGCCTGCAGCGACAGCTGCTCGTTGATCTCGTAGCGGGCCATCAGGCTGACCAGGGCGTAGCTCTTCTGCTCGAAGCGGAAGGGCGAGCCCGCGTTGACCGAATAGGCCGTGCTCTGCCAGTTGACGCCGCCGCCGACGACCAGGCCCTGCATCGCGCCGGGCAGGCGGTAGGTGGTGAACAGCTTGACCAGCTTGCGCGGGAACGAGGTGTTGACCTTGGCGCCGGCCGCGTCCTCCATCTCGAACTGGCTGTAGCCGAAGCTGACGTTCCAGTCCTTGGCCGGCTTGCCGATCACTTCCAGCTCGAAGCCCTCGCTGGTCGCGCCCTCGGCGGGGATCGACGCGCGGGTGGGCGGCGACGAGCCGGGGATGACGTGGGTGGCGTCGGGATCGACCTGGGCCAGGTTGTCCTGCACGATCCGGAAGACGGCCACGGTGGTCTGCAGCCGCTCGTCGAAGAAGGCGCTCTTCAGGCCGATCTCGGCGCTTTCGCCGGTGATCGGGTCCAGATAGGCGCCGGTGTAGTCCTGGGCGTTCTGGGGCTGGAAGATTTCCGTATAGCTGGCGTACAGGCGATGGTTCGGCGAGAGGTCGTAGAGCGCGCCCACATAGGGCACGAACACGTTGTCGTCGCCGAAGTCGAAGGTCCCGTAGTTGAAGCCCTTCTGACGCCAGCTGGCCAGGCGCGCGCCGGCCACCACCTTGAAGGCGTCGGTGACGTTCAGGCGCGTGGCGGCGTAGTAGCCGGTCTGCTTGATAGTCTGGTCGACGGTCGGCGACGGGGTCGTCGAGAAGGTGGGGTGCGGGATCGCGGTCCAGTCATAGAAGCTGCCCGCCGGGGCGACCGTCGAGAAGTCCGCCGCGAAGGTCTCGGTGGTCAGGTGCTGCTTGCTGCGCAGCGCGCCGGCCACGAACTCGTGCTTGCGGCCGAACAGGTCGTAGTCGCCCTTCAGCTGGATATCGACGCTGTTCTGGATGCTCTCGCCGTCGTCCCGGTACGGGAAGGGCGCGAACTCCCAGTTGCCGGTGGCCTTGTCGATCAGGCCCGACATGTAGAGCAGCTCGGTCGTCTGGGCGTTGCGGGCCCAGTTGTAGTTGACCGACAGCGACCAGCCGTTGGCGAACTTGTGCTGCAGGTTGGCGAAGATGTTCTGGTTGGTGGTGTCCCAATAGCTCCAGTCGGCCGACGCGGTCTTCGAGCGCGGCCAGACGGCGACCGTGCCGTCCGAGAAGAAGGTGGGCAGCGCGCCCCAGGCCGGCGCGTTCGGGGCGCCCTTCTGCTGGCTGCCGCCGACGCGCAACAGGGTGTTCTCGGTCAGGTCGGCGTCGATGACCCCGTACAGGACGCTCTTCTCGTTCTTGTACCAGTCGATGAAGTTCTCGCCCTTCTCGTACTTGGCGACGGCGCGGCCGCGGATCTTGCCGCTGGCGGTCAACGGGCCGGCGACGTCGGCCTGGATCTGGCGGGTGTTCCAGCTGCTCAGGCTGGCGGACACGTAGCCCTGCAGTTCGGTGGCCGTGGCGTGCTTGCGCACCAAGTTGATCGAGGCCGAGGGATCGCCGGCGCCGGTCATCAGGCCGGTCGCGCCGCGCACGATCTCGACGCGCTGGTAGAGCGAGACGTCGGCCATGGTCTCGCCGGCCCCGCCGGCCAGGGTCCAGCCCGTGGGCACGCCGTCGATCTGGTAGTTCTTGATCTCGAAGCCGCGGGCGTTGAACGTATTGCGCACGTCGTCGACCTGGTTGCCCGAGACGCCCACCGTGTTGGTCACGATGTCGGCCACGCTCTGCATGTTCTGGTCGAGGATGCGCTGGGCGGTGATCACGGTCACCGACTGCGGCGTCTCGCGCAGGGTCAGGCCCAGGCCGGTGGCCGTGTCGATGCGCTCGTTGATCGTGTACGAGCCCGTGACGATCACTTCGTCGACGTGGGTGGTCTCGCCTTGCGACGGGGTCGTCTGCGCCATGGCCGGCGACGTGATCGCCAGAAATGCGCCGCCCGCGAGCAGCGTGGTCTTCAAGAACATAAGCCCCATCCCGTGAATTGCGTGGTTCCCGCCGACCGACGCGGATCGGGAACGACGCCAGAAACCCAAGCCGCCTGTGCCGACGGTCGCCGGGCCTATAGCAACCAGGCCATACAATTGCAAATGAGTTGCAGTTGTATGTTAGCCGTGATCAGAAGCGGCGCGACGGCACGGATGGACGGGCGAATGGACGGGGCGGCGCCGCCCGCCCTCCCCGCGCGTTCACGAAGAGCTGATTTGTGGTTAAGGCGCGGCGTAATGGCTCACGGGCGTTAATCTGTTCGACTCACGGCCAGCGCGACTCGCATACTGAGCTTGACGATTCGTAGGGACTCCGAATGCGAAGGCTGATGCTGGCGCTGCTGACCGGCGCCTATCTCTGTCTGGCCTTGGTTGTCTCCCTCGCCCTCTGGCGGATGGGAGCGGCGCCGGCTGTCGGCCTGGCCGCCTTCATCGGCGCCATGGGCCTGTGCTTCGCCATCCACGGCGTGATCGCCAACGTCCTGCAGGGCGCGGCCCTGCGAGTCGACATCGAGACCATCCGCGAGGCCCACGGCATCCTGCTGGAGCAGGTCGAGAAGGTGGACGCCCGCATCACCGGCCTGCTGGAGACCGTCGCCGACGACGCCCAGCGCCGCTCCGCCGAACTGACCAGCGAGGTCCACCAGCTGGAGGACCTGGTCGTGCGGATGAGCGACCGCCTCGAGCACCAGCTGAGCTACCAGGTCGAGGTGGCCCGCGCCGAGCCGCGCGGCCGCTCGCCCCAGTCCACCGCCCTGATCGAGGTGGTGCAGGACGCCCTGGCCGAGAACCGCGTCGACCTCTACCTGCAGCCGGTCGTCAGCCTGCCCCAGCGCCGGACCGTCTTCTACGAAAGCTTCTCGCGCCTGCGCGACGACACCGGCCGCGTCCTGATGCCGGCCGAATACCTGGCCGTAGCCGAGCCCGAGGGCCTGACCGCCGCGATCGACAACCTGCTGCTGTTCCGCTGCGTGCAGATCGTCCGCCGCCTGGCCAAGCAGGACCGCAAGGTCGGGATCTTCTGCAACATCTCGCTGGCCAGCCTGGCCGACGAGGCGTTCTTCGCCCAGTTCCTGGAGTTCCTGCAGGTCAACAAGGACCTGCACGGCGCCCTGATCTTCGAACTGGGCCAGGCCGCCTTCAACGACCGCGGCCCGGTCGAGGCCCGTCACATGGCCCGCCTGGCCAGCCTGGGCTTCCGCTTCAGCCTCGACAAGGTCACGGACCTCGACCTGGACTTCCAGGACCTGGCCCGCGCCGACGTCAAGTTCCTGAAGGTCGGCGCCCAGATGATGCTGGAGCAGTTGGAAGAGCAGGACGGCAAGCTGGTCATCGCCTCGCTGCCCGACCTCAACGCCGAGGACTTCGCCGGCCTGACCCGTCGCTACGGCATCGAGGTGATCGCCGAGAAGGTCGAGCACGAGCGCCAGGTGGTCGACGTGCTGGAGCTCGACATCGGCTACGGCCAGGGCCACCTGTTCGGCGAGCCCCGCGCCATCCGCGACTCGATCATCGCCGAAGCCGATCCCCCCCAGGACTTCATGCGCGGCGCCCTGCGCCGCGGGATGGGGCGCTAGGCTTCACCGCATTTGACCGGCGGCGCTGACCCACCCTAAGGTTGTTTCAACAACCAAGGGGGACATCGTCATGCAAGCCGGACCACCGCCAGCCTCGCCGCCCGTGGCCGCGGCCGCGCCTGCCGCGCCCAGCACCGTCAAGGGCGCCAGCGCCACGATGACGGTCGTCTCCCGCGACACCCGGCTGGTCCTGACCAAGGCCCGGCGGGCGGAGAGCGCCATGGTCCGCCACCAGGTGTTCCTGCGCTACGACGTCGACCGCAAGGTTCCGGACGGCGTCGACCAGCGGACCGTGCAATGCGGCTGGCGGCTGCGGGCCTATCTGCAGCGGTCGATCTGCTTTTCGTCGATGAGCGGCCTGCTCGGCTGCACCGACCCGATCTCCGAAGAGCTGCCCACGGGCGAGACCGGCGCGGCCGAGCAGGGCCAGGACCCGGCCGCCAGCACCTGCGACCTCGGCTTCGGCCCCGCCCGCGAGGCGCGCGACCGGGTGATCGCCGCGGTCAAGGCCGACGCCCAGGCCCGGTTCGACGAGGACTACGACCTGAACGTCAAGCCGCAGCTGCTGGCCTCGGGCGTCAAGATCACCAAGCCGAAGTCGTAGGATGGCGGCGGGAACGGCGCCCGGCATTGTCGCCTGTCGCGCGCGCCTCTAGATACCGCCCATGCTGATCGAAGCCACCGACGCCCATTTCGCCGCCCTGATCGCCGGGGACTCTCCAGACGGCCTGGCCCTTGCCGACGGCGGGGTCGAGACGCCGGAGGTGCTGGTCATGCTGCGCGGCCTGTCGGCCGAGGTCGGCGAGAGCTTCCAGCCCAACGCCTGGCTGATCGTCGAGGACGGCGAGGTGATGGGCCTGACCTCGCTGGTCCGCACGCCCTATGTCGGCGAGACGGTGATGATCGGCTACGGCGTCGCCGCCTCGCGCCGGGGCCGGGGCGTCGCCACGCGGGCCGTGGCCGAGCTGCTGGCCTGGGCGCGCGGCGACCGGCGCGTGTCCACCGTCACCGCCGAGACCTCGATCCACAACGCCGCCTCGCAGCGGGTGCTGGAGGCCAACGGCTTCGCGCGCACCGGCGAACGGACCGACGAGGAGGACGGCGAGCTGTTCTGCTGGTCGGTGGGGGTTTAGGGGCTCTTCCCCTACCGCCCCCAACGCCCGTCATCCTCGGACTTGTTCCGAGGACCCCTGCTGCACCCGAAAAGAAGGAAGATCCATGGGGCGGTGAGCTCGCGGACCAAACTTCAACGACAGCTCGGCGGACAGAGGGGTCCTCGGAACAAGTCCGAGGATGACGGGCCATAGGGGTGATCAGGGGGTTGGTTCGGAAAAGCTGGGGACGCGCGCGGACGCGCGTCCCCAAGTTCCTCCTCCGAGGTCGGAGTTACCGCGACGCCGCCACTTCGGACGCCGCCGGGGTCTTGGCGACCTGCACCGGGTTGCACTCGGCCAGCTGCGCCTCCGACAGGGTCACGCCGCGATAGCCGAAGCCGGTGATCGGTCCCAGCTCGCGGGCCAGGCGCTTGCAGCTGCGCAGGGGCGGCAGCGACTTGACCTTGGTCGAGCGGCAGACGTCGGCCTTGCAGCGCCAGAGCGTGCCGTCGAACACCAGGTGGTCCTGGGTGGTCGGCGCGCTGAGCGTCAGCCAGCCGTTTTGAGCCTTGGTTTCGGCCATGGCCGAGCCGCCCGTCGCGGCGAGGGCCGCGACGGCGATGATGAAACTACGCATGGGACATTCTCCTGGGGAGATGGAGAGGCGACGGGACACAAACAGATCCGCCGCCGGGTGGAGGAGACGCGAGCCCGCGCCTCCGCTCAGGTCACGGCCCTACGCCGCGGCCTTGAACAGGGTGAATTCCTCGTCGAAGGCCCTGGCCACCGAGGGCCGGGTCTGCAGGCGGTCGCGATAGGCCGCCAAGTTCGGATAGGGGGTGAAGTCGATCGACAGGTAGCGGGCCCAGGTCAGCATCACGAACAGGTAGGCGTCGGCGACGCTGAACCGCCCTGCCAGGAACTCGCGGCCCTTCAGGTGGGCGTCCAGATAGGCCAGGCGCTCGGTCAGCAGCTCGCGGGCGAAGGCCTTGGCGCCGTCGGGCGCGGTCTTGGCCAGCAGGGCGATGAACACCCCGGTGTGCAGTTCCGTGCCGATGAAGCTGAGCCAGCTCTGCACCTTGCGGCGCTCGGCCCCGTCGGCGGGGATCAGGCCGGAGGCCGGGAAGCGGTCGGCGACGTACTGCAGGATCACCGCGTTCTCGACGATCAGCTCGCCGTCGTCGGTGCGCAGCACCGGCACCTGGCCCATGCCGTTGAGGGTCAGGAATTCGGTCCCGTCCTCGACCACCTTGGGTCGGGCCTTGGTGTCGACCTTCAGGAAACTCATCTCGGCCCCTGCCTCGTAGGCCGCGATCCGCGTCGCCATCGAGCAGGCCATCGGGGAGAAGTAGAGATCCATCGAACCCTCCATTGCATTTCCGTACTGTTTCGCATAAAAATAACATCGGTCAAGGAATAAACTGCGAAACGGTACAAAAATAAGAGTCCGGACCAGGAGAGTCAGATGTCCGAAACCCCAAAGCCAAGCCCATTGGGGAAGCGCCGGGGCCGCCCCCGCGCCTACGATCCCGAAGTCGCCCTCGCCAGGGCCACCGAGACCTTCTGGTCTCAGGGCTTCGCCGGCGCCTCGCTGGACGACCTCAGCGCCGCCACCGGCATGAACCGGCCCAGCCTCTACGGGGCGTTCGGCGACAAGCAGACGCTCTTCAAGGCCGCGCTGGACGCCTACATGGACCGCTCGCGCGCCGCGATGACCGAAGCCTTCCGAGGCGGCGGCTCGCTGCGCGAGGTCCTGACCCGGATCTACCGCACGGCCCTGGGCTTCTACCTGTCGGACGACATGGGCGGCCGGGGCTGTTTCCTGGCCAGCGCCGGCCTGGGCCAGGCCGTCGTCGATCCCGAGGTGCGCCAGATCGTGGCCGACGGCCTGCACGAACTGGACCGGGGAGTCGAAGGGCTGATGCAGCGCCGCCAGGCCAGGGGCGAGCTGCCGCCCACGGTCGACCCCGTCGCCCTGGGCCGTGTGGCCAGCATGATGATGAACGCTCTGTCGGTCCGCGCCCGGGCCGGCGAGACGCGCCAGCAGCTGGAGGCCACGATCCCGGTCATGGTCGGCCTGATCTGCGGACCGCCCCATCCGGAACCGCAAGCATCGGAATGACCTCCTAGGTCATGGCGCGCATGCTCCTTTTCACGAAAGGAGACCAACCCATGACCGCTACTCAATTCCTGACCGACGACGCGCGCTGGGAGGCCATGCGCCGCCGCGACCGCGATCTGGACGGCGCCTTCTTCATCGCCGTGCGCACCACCGGCGTCTACTGCCTGGCCAGCTGCGCCGGGCGGCCGCTGCGCAAGAACGTCGAGTTCCACGACACCCGGGAAAGCGCCCGCGGCGCCGGCTTCCGGCCGTGCCTGCGCTGCAAGCCCGACCAGCCGCGCGAGACCCTGCGGTTCGCCGTCACGCCGACCTCCCTGGGCCTGGCCCTGGTCGCCCGCTCCGAGGCCGGCCTGCGGCTGGTGACCCTGGGCGACGACAGGGACGCCCTGGTCCGCGACCTGGAGCGCCGTTTCCGCTCGGCCCGGCTGACGCCCGATCCGGACGGCCTGGCCGCCGACCTGAAGGCCGTGGCCGCCCAGGTCGACCACCCCGACGCCAAGCTGGACCTGCCGCTGGACGCCCAGGGCACCGAGCTGCAGAAGGCCGTCTGGGCGGCTCTGCGGGCCATTCCGGCCGGGACCACCGCCTCCTACGCCGAAGTGGCGCGCCGCATCGGCCGGCCCACCGCCGCCCGGGCCGTGGCCCAGGCCTGCGGGGCCAATCCGCTGGCGGTGATCACCCCCTGCCACCGAGTGGTGCGGGCCGATGGCGGGCTGTCCGGCTACCGCTGGGGCGTCGAGCGCAAGGCGGCTCTGCTGGCGAAAGAAGCCGCATGAGCCTGGACTGGACCCGCATCGCCGTCGACCTCGACGCCCAGGGCTGGGCCCTGACCGGGCCGTTGCTCAAGCCCGAGACCTGCCAGCGGATCGCCGGCCTCTACGACCAGGAGGCCGGCTTTCGCAGCCGGGTGGTGATGGCCCGCCACGGCTTCGGCCAGGGCGAGTACAAGTACTTCGGCTATCCCCTGCCCGACCCGGTGCAGCGGCTGCGCCAGGGGCTGTACGGCCCGCTGGCCGCCGTCGCCAACCAGTGGGCGCAGATGCTGGGCGAGGACCGGCGCTTCCCCGAGGACCTGGACGACATGCTGGCCCGCTGCCACGCGGCGGGCCAGGTCCGGCCCACGCCCCTGCTGCTGACCTACGGCCCGGGCGACTACAACTGCCTGCACCAGGACCTCTACGGCGAGCACGTCTTCCCGCTGCAGGCCGCCTTCCTGCTGGACGAGCCCGGCCGCGACTTCGAGGGCGGCGAGTTCGTGCTGGTCGAGCAGCGGCCGCGCCAACAGTCGCGGCCCCAGGTCGTGCCGCTGAACCAGGGCGAGGGCGTGATCTTCGCCGTCCGCGAACGCCCCGCGACCGGCACGCGCGGCGTCCACCGCCGCGTGCTGCGCCACGGAGTCAGCACCGTGCGCTCGGGCCGCCGGCGCGTGCTAGGGGTGATCTTCCACGACGCGACGTGAGTTGCGCCGGTCACGCGGCGGTGCGGAAGGTGGGGACACACACTCACGGCAAACACTCCACCAATTTTGGCAAGGCAGTGGGGTGAGTGTGTGTCCCCGTCTTGATCCGCTGCGTTGCCCTACTTCGCCAGTTCGACCTTCACGCCCTTCGGCGCGGCGGTGAACTGCAGGCCTCGGCTGGTGGCGTGCATCTTGATGACCACGCCCTTGTCGTTCTTCATCGTCGTGATCCCGCCACCGCCGGCCACCGTCGCGCCCAGCTGGCCGGCGGTGTAGTTGCCCTCGATGTCGGAGAGCTGCTTGAGGTTCTCCACCGTGCCGTTGGCGGTGTAGCCGCTGGCCCCGATGTCGACCGCCGACAGGCCGCTGGTCTTCAGCTTGTAGGTCTGGCCGCGATAGGTGAGCGTGCCCTTGCCCCAGCTGACGCCGACGCCCAGCGCCACGCCGCCGCCCGACAGCTCGATGGTTCCGGTCGCCGCGTTCTTGAGGTTGGGATTGGCTTGCCCGCCCGCCAGGGCTGGAGCCGAGGCCGCCAGGACGATGGCGGCCAGGAAGGGCGCCGCAAGGGCGCGAACGGTGGATTGCATCGCAAGGACCTCGACCGGGTTGAGCAGCCGCCAAGGTGCGCCGTCCGGCCGATCGACGCACTCGGGGCGTTCCCTCGATCCGTCGGGGGCAAGCCCGTAGCGCCGCATCGCTCAACCCAGGGCCGGAACGAGAATCAACCGCTCTTGGAAGTTGAATTGCGTCGCGATACCTGTTTTGACTGAGCTTCGACGCAGGAAACGGCGGGGCGCCATGAACGGATCGCGTTCCAATTCCACGCCGGCGGCACTGAACGACCGGACGGCCGGTTCGGAGGGGACCCTGGCGCCGCTGCTGGCGCCTGAACGGCCCGTGCGGGCGCCTGGCGGCCCGGCCCGGATGTTCAGCATCCTGGGTCCGATCGACCATCGCCGGATCGAGCTGCGCAACAAGACCGCCCCCTGGCGGATGGTCTGCGCCCTGCGGATGGACACCGGGAACGGCGTGTTCAACGGCACCGGATGGCTGGCGGGCCCCTCGACCGTGATCACCGCCGGCCACTGCCTCCACAACGACGCGTTTGGCGGCTGGGCCCGCAAGGTCACGGTGATCCCCGGCCAGAGCTGGAACCAGCGGCCGTTCGGCGACGTCGTCTCCACCCGCCTGTCCTGCGCCGATCCGTGGCTGCGGACCCGCGACCGCGCCCACGACATCGGCTGCATCCACCTGGACGATCCGGTCGGCGACCGGGTGGGCTGGATGAAGTACGACGCCGTCGATCCCGCCGCCCTGGTCCGGGCCGCCGCCGTGGTCTCGGGCTATCCGGAATACGCCGGCAGCTACGAGCACCTGCTGGTGGCCAAGGGCCCGGTGCGCACCAGCCTGGACGGCCGGCTGTACTACGAGATCGACACCACCGACGGCCAGAGCGGCGGTCCGGTCTGGATCGGCGACGTCGCCGCCCCGACCGTGGTGGCCGTGCACGGCTACGAGGCCGACGCCACGCCCGCCGCCGTCGGCCCGGGCGTCAATTCCGGCGCCCTGCTGACCCCCGACCACCTGCGACTGATCCAAACCTGGCAAGGCGGCTGAACCGCCCCATTCGAGGAAACGCCCCATGTTGCAAGCGTCCAGACGCCTCGTTCCCCTGCTGACCGCCTTCGCCTTGGCGGGCGCCTTGCTGGGGGCCTGCCAGCCCCAAGGCGCCGAGGCCCCGCCGCCGCCGGCGGCCGGCGCGCCCGTGCAGTTCCTGTCGGCCAAGGGCCTGAACCCGCAGGCCGGCGAGGCCTCGCCGCAAGGGCGGCTGCTGATCGGGCGCGGCAAGGACTACACGCCGATCGCCGAGGATCCGAAGGCGCTGTTCGACCGGCTGGAAGCCTCGATGGCCGACCGCCGCAAGACCGGCTGGGCCATCGTCGAGGCCATGCTGGAGCCCCAGAAGCTGACCCTGGAGGGCAAGACCTACGACGTGCCCCTCTGGCACACCTGGTACGAAGGCATGAGCGCCAATCCCGAAGTCGAGCAGAAGATCAAGCTGTTCATCGCCCAGCTGGCGGCGTGCAAGGCCGACACCGCCTGCAAGAAGACCCGCGCCGAGATCGCCCATGAGGTGATGGCCCAGAGCGGCGCCGACAAGAACCTGGTCCGCAGCCTGGTCTCGGCCAACCTGACCCAGGTGCTCAAGCAGTCCGAGGGCTTCGACCGGGGCGCGCCCGAGGACGAGCTGGGCCACGGCTTCACCGTGTTCAGCCCCTCGTTCGTCGAGCACGTGCTGGCCCAGGCCCAGGGCATCGAGACCTGCTCGAACAAGATCCCCTGGAACCAGCCGCCGCCCAGCGCGACCCAGTTCTCGCCCTGCGTCGACGAGTTCCCGCGCAGCGCGGTGATGGTCAAGACCAGCTGGGACCAGATCGACGGCGCCAATCCCAAGGCCAGCGCCCACGCCACCGACGCCGCCGCGATCACCGCGGTGCTGAAGGGCGGCTCCTGGCCCAAGCCGACCCTGGAGCCGGTGGACACCAACGGCATCTATTCGGTGCAGACCACCGACGGGAAGATCTTCGGCCTGAAGTCGATGCACATCTCGACCAAGGACACCCGCGAATGGATCTGGATCTCGCTGTGGTGGAGCCCCAAGCCCGACGAGGACTTCGGCCAGGACCGCCCGGCCTCGCTGGCCAGGTTCAACGGCGGGGTCTGGTCGCACTACAAGATGTGCATCACCACCGCCTTCAACGAGACCGATCCCAAGCCCTGGGGCCCCTACGAGGCCGGCCAGCCCGCCCTCGCGGCGGCGATCAAGGCTTCGTACGACGGGACGACCGAGCAGCGGAACCCCGCGCCCTACGACAAGGTCACCACCTGGTGCAGCAACCCCAACCTGGAGCACCACGCCGGCAACGGCCGCACCAACTGCATCGGCTGCCACCAGTACTCGGTGACCTGGAACGAACTGAAGAACCGCGAGACCTATTTCAACGACACCTACACCGCCTCGATGGCCGCCGAATATCCGCAGTACGGCCGCGCCCTGCGGCGGACCAACTTCCCGGCCGAGTTCGCCTGGTCGTTCGGCATGGAGTTCCAGGACCAGATCGCGGCGGCTCGAAAAGACCAGGACTTCAACTGGTGAATTTGGAAAGGGAGGACACGATGGTTTCCTACGCCGCCGACATCAAGCCGCTGTTCGACGCCCGCGACGTGGGCTGCATGCGCCGCAAAGGGGTGAAGCTGGACGACTACGGCTGGATGTCCGACCCCGCGCCCGGCGAAGGCTACGCCGACCACGCCAACGGCCGGATGGTGTTCGACTTCGTCCGGCCGGACGGCAACGACCCCCGCATGCCAATGGGCGGCCCCTACTGGAGCGATGACCAGGTGGGGCTGTACCAGCAGTGGATGGACGGGGGGTTCGGGCCGTAGGGGCGCTGCGGTTCAAAGTCGGCTGCACGCACAGGATCCCATTCCCGCTTTCGACCCGGAGCGGACGATCAAATCCTCCCCCTGTGGGGGAGGAGCTTACTCCGCTAACCGCCCTTGCAGACGCCAGGATAGTCCGGTCCTGAGCGGTGGGCGCAACGTCCGCAGCCGGTCTTCGCCTTCATTCGGCACGCCCGATTTCAGGCCACGAGGAGACTTGTGACCACGATTTAACTTTGTGGTTTTCAGAGATCACCCCAAGGACGCTTCACGTAGCAGGGGTGATTGATATGAAGCTGAAATCGATTGCGGCCGCGTTGGCGCTCGCGACCCTGTGCGCGGCTTCCGCCCACGCCCAGCCCGTCGCGTCGCTCTCGTTCGCCGACCGGCTGGCGCAGGCAGGGTCGCCGCTGACAGTCCGGCCGGATGGCTTCTCGGGTCCGGGAGCCGCGATCCTATCGGAGGCGATAGCCGCCAGCCGGTACGTGCTCATCGGCGAGAGCCATCATTCGCGCGAGATCCCCGCCTTCACCACGAACGTCTGTCGATTGATGGCGCCCGGCGGCCTGACGGCCATGGTCGTCGAGATCGGGCCGGAGGCCGCCGGCGTGGTCAACGCACGGCTGAGAGCGCCGAACCGAGAGCAGCAGATTTCCGACTTCATGCGCGCCCATCCCGACGCCATGGCCTTCCTCAACGGCCGCGACGAGGGTCAGACGGCGGCCGATTGCGCGGGTGTCGCCGGGCCGGACTTTAAGCTGTGGGGGCTGGACCAGGAGTTCCTCGGCGCGAGCGGCTATTTGTTCGAGCAGATGCTGGCGGCCGGTCCAGGACCGCTCGCCCGCGCCCAGATCGAAGCGCTGGCCGGGCAGGAGCGGACGGCGACGCAGGCTGCGCTCAAATCCGGTTCACCCATGGACCTGTTCCTGCTCAAGGCCACCGATGCGGCGCTGGATCAGGCGGGGACAGCCATCGACCAGGACGGCGGCGACCGGGCCAAGGCGCTGTTCGCCGCCTTGCGCGAAACACGCGCCATCTATCAGGGCTCGCAGTCCCGCAGTGGCGATTCGAACGGGCGCAGGGCGCGGCTGATGAAGCGGACGCTGGTGGCGCATTTCGCCGAGGCGCCGCGGGCGCGCCTCCTGATGAAGTTCGGCGCCTACCATCTCTACAAGGGCTACAATCCACTCGGCCAGCGCGACCTGGGCAATTTCGTCGCTGAACGTGCCGACGGAGAGGGCGCGAAGTCCCTCCATATCGTCGTCGCCGGCGCGAGAGGCGCGCTAGGCGGATACAACGGGGTCGGCCGCCAGGTGGCCGTGCACAAGTTCGATGCGACGGCGGGCAAGGACAGCGACTGGTCCAAGGATGTGATGCTGGCCCGCCCGTCGGGCATGCCGCCGGGCGACTGGTTCCTGGTGGATCTGCGCCCTTTGCGCGGCGCCGATCTGGAAGCCCTGACGCCGGAATGGCGCGCGCTCATCCGCGGCTACGACCTCGCCGTCGTGGCGCCGGAACTGTCCGCGTCCACCGTGCTGGGGGCTCGTGACGCCCCTTAGAGCACGATGGCGCGCGCGGGCGCCTGATCGCCCGCCACGCGGACCGCCTGGCCCTTCCGTCCCCGCGTCCCTACATGCGCTAGCGTTGACGCACTCGTCTCCGCCCGGTACCGCCCCTGTCCATGACCGATCTGCCCACTGGCCTATCCGCCCTCGCCGACCGCTACGACGTGCTGCTGTGCGACGTCTGGGGCGTCATCCACAACGGGGTCGAGAGCTTTCCGGAGGCCTGCCAGGCCCTGGTCGAGTGGCGGGCCCACCACGGGCCGGTGATCCTGATCTCCAACTCCCCGCGCCCGTCCGAGGCGGTGGTCGAGCAACTGGACCGGCTGGGCGTGCCGCGCGAGGCGTGGAGCGCCTTCGTCACCTCGGGAGACGCCACCCGCACCCTGCTGGCCGCCCGCGCGCCCGGTCCGGCCTGGATCGTCGGCCCCGACCGCGACCTGCCGCTCTATGACGGCCTGGGTCTGGAGACCGCCGGCCCCGAGGACGCAGCCTTCGTCGCCGTCACGGGCATGGTCGACGACGAGAACGAGGCGCCCGCCGACTACACCGACCGCCTGGCCGTCGCCGCCGAGCGCGGCCTGACCCTGATCTGCGCCAACCCCGACCGGGTGGTTCAGCGCGGCTCGCGGCTGATCTATTGCGGCGGCGCCCTGGCCGATCTCTACGAGACCCTGGGCGGCCAGGTGCTGATGGCCGGCAAGCCCTACAAGCCGATCTACGACCTGGCCCTGGCCGAGGCCGAGGCCCTGAAGGGCGGTCCCGTCGACCGCTCGCGGGTGCTGTGCATCGGCGACGGCGTGATCACCGACGTCAAGGGCGCCCACGACGAGGGCCTGGCCTGCCTGTTCATCGCCAAGGGCATCCACGGCGAGGCCGCCGTCGGCCCCGACGGCAGGCTGGACCCGACCAAGGTCGAGGGTCTGCTGGCCGCCGAGCGGGTGGGCGCGACCCACGCCATGGCCGATCTGGTCTGGTCTGGTAGAGCGGTCGCTGATCGCTAAGATTGGTGCAACGCACAAAAAGAGTATGAGGGGCGCTATGCAGGGACTGTTTCTCGAGGATCTGAGCGTCGGCCAGTCGGCCGAGCTGGTCCGCACCGTGGCCGAGGCCGACATCGTCGCCTTCGCCGAGGTGACCGGCGACAACAATCCCGTGCACCTGGACGCCGACTACGCCGCGACCACCAGCTTCGGCGAGCGCATCGCCCACGGCATGCTGTCGGCCGGCTACATCTCGGCGGTGCTGGGCACCACCCTGCCCGGTCCCGGCGCGATCTACCTGTCGCAGACCCTGGCCTTCAAGCGGCCGGTGAAGATCGGCGCGGAGGTCACCGCCCGGGTCACCGTAACGGCGATCGACGAAGCCAAGGCCCGCGTCACCCTGGACACCACCTGCCTGGTGGGCGGCAAGGCCGTGGTCGGCGGCGAGGCCGTGGTCATGGTCCCCAGAAAAGCCGCTTGAGAGCAAAAGTCGCCGCTTGAGGAAGTCCGCATGCGCTTGAAGACGATCCACGGCTGGAAAGACTTGCCCGAAGGCGAGCGGGGCGCCTGCGTGGCCCTGGGCAATTTCGACGGCGTGCATCGCGGCCACCAGCAGGTGATCGCCCAGGCGGCGAAAGCCGCGCGGGAAGCCAAGGCCCCGCTGGGCGTGGTCACCTTCGACCCGCACCCGCGCCGCCTGTTCCGGCCCAGCGAGCCGGCCTTCAAGCTGATGACCCATCCCCAGCAGGCCCGCGCCCTGGAGGCCCTGGGCGTGGACCTGCTGTACCTGCTGCCGTTCGACTTCGAGATGGCCAGCTTCAACGACCGCGAGTTCGTCGAGAAGGTCCTCGTGGGCGGCCTCTCCGTGAAGCACGTGGCCGTCGGCTTCGACATCTCGTTCGGCCGCGGCCGCACCGGCAGCGCCGACCTGATGAAGGCCTATGGCCAGGAGTACGGCTTCTCGGTCTCGGTGGCCGAGCCGGTCGCCAACCGCGAGGGCGAGAAGTTCTCGTCGACCGGCGTGCGCGACGCCCTGCGCGACGGCCACCCCGAGGGCGCCGCCCGCATCCTGGGCCGGCCGTTCGCCATCGAGGGCGTGGTCCGGCGCGGCCAGCAGCTGGGCCGCCAGCTGGGCTTCCCGACGGCCAATGTCGAGGTCGAGGACTATGTGGTGCCGAAGCTCGGGGTCTACGCCACCCGCACCCGCCTGCCCGACGGCCGCGAGGTGCCCGGCGTGGCCAACCTCGGCAACAACCCCACCACCGGCGAGGTCGAGACCCGGCTGGAGACCTGGCTGTTCGACTTCGACGAGGACCTCTACGGCCAGGTCATCGAAACCGACCTGATCGCCTTCCTGCGCCCGGAGCTGAAGTTCGACAGCATCGAACTGCTGGTCGAGCAGGTGCTGCGCGACGAGCAGGCGGCCCGGGCGATCGTCGCGCCGGCGTTCTGATCTGGCGCATGGCGCGGCGGCCCGGCGAGGTCTAGGGTCGCGCATGGCAACGCACCTGAACGCTGACGACCGCCTCCTCATGGACCGCTATTTCGATTGCGTGCTCCTGCGCTATTCGGAGGGCGTCTACAATCTCGATACGGCCCGGGCCGAACTGGCCGAGGCCTTCCTGCAGATGACCCGCGAGGAGCCCGGCTTCCGCACCCACATGCAGGCCGTGGTCGACGCGCGAGACGACGCCTAGACACCGACTCGCCAACCCGCGTTCTTGCCGTTAACCTTTGCCTTGCGACGGGGCGGGGGCCTGATGTTGAAAGCGCGCAAGTACGAGATGTTCGCCAAGGCCCGGCGGCCCAAGCCGGCGCGGCGTCATGAGATCTTGTCGTATCCCGAGCACGAGGCCGAAGCGGTTTTCGTGCTGGATTCCGGCGAGGCGCCCCCGTTTTGCGTGGTCCCGCCGTCCGACGATGGCCTGCTGGACGCCTATTCCAACGCCGTGGTCCGCGCCGTCGAGGTGGTGGGCCCCAGCGTCGTGCGCATCCACCCGATGATGGAGGACCCGCGCATCCAGGGCGTCGGCTCGGGCTTCGCCATCGCCCCCAACGGCCTGGTCCTGACCAACAGCCACGTGGTCCAGGGCGCCAACCGCTTCGTGGTGATCACCGCCGAGGGCCGCAGCGTCACGGCGCGCTGCGTGGGCGACGATCCCGACACCGACCTGGCCCTGCTGCAGCTGGACCAGCGGCTGGACGTGCCGGTCGCCAAGCTGGGCAACTCCAAGGCCCTGCGACGCGGCCAGCTGGTGATCGCCATCGGCGCTCCGCTGGGCTTCGAGGCGACGGTGACCACCGGCGTGGTCTCGGCCATGGGCCGGTCCCTGCGCGGCGAGCGCGGCCGGCTGATCGAGGACCTGATCCAGACCGACGCCGCCCTCAATCCCGGCAACAGCGGCGGCCCGCTGGTCAGTTCGTCCGGCGAGGTGGTGGGCATCGCCACCGCCGTGATCGCCGGCTACCAGGGCCTGTGCTTCGCCGTGGCCTCCAACACCGCCAGCTTCGTGGTGGCCGAGCTGGTCGCCCACGGCCATGTGCGGCGCGGCTCGATCGGCCTGGTCGCCCAGCAGGCTCCGATCCCGCCCGGCCTGGCCCGGGCGACGGGCGTGATGCAGGGCTATGCGGTGTTCGTCGCCCAGGTCGACGCCGGCGGTCCCGCCGCCAAGGCCGGGGTGCGCGAGGGCGACCTGCTGATCAGCGCCGGCGGCCTGCCGCTGACCGGTCTGGACGACCTTCTGCGCGCCCTGGACCACCACAGCATCGACAAGCCCGCCCCGTTCGAGCTGATCCGGCAAGGGAAATTGATGACGGTGACGATTACCCCCCGGGCCCGCAAGCGCGGTTGAAGATCGCCGGATGCTGGACATGGGCGGGCAAGGCCGTGTCTCCAGACGGATAAAACACGGATAACGTTGTTTTTCCCCATGGACGCAACCACCGCCCCCTCCTACACTTTTGGCGGCAGTGGAGGGAATTTCACGTGCGGTCCGAGGTTCAGGTACGACGTCTGTGGCGGAAGACTTGGCGCGCGCTCCGTTTCCTTCTGCCGCCCAAACCGATCCTGACCTCGCTGGAAGGCAAGATCCTGGCGTCCGCCTGGGCCCTGGCGGCCATCACCACCCTCAGCGTCGCCCTGGCCCAGGGCCTGCGGATGTTCCTGCTCTCGGCCCTGGCCGTCCTGTTCGGCACCCTGGCGGCGCTATGGATGCTGGACGGGCTGGCGCGGCGGTAGCCGTCATCCTCGGACTTGTTCCGAGGACCCCTCGTTCCGCCGTGCTGTCGGTTGAAGTTGGGCCGTGATCTCACCCCTCCATGGATCATCCTTCTTCGTGGTTGAAGTAGGGGTCCTCGGAACAAGTCCGAGGATGACGGGTGGTAAGGGGCGTCCGTGCGGAGAAGCATCGCGTTTGCCCCTCTCCCTCGCCTCTGCTATCCCCCGCCCATGTCTTTCGTTCGGAAAGCTCCGCGAATTAACCGCCCGGCGTGACGCCGCCGGACGACTGATCCAGCGCGCGCCGGGTTTCCCCGCGATTTTTTCCCGAACATTCCAAGCTGGATAGCTCTCCCATGGCCGACGACGCCACGACGACCGCCCGCGACTACCGCGAAACCGTCTTCCTTCCCGACACCCCGTTCCCGATGCGCGGCGGCCTGCCCAAGAAGGAGCCCGAGATCCTGGAGGGCTGGGCGGCCCTGTCGGACAAGGGCCTGTACGGCGCCGTTCGCGCAGCGCGCCAGGCCGCCGGCGCCCCGCTGTTCGTGCTGCACGACGGCCCGCCCTACGCCAACGGCGCGATCCACATCGGCCACGCCCTGAACAAGACGCTGAAGGACTTCGTGGTCCGCAGCCGCTTCGCCCTGGGCTACGACGTCGACTACGTGCCCGGCTGGGACTGCCACGGCCTGCCCATTGAGTGGAAGATCGAGGAAGAGTTCCGCGCCAAGGGCCGCCGCAAGGACGAGGTGCCGGCCGCCGAGTTCCGCAAGCGCTGCCGCGAGTACGCCGCCGGCTGGATCGAGGCCCAGAAGGTCGAGTTCCAGCGCCTGGGCGTGCTGGGCGACTGGTGGAACCGCTACGCCACCATGGACTACGCCTCGGAAGCCACGATTGTCGCCGAGTTCCACAAGTTCGCCACCAGCGGCCAGCTCTATCGCGGCTCCAAGCCGGTGATGTGGAGCCCGGTCGAGCGCACGGCCCTGGCCGACGCCGAGATCGAGTACCACGACCACGTTTCGCCGACCGTCTGGGTGAAGTTCCCGGTCAAGGCCTATGACGAGGACCGCTACGCCGTGTCGGGCGCCGCGGCCGGCGACAACGTCTTCCGCCTGCCGCCCAACGACGCCAGCGTCGTGATCTGGACGACCACCCCGTGGACCATCCCGGCCAACCGGGCGATCTCGTTCGGGCCCAGGGTCGAGTACGGCCTCTACGAGGTCGAGGCCATCGAGGAGAACCTCGAGTTCGCCCCCTGGTCCAAGGTCGGCGACCGCCTGATCGTCGCCGACAAGCTGGCCGAGGACGTCCGCAAGGCCGCCAAGGTCGCCTCTTGGCGTCGCGCCGAGCCGGTCGACCCGACCGGCCTGATCTGCGCCCACCCGCTGGCCCAGTTCGAACCTGATCCCCATGGGGGCTACGGCTTCGACGTCCCCCTGCTGGCCGGCGACCACGTGACCGACGACGCCGGCACCGGCTTCGTGCACACCGCCCCGGGCCACGGCGCCGACGACTATCTGGTCTGGCTGAAGAGCGGCTATGCGCTGGACTCCATCCCCGACACCGTCGATCCCGACGGCGCCTATTTCCCGCACGTGCCGCTGTTCGCGGGCCTGAAGGTCATTGAGACCGAGGGCAAGAAGGCCGGCAAGTTCGGGGCCGCCAACGGCGCGGTGATGGACAAGCTGATCGAGGCCGGCAACCTGCTGGCGCGCGGCCGCGTCGAGCACAGCTATCCGCACAGCTGGCGCTCCAAGGCCCCTGTGATCTTCCGCAACACCCCGCAGTGGTTCATCCGCATGGACCAGCCCGTCCCGACCCTGGGCGGCAAGACCCTGCGCGAAGTGGCCGTCAAGGCCATCGCCGAGACCGCCTTCCACCCCGACGCCGGCCGCAACCGCATCGGCTCGATGGTCGAGACGCGTCCCGACTGGCTGATCAGCCGCCAGCGCGCCTGGGGCACGCCCCTGGCCATGTTCGTCGACAAGGAGACGGGCGTCCCGCTGATGGACGAGGCGGTCAACCGCCGCATCCTCGACGCCATCCAGGACGGCGGCAGCGACGCCTGGTTCGAGCTGCCCGACAGCCACTTCCTGGGCGATCGCGACCCGGCCCAATACGAAAAGGTCGTCGACATCCTCGACGTCTGGTTCGACAGCGGCTCGACGCATGCCTTCACGCTTGAAGGCCGCAACGACAGCCGCTCGCCGGCCGACCTCTACCTCGAAGGCTCGGACCAGCACCGCGGCTGGTTCCAGTCCTCGCTGCTGGAGAGCTGCGGCACGCGCGGCCGCGCGCCGTACAAGGGCGTCCTCACCCACGGGTTCACCCAGGACGAGAACGGCGAGAAGATGTCCAAGTCCAAGGGCAACACCGTCGAGCCCCAGACCATCACCAAGGAAAGCGGCGCCGAGATCCTGCGGCTGTGGGCGGCGATGGTCGACTATTCGGAAGACCAGCGGATCGGCAAGACGATCCTGGCCACCACCACCGACGCCTATCGCAAGCTGCGCAACACCACCCGCTACCTGCTGGGCGCCCTGGCCGGCTTCGACGAGGCCGAACGGGTCACCGACTACGCCGACTTCCCGCCGCTGGAGAAGTACATCCTGCACCGCCTGTGGGAGCTGGATGGCCAGGTGAAGGCCGCCTACGAGGCCTACCGCTTCAGCGACGTGATCCGGCCGCTGATCGACTTCTGCCAGGGCGACCTGTCGAGCCTGTTCTTCGACATCCGCAAGGACAGCCTCTATTGCGACGCGCCCACGGCGATGCGCCGCCGGGCCTATCGCACGGTGCTGGACCATGTGTTCGAACGCCTGACGGTGTGGCTGTCGCCGCTGACCAGCTTCACGATGGAAGAGGCCTGGACGACGCGCTTCCCCGAGGCCGGCAGCAACGTGCTGCGGGTCATGCCGGAAACCCCGGCCGCCTGGCGCAACGACGCCGAGGCCGCGCGGTGGGCCAAGGTGGAGACCGTCACCTCGGTCGTGACCTCGGCCCTGGAGGTCGAGCGCCGCGACAAGCGGATCGGCTCGGCGCTGGAGGCCGCCCCGATCGTGCACATCGCCGAGCCCGACCTGCTGGCCGCGTTCGACGGCCTGGACGCCGCCGAGGTGTTCCGCACCAGCGCCGCGACCCTGGTCGCCGGAACGTCGGCCGGGGCCTTCGCCCTGGACGAGGTCAAGGGCGTGGCGGTCGAACCCAAGCTGGCCGAAGGCAAGAAGTGCGCCCGCTCGTGGCGGATCCTTCCGGAGGTGGGAACCGATCCGCGCTATCCCGAGCTTAGCCTGCGCGACGCCGAAGCGGTGGCGTGGTGGGATAGCCAGCACGCGGGCTGATCAACGGCTGGGGACATGCGCAGGCGCATGTCCCCAATCCGGGATGACAGCTCCGGCCGAGCGGCTTAAGGACGAAGAATGCTCAAGATCACCCGCCTCGGCTGGACCGCCTACGCCATCGCGATCGTCACGATCGTGCTGGACCAGATCAGCAAGGCCTGGATCCTGGCCGCCCTGGGCACCTTGCCCGGCGCCAGCCAACAGGTGGCCGGGCCGTTCTACCTGACCCTGGTCCATAACTACGGCATGAGCTTCGGCCTGTTCCGCGGCTCGGAGTTCAGCCGCTGGATGCTGACGATCTTCTCGGCCGCCGTCGTGGTGGGCCTGGCGATCTGGGCGCGCAAGGCGGCCAAGCCGCTGATGGGCGCGGGAATCGGCTTCATCATCGGCGGGGCGTTCGGCAACAACCTGATCGACCGCATCCGCTTCGGCTATGTCGTCGACTTCATCGACGTCTCGCGCCTGCACTTCCCGTGGGTGTTCAACGTCGCCGACTCGGCCATCACCGTCGGGGTCTGCCTGCTGCTGCTGGACAGCTTCCTGTCGGAGGAAAAAAAGCTGGCCAATCCCGACGGGCATGGGCTGTAGCGCGACACGCGAGCCTGTCCGTTTCCAATGTTTTCCATCGGAAACGGATAAACAGGCTCGCCATCAAACGGCAGGAGCGTGGCTATCGCCACGCTCTTGGCGCCTCAACACAGCCACGATCTCAAGGAAGATTGGCGCCCGGCCTCGGATGTCGTATCGAGAGCGTCCGAATTTACGGCCCGGGGGGCCGGTGGAGCAGGTTTCATGAGTTTCTATCGGGTCGCGACCCTGGGCGTTTTGGCCTCCGTGGCCGCCATGGGCCTCGCCGGATGCCAGTCCACGTCGAAGGCGTTGGGCATGAGCAAGGTCGTTCCTGACGAATTCCGCGTCGTCACCAAGGCGCCGCTGGTCGTGCCGCCCGACTACAGCCTGCGCCCGCCGGCCCCCGGCGAGCCGCGTCCGCAGGAACTGCAGCCCGAAAGCGCCGCGCGCATGGCCCTGGTCGGCCAGAGCAACGCCGCCACCCGCTCGGAAGGCGAAAAGCTGCTGGTCGCCAAGGCCGGCGTCGACAAGGCCGACCCGCTGATCCGCTTCGTCGTCGACGACGAGAACGGCGACCTGGCCCACAAGGACGAGAGCTTCTCGCAGAAGGTCATGTTCTGGAAGAAGGGCGACAAGAACGCCGCCCCGACCGCGTCCGAGACCGGCGCCAACGTCGCCGCCCCGGTCGACGCCGCGACGGAAGAGGCCCGCCTCAAGGAACTGACCGGCAACGGCACGATCGTCATCACCCGCGAGAAGGAAAGCAAGATCAAGCTTCCGGGGCTGTAGGGCAGGATTTGATCCGCTGAAGTTTCGAAAGGCCCGGAGGGAGACTTCCGGGCCTTTTTCGTGCGGCGAACACTTGCCCCCTACGGGTCGCTTCGCGACCGTCTTCCCCCACAGGGGGAAGAGGAGCCCCCTCCGCCCCCTATGGGGGCGGACAGACGGCGGAGCCGTCAGGTGGGGGCAAGTGGGTGAGCCTCATTCGCCTGGGGTGCTGACCTCGAACCCCCGCGCCCGCATCTGGTCCAGCACCCCGCCCTTCGCCACCAGGCTCCGAATCCCGAACACCGCCACCGCATGTCCCGGCGTGTTCATCGCCGCGCTCAGGGCCTCGACCTCGTCGCGGGTCCCCTTGCGCTCCAGGTCGGCCATGCCCGGCAGGGACAGCAGGCAGCGCTGGAAGTTGCGGGGGCCGGCGATCGCGCCGCGCACGTCGCCCCGCGCCCAGGCCCGGGCGGCGGCGCGGGCGGCCTCCGGGCCGGCGTTGATCTCGTCGAGCACGCCCTCCAGGCAGATCAACCCGGCCTCGCGCGAGTGCTCGCGCACCGCCGTCTTGACCAGCGGCATGACCTTGTAGGTGGCGGCCGGCCGCGCCTTGACCCGATGCTTGCGGGCCAGGCGGCCGATCGTGCGCTCCGGCTCGGCGGTCTCCAGCCGCACCGACTTGCGGTAGTCGCCGGCCATCATGATCCCGGCCCCCAGCGGGCTCCAGCCTTCGTAGGCGTTCGCGTCCTTGCCCAGGATGGCGCGGGCGCGGGCCAGTTTGGGGGCGAGGTCGCCGACCGAGGCGTCCAGCCGCGTGGCCGACTTCAGCTTGCCGCGCAGGGCCAGGGCGGCGGGCAGGTCGCCGAGCCCGGCCTTGCCCTCCGGCGGCAGGATCACCGCGAAGGCGCCGTCCAGCCGATGGTCCAGCACGCTGGTGTCCCAGGCCTGGCCGCGCGGCAGGGCCTGCAGCGCGCCCAGCATGTAGATCGTGGTGTCGCCGTCCGAGATCCGCCACCAGGCCGGCCCCGGCAGCTTGGCGGCGACCACCAGGGCCTCGACGACATTGGCCTCGGGATCGTCGAGGGCGGGCGGGGTGGTCTGGGCGAGGACGGGGGTGGTGGTCAGGGCGAGGATCGCCAGCATCCAAGGCCAGAGTCGCCGCATGTGAGGTCTCCGGGGAGAATCGCCCCGCCCTATTGAGCGTTGGCTTGCCCTCTCCATTCAACCGCCATCCACCCCTCGCCGACCGGATTGGCGCGGACTCACGCCGATCGCCCTAGCGTCGCTGGGCGATCTTGCTGTCGATGAATTCCTGATAGGCGGTATTCGTTGTGGGCCGAAAGAATTCATCATATCGATTTGACGTCAGATAGGGCAGATGGGCCTCCAGAACTGATTCTATCGTTTCCTGCCAAGACTTCTGCGAACCAACAGCCGCGTGAACCGCCTCAAGAGCATTCATTCCGGAGGTCAAGAACCATTCATACTGTATGAATTTCTTTCCATTTCTCGAAAATGTAAGCTTGTCCATGTTGACGACCCCGGAGGGCGGATCAGCATATTCTGGGTACTGAATGCACAGTTCCAAGAAGCGTTGATATTGATCTCGCGCAAGCGCCTCCAACTGGTGCGCCCTGAATTGCCGCGTTTGCCATATGGCGAAAATGATCGCCAAGAGCGCGCAGACAGCGGTCAGCATCGTCGCAACGTCCGCGCCTGCTGAAAGGCTAACCTGGTGACCCGCCATCGCCACAACCCCGAGTTGGTAATCCACCTTCGCGACCCCCATGCGTCAGGTCAAGGTTGTCTTCAGGCCGATCCGGCGGGCGGCCTCGAGCCGTTGGATGGAAGTCGGTCCCTCACTCCCCCGGCGTCGTCACCGTGAACCCCTTGGCCCGCAGCTGCTCCAGCACCCCGCCCTCGGCCAGCAGCGAGCGCAGCTCGATCACCGCCACCGCCTTGCCGGGGGTCTTCAGGGCCGAGGCGATCGCCTTGACCGCGTCGGTCTGGCCGTCGCGCAGCTCGCGGGCGATCGACGGGGTCGAGGCCAGGCAGCGCGAGAAGCCGCGGTCGGCCGAGACCACCTGGCGCACCTCGCCGCGCGCCCAGCGCTCGGCCGTGACCCTCACCCCGCCCTGGCCGTTCTCGGCCTGGCGCAGGCCGGCGTCCAGGCACAGCTCCTGCAGCGGCTGCGGGGCCGAGCCCAGGCTCTTGACGGCGTCGATCAGGCTGTAGTCGGACAGGTCCTGGATATGGGGGCGCTTGGCCAGGTCCTTGTCCTTGGCCATGTCGCGGATCTTGCCGGTCAGGTCGCCCAGGGTGATCGTGAGGTTGCCGTCCTGCTGGGAGTTGGCGACGATGAACCCGGCGAAGGCGGGCTTCACCTCGTCCATGTCGTCGGGCTTCTTCTTCATCAGCGCCAGCCGGGCCTCGTACCGGGCGCGCAGCGCCGGCGGCAGGGTCTGGCGCATCGGCTGCTCGCTGAGGAAGTAGCGCTTGCCGCCCATCACCAGGCCGACGACGCGCAGCGGATTGATCGTGGCCTCCTGGCCCATGATCAGCACATTGGCCCCGTCCAGCCGGCGCTTGAGCACCGAATGGTCGACCTCCAGGTCCTTGGGGACCACGGCCGGCACGCCCAGCACGTAGACGGTGGTGTCGGCGTCGCTGACCTTCCACCAGGCCGGACCCGGCAGCCGGGCGTTGACCACCAGTTCCTCGACCAGGTTGGCCTCGGGGTCGACCACGCGCAGGGCGATGGGACCGGAGGCGTCGACGGCCTGCTGGGCCAGGGCGGGCGACACGCCGAGCAGACCAAACGCGGCGGCGCAGGCGGCGAGATGGCGTTTGATCACTATGTACGTGTCCTCAAGGGTCGCGGAATCGATCTAGGATGATCGGTCTTCCGCACTTGGAAGGGCCCAAGCTGGGCCGGTCAAATTACCATGCTGCAATGCAGCCCCTGGGCGGCTCCCGCTCAGAGGCCGCGCGCCCGAAAGCCCGCCCCGATGCCGATCCGCCGCCTGCCGCCCGAGACCGTCAACCGTATCGCCGCCGGCGAGGTGGTGGAACGTCCCGCCAGCGCCATCAAGGAGCTGGTCGACAACGCCATTGACGCCGGCGCCACGCGGATCGAGGTCGAGGCCCACGGCGGCGGCCTGACCCGTATCCTGGTGGCCGACGACGGCTGCGGCCTCTCCGCCGACGAGCTGCCGGTGGCCATCGAGCGCCACGCCACCTCCAAGCTGGCGCCGGACGCCGACGGCCTGTGGGACCTGCTGCGCATCCACACCATGGGCTTCCGGGGCGAAGCCCTGCCGTCGATCGGCTCGGTGGCGCGGCTCTCCATCTCCTCGCGCGCCAAGGGCTCCAAGGACGCCTTCGCGATCCTGGTCGAGGGCGGCAGCGTCGGCGACGTGGCCCCCGCCGCCTTCGCCGGCGACCACGGGGCGCGGATCGAGGTCCGCGACCTGTTCTACGCCACCCCCGCGCGGCTGAAGTTCATGAAGTCCGAGCGCGCCGAGGCCCTGGCGATCACCGAGGAGATCAAGCGCCAGGCCATGGCCAACGAGAGCGTCGGCTTCTCGCTGGACATCGACGGCCGCCGCGTGATCCGCCTGCCGCCCGAGCATCCGGGACCGCAAGGGCGCCTCGCCCGCCTGTCGGCCGTGCTGGGCCGCGACTTCCAGGACAACGCCATCGAGATCGACCAGACCCGCGACGGCGTGCGCCTGACGGGCTTCGCGGGCCTGCCCACCTACAACCGGGGCAACGCCGCCCACCAGTACCTGTTCGTCAACGGCCGGCCTGTACGCGACCGGCTGCTGCAAGGCGCCCTGCGCGCGGCCTATGCCGACTTTCTCGCGAGGGACCGCCACCCGACCGCCGCCCTCTACATCAGCCTCGACACCGCCGAGGTGGACGTCAACGTCCACCCGGCCAAGGCCGAGGTGCGGTTCCGCGACCCGGCCCTGGTGCGCGGCCTGATCGTCGGCGCCCTGCGCCACGCCCTGGCCGGCGCCGGCCACCGGGCCTCGACCACCACGGCGGCGTCGGCGCTGGACGCCATCCGGGCGCAGAACATGGTCCCGCCGGGTTCCTACAGCGGCTATCAGCCCGGCCCCTCGCCCGCCGGCTTCTCGGCCTGGCAGTCGGGCGGCTGGACGCGGCCTTCGCCGCAAGTGCTGCCGGGGCTGTCGGACGTTTCAGCCCGGGTCGAGCCGGGCTCGGGAGGCTATGGCGACTACGGCGTGGCCGAGGCCGTGCGCGAGGCGGCCTATGGCGACTACGACGCCCCGCCTTCCATCGCCGACCCGGGCGGCGTCGCCGAAGGCCCCGCCCCGGTGTTCGACCCGGTCGACTTCCCGCTGGGCGCGGCCCGGGCCCAGGTGCACGAGACCTACATCGTCGCCCAGACCCGCGACGGCGTGGTCATCGTCGACCAGCACGCCGCCCACGAGCGCCTGGTCTATGAGCGGATGAAGGGCGAGATGGCGGCCGGCGGCGTCGCCCGCCAGGCCCTGCTGCTGCCCGAGGTGGTCGAGCTGGACCCCGCCGAGGCCGAACGCGTCGTCGCCCGCTCCGAGGAGCTGGCGGCCCTGGGCCTGGTCATCGAAAGTTTCGGCCCCGGCGCGGTGCTGGTCCGCGAGACCCCCGCCCTGCTGGGCAAGACCGACGCCGCCGGCCTGGTCCGCGACATCGCCGACGACCTGGCCGAGAACGGCCAGGCCCTGGCCCTGAAGGAGCGCCTGGAAGAAGTCTGCTCCACCATGGCCTGCCACGGCAGCGTGCGAGCTGGGCGCCGGCTGAACGGGGCGGAGATGAACGCCCTGCTGCGGGAGATGGAGGCCACGCCGCACTCGGGCCAGTGCAACCACGGGCGGCCTACTTATGTGGAGCTGAAGTTGGCGGATATTGAGCGGTTGTTTGGGCGAAGGTAGGGCAAAATTCCGGCTGTTGTCTGAGCTAATCCTACGGTCCAACAAAACGATAGCTCGCGGTGAAGCTTCGCTATAGCCTCGCTAACTCTGAGTAAGCGTCTCCATCAACAGATTGGAGCTAGCCTTGCAACATGGAAGAGATCGAGCCCGACCGGATCAAACGAATATGGGCTCAGACCAAAATCCCCGTACTGTTGAGACGAGGTAAAGGAAAGCGCCCTCGCTTCAAGTTGCCTTATGAGCCAAAGCGACGGGACAATCGCTCATGGATACAGCATGGGCGCCGCACAGATATTCTATGGGATCGCGAAGGGCGATTTTGGGAAATACCAAGCGCGTGGTTCAATGATCTCGTAAATCGTAGTCTTATAGAATTTGGCCAGATCTATATTATCCAACCGTATAGAGAACAAGAGAAGTGCGCCCCAGCTTGCTGGAACGCTACCGGTCATGAATGCGAATGTTCGTGCATGGGCGAGAACCATGGAGGCGGCGGCGGTGGAGGACACTGGACAGTCGTTTCCGATACATTCGCCACTAGGTGGGGTCAGGAAGCTGTCGCTTGTCGCCTTCTCAGTAAGTGAATTGGGGGCATAGTGGGCAGCATCATAAATTGGCTGGAGGCACACGAAGGACTATCAGGCTGGGCGCAGTTTTTTGGCGCGCTTACCGCCCTCCTTCTCACCTACTTCACCGCCTTCGCGCCGAGCTGGCGGAGAAAGCGTCAGCTTCACGGTGAAGCAATGCGCCTTCTGATGCACGGCTATGAAGTGATTGAGAGCTTCCATCGGACATCAGCTCACTTCGCACCGTTTCCGCTATCGCTTCGCCAAGCCTCCATAAGCATGACTGCAGCGATCGATGATCTAAGTCGTTTCCCTGTCTATGAACTGGACAATAATTTTGGGCCCATGTCGCTGGCCCGGCGATTAATGACGATGAGGATGACTGTCGCTTCGGTTCGGTTGTTCATAGAGACGACTGCAGATGAAATCGCTGACCGCGCCGCGACGGACGAAGAGAGCGAAGTTCTAAGACAGATGGTCGGTGAGCGGCTGGCCTTTGCTCATAATCTCCTGATGAACATCCCTATGAAACGGCCGGAATGGCCCCCATCCGCCCCGGATGAGGCCACGCCTTAAACCCTTGGTGGATCGGAGCTATGGGGACTGACCGAGTCAAGGACCGCCTCTGGCGGCCGCGTCGCGGCGGCGCGGCGCGCCGTCCTTGACTCGGTCAGCCCCCATAGCAGGCTCGCAATCAAGGTTTCAAGGCGCGGCCTCGCCGTTGGCGGAGGACGTCAGGGGCGTTTCCGGAGAGGCCGCATTTCTTGAAACCCTCTCCCGGAGGGGAGAGGGAGGGACCCGCGCCGCAGGCGTGGGAGGGAGAGGGGTGACGCCGTGTCCGGTTTCACACTGAACGCCCTGCCGGCGCGCCGTCGAATTCAGTAACCCCTCACCCTCCCACCGCTGCGCGGCGGGCCCCGCCCTCTCCCTCTGGGAGAGGGTGTCGAGCGGTTTGTGTTCGGGAGACGGTCCGCCGACCCGTCCTCGCAAGTTGAGGCTTGCGAGTTTTGATTTGTACGACATATTGTTTCTATATAGCAATATAGCTTCCCACTATGTGGGAATCTATAGCTAGGGCAGACCGGAAAATCCGGCGCCTCGGGTTGGAAACATAGGGCGGCGCGGCCGCCCGTCAGGAGGGTCTCATGTCGTCATCCAAGCATGGCTTGCGTTCGGGTTGCTCGATCGCGGCGCTGACCCTCGCCAGCGCCTTGTGCGCCACCGCCGCCGGCGCCCAGACCTCAGGCCAGACCACGGCCCAGGCCGCCGCGCCCGACAACACCGTCGAGGAGGTGATCGTCACCGGCTTCCGCGAAAGCCTGCGCAGCGCGCTGAACGTCAAGCGCCAGTCCTCGGGCGTGGTCGACGCCATCAAGGCGGAAGACATCGCCGACTTCCCCGACGCCAACCTGGCCGAGTCGATCCAGCGGGTGCCCGGCGTGTCGATCACCCGCGTGGCCGGCGAAGGGCGCACGATCACCGTGCGCGGCCTGCCGCCCACCTTCACCCGCGTGCGCATCAACGGCATGGAGGCCCAGTCGACCAGCGGCGCCACCACCAGCGACCGCGGCGCGAACCTGGGCCGGGGCTTCGACTTCAACACCTTCGCCTCGGAGCTGTTCAGCGGCATCACGGTGCGCAAGACCGCCCAGGCCGAGGTCATCGAGGGCTCGCTGGGCGCGACCGTCGACCTGGAGACCGCCAAGCCCTTGGACCACAAGGGCCTGACCTTGGTGCTGGGCGCCTCGGCCGGCTACAACGACCTGTCCAAGAACGTCGATCCCAAGTTCACCGCCGTGGTCGGCAACAGCTGGGACACCGCCTGGGGCGAGTTCGGGGCCCAGGCCTCGCTGGCCTACAGCAAGCGCAAGTTCATCGAGGACCAGTGGGGCTCGGGCGGCTGGAACCCGGCCACGGTGGACGGCGGCTTCTGCACCCCCGTCGGCGTCGCCCCGCAGAACCCGGCCACCACCCCCGCCAACGGCACCGACGCCGCCAACTGCGCCACCGGCGTGCCCCGTCCGGCGGCCGGCGACCCCGTCTACGCCCAGGCCAACCGCTCGACCGTGTTCTTCCCGCGCCTGCCGCGCTACGGCCGCTTCCACCACGACCAGGAGCGCACCGGCGCCACCTTGGCCCTGCAATGGAGGCCCAGCGAGCGCACCTCGTTCAGCTTCGACGCCCTGTATTCGGACTACGACGTAAAGCGCGAGGAGAACTGGCTGGAGGGCTTCTCGTTCGCCCGCGCCATCAGCCAGAACGGCAAGCCGCAGACCGCCGTGCGCGAGCTGGTCCTGCGCAACGCCGGGACCAGCCACACCGCCGGCGTCAACATGGGCCAGACGGTCTACGACGTCGACTACGCCCGCTTCGACGGCGTCGACATCCGCTCCGACACCCAGCACGACGAGTTCGAGAACGTCTTCCAGCAGTACACCCTGGCGGGCACGCACGAGCTGACCGACCGCCTGAAGGTCACGGGGCTGCTGGGCTATTCCAAGTCCGACTACGACCAGCCGATGACCACCACGATCATGTACCAGCGCCCGAACGCCGGCATGACCATCGACTTCCGCCAGAACCGCGACCAGCCGATCATCAAGCACGACTTCGACGTCACCGACTCGTCGCTCTACAGCTTCGCCGCGCCGAACGCCGAGGTCCGGCTGAGCCAGATCTACACCACCAACATCTACAAGACCGCCGAGCTGAACCTGGCCTGGGCCTATGACGACGCCCTGACGATCAAGGTCGGCGGCCACTACGACGAGTTCTCGTTCGACACCTCGGCCAAGCAGCGGGCGAACAACTTCCTGGTCCCGACCCTGAGCGCCGCCGAGCTGAAGGCGGTCACCAAGGTGGCGTCCGGCTTCGGCGGCCACGGCATCGACGACGGCGTCTTCCCGACCGCCTGGTCGACCATCGACTACGACAAGTTCGTCGCCAGCCAGAACCTCTACAGCGAGACCGGGATGTACGCCCTGGTGCCCAACTACGGCGGCATCCGGCGCGTCGACGAGAAGGTGGCCTCGGCCTATCTGCAGGCCGACCTGAAGACCGTGATCGGCGGCCTGCCGGTGCGCGGCGACATCGGCTTCCGCATCGCCCAGACCGAGCTGGACTCGCGCGGCTACCAGATCGGCGCGACGCCGGCCCAGGTGACCGCCTCCAACAAGTACCACGACGTCCTGCCGTCGTTTAACGTCGCGGTCGACGCCACGGAAAACCTGATCCTGCGCTTCTCGGCGGCCAAGGTCGTCTCGCGGCCGGACCTCGGCTTCCTGACCCCCGGCGGCAGCCTGAACCTGACCGGCACGCCGTCGATCACCTCGGGCAATCCGGACCTTGAGCCCATCCGGGCGACGACGGTCGACCTGGGCGCGGAGTGGTATTTCGCCCCGGGCGCGCTGCTGGGCGTCGGCGTCTTCTACAAGGACATCGAGACCTACGTTCAGAACCAGTCCCAGCAGATGAGCTTCCGCCAGACGGGCCTGCCGCTGTCGCTGCTGGGTTCGTCGGGCGTGGATCCGGACAACACGCCGATCACCGTGACCCGGCCGCTGAACACCCCGGGCGGCCCGCTCAAGGGCTTCGAGATCAACTACCAGCAGAACTTCACGTTCCTGCCCGGCCTGCTGCGCCACACCGGCGCGCTGATCAACTACACCTATGTCGATTCCCAGATCGACTACTTCCTGGCGGCGGGCGGGGTCACCACCAACGACCTCGTGGGCCTGTCCAAGAACGCCTACAACGCCACGCTCTTCTACGAAGACGACAAGTTCAGCGCCCGGGTCTCGGCCTCGTACCGCGACAAGTCGATCGTCGCCCTGCCGGCCAACAACCCGCTGCAGGACCTGGAAGGCTATGACGAGAACCTGACCTTCGACCTGGCGGCCTCCTACCAGATCAACGAGAAGTTCAAGCTGTCGCTGGAGGGGCTGAACATCCTGGATCGCTTCAATCGGCAGTTCATCGACTCCGACCGCGACAGCACGTTCGTCTACACCCACACCGGGCGGCAGTGGAATCTGGGCCTGCAGTACAAGTTCTAGGCTGGGAGACCCGGAGCGCACGACCGCGCTCCGGGTCCGTCCACGTTCGGCCGCGCGCGCTGCTGCCGGAAACTGGGCCGGACGCCGCTACGTTGATCCCGGAACAATCGTCCCGGAGCCGTCCCCATGCAACTTCATCGCGGTCGCTTGGTCGACCACATCCACCTGCGCACCCAAGACCTTCCGGCCATGAAGCGGTTCTACAAGGCCGTGCTCGAGGCGGTCGGCGTGCCCGTCGTCGAGGGCAGCCACCCCGCCGGCGGCGACTACTTCTTCGCCGACGAGCTGTGGGTCGATGTCGGCGAGCCGGCCACCCACGTGCACCTGGCCTTCCAGGCCTGGGACCAGCAGACCGTCGATCGCTTCCATGCGGCGGCCCTGTCCAACGGTGGGCGCGACAACGGCGCGCCGGGCTTTCGCGAGTACCACCCCGGCTACTATGCCGCCTTCGCCTACGACCCGGACGGCAACAACATCGAGGCGGTGTTCCACGGCCCGGCCGACAAGTCGGCCGACAGCGTGGTGATCACCTGGGACGACGAGGGCTGAACCGCCTCAGTCGTCTTCGGCGGCGGGCTCGACCAGCACCAGGGCGTAGTCCGCCATGCCGCTGTCGCCCGGCTGGTCGACGATCTGCACGGTCACGTCCTGGCCCGGCCGACCGGGATCCACCTTGACCGTGTTGGTCACCAGGCCGTCGACGATGGCGTAGAAGGCGTAGGTGTTGGCCGTGCCCACCTCCAGCCGGTCCCGGGGCTGGACGACCAGCTCCGAGGACAGGATCACCTCGCCGGGCTCGTCGGCCGCATGGGCGTTGATCGTGAACAGCGCCGGGGCGTCGACGGTGTTCAGCAGGGTCATCAGTTCGGGCGCCTCGCCGGGCTCGCTGACCAGCTGGAAGTCGAAGACGTCGCCGATGTGCTCCAGCCGGACGATCAGCCGCCAGCCGGCGTCCGGCAGGCGCAGCGTGCTGGTGGTGTAGGTCTCGCCGCCGAGCACGGCAGAGGCGTTGACCGTATAGGCCTTGATCGGCGGGACGATCACCACCGCGTCGGCGGCGACGGGGATCCGTCCCGAAAGCGCCTGGGTCTTTTCGCCTCCGCCCCGGCTGATCGACAGCTGGGCGGACTGGTCGGTGGAGTTGACGGCGGTGATCTGGGTCATGGCGGTCCCCGAGGTTTCACACCGTCGGATACCACAACCCCGGCAGGCAAATCACGACTTTCGGGACGCCTCGCCCCTAGCGTCCCGCCGCCTCGAACGCCTCGAACTCGCGCTCCAGCCGCCACTGGGCCGTGGCCTTGCGGCTGGCCGCCAGGAACCTGTCGCAGGCCGGGCCGGCCTTGGCGCAGGCGGCCACCGGCGTGCGCGGCGAGGCCCACAGGCTGGGACCGGGCAGGAAGGCGTATTCCAGGCTGGCGCGGGCGGCGGCCTTGAGGTCGGCATAGCCCAGCCCCTGCTCGGTGACGGCGCGCAGGTACTCGTTGGTCAGGTCGATGCGCGAGACGCCCTCGTCGTCGGTGGACAGCACGAACGGCACCCCGGCCTTGCGGTAGAGGGCCAGCGGATGGTCGGCGCCCTTCACGCCCAGGATGACGTCGTTGCTGGTCAGGTTGATCTCGACCGCGATCCGCTCGCGGGCCATGCGGGCCAGCAGCGCCTGGGCGCCGTCCTCGTAGGCGATGTCGACGCCGTGGCCGATGCGGCTGGCCCCGGCGACCTCGACCGCCTCGCGGACGTGGAAGCGCAGGTCGCGCGGCGTGACCAGGCCCAGGGTCAGCTCGCCAGCGTGCAGCGACAGCTTCACGTCCGGATACCTGGCCTTCAGAAACTGGAACATCCGCATGTGCAGGGCGTAGTCGGCCAGCGAGGTCGGGTCGTCCTCGGGCGCGACGATGTTGACGCCCACGAAGCGCGGGTCGGCCTTGGCCAGGGCGAAGGCGGCCACCAGCTGGGCGAACACCACCGACGGCGACTGGATGCGCGTGCCGAACGCCTGGTAGCCCAGCACCACGGCGCAGGGGCCGGTGCGCGGCTTCTGATGCAGGCAGCCCTGGCGGCGGTCGGCCTCGGCTTCGGCGGCGTCGAACTCCTGGCCGGCCTTGGCGGTCATGGCCGGGATGGCGGGCTCCAGAACGGCATAGGCCTTGGCCATGTCGCCGTCCCACGGCGTGTTCCGCGCCAGGTTGACCAGGTCGTACATCGCCGACGGGTTCACCGAGGTCTCGACATAGCTGACGTTGTCGCCGGCCGCGTAGTCGCGGGCCACCGCCAGCAGGGCCGGCAGGTTGCCGTCGGTCGCCGTTCCGAACCGGCCGAAGGTCGAGAAGAACTGGTCGTGGCCGGACGGCAGGGCTCCGTCGGCGCCGGGATTGTAGTTCCGCATCGACAGCGAGTTGATCGCCCGGCCGTAGAGCGCCGGATTGGTCTTGCCCAGGCCCTGGGCCGGGACCTTGCCCGGGGCGTCGCAGGGGCCGGGGGCGATGGCCGGCAGCGGGCCGGTGGTGACGCACAGCCCGCCCTCGCCCGCCCAGGCCAGGAAGTCCTCGGCATAGGCCGCGCCGGACAGGTGGTTGTGCAGGTCGCCGCCCTTGGGCATGCCCCGCAGGAACAGCCGCAGCTGGGCGCGGTCCTTGACGATGGCGTCGAAGCGGGCGGCCGTGCGCGCCTCGGCGGACGGCGCGGCCTTCTGGGCCGGTTGGGCGGACGCCGCGCCCGCGGTCATAAGCAGAGCGGCCACGGCCGCGCCCGCCAGTCGTTTCACGCCGATCATCGTCTCGCCCCGCCCATGTATTCCACTACCCCAGGGTGATCGGCATCGCCCTGCAAATCCAGCCCTCAAGATGTTCATGGCGCGGATTGTCCGCCGGGCTCATCGCCCGCGCTTCAGCGCCCGCCCGATCCTGGCCGACGACGGCCGGCCCGCGACGCCCTTCTTCGGGTTCAGGACGATCACCAGGATCTCGCCGTCGACCTTGACGTCCGCCTTGTCGCCCAGCGCCAGGTTCACGCGCTTCCAGCGAGCCAGCAGGTCGCGCCGGCCCGATCGGTCCATGTCCTCGAACGCCTCGGCCACGACGGCGGCCGCGTCGGCGATCGGCCCGGCCGTCTCTGCGGTGGCGGTGTCGACCAGGGTCACGTTCATCGGATGCTGGGCGGCCCGGGTGGCGCGGTGGCCCGACACGACCAGCGCCCGGAACAGCGCTACGAACGACAGGGTGCGCCGGCCCGAAAGCGGCTCGCCCGGTCCAGCCAGCATCACGGCCTGGCCGTCCGGCGCCTGGCGGGTGAACAGGGTGAGGCCGCCCAGCTTGCTGGCCCTCAGCACGGTGTCGCCAACGTCGTTCTTGAACACCGTGTCGCCGCGCGGCGCGGGATGGCCTTCCAGCAGCCAGACCTCGTCACGGTTCTGGAACCTGAGCAGGGCCTTGGGACCCGTGCGGTCCAGGACAAAGCTGTCGCCGCCCTCGGTCCGGAAGCGTCCGCTGGGCGCGAACATCGGCTTGGCGCGCAGGCCCACCTGGGCCTCCAGCCGCTCCTTGAGGGTCTCGGCCGCGCTCGGCGACGCCGACCCCGACGCCAGCAGCAGCATCGACGCCGCGATCCACCAAGCCTGGTGGCGGCCTGAGCGCCGAGACGTCATCGTGAACGCTGTCCCACGAACCGCGCCCCGGAAAACCCGAGGCGTCATGAGATTGCCCGTCAACCTCGAAGGGCCAAGCTTGGCGCTTCCTCGCGGCGAAAGAATGTCACGCTTCGATCGGGTGTGGCCGGAGCTCCGCTCAGGCCACGGACGACACCGCCGCGCCGGTCTCGGGGGCCACCGACCAGTCGTGCAGCGGCAGGTTCAGCCAGGGCAGCTGGGTGGCGCCGACCGGCTTCTCCAGCAGGTCGGTGACCGCCTGGCCGGTGACGAACGGCGCGTGCTGCTCGATGCAGTGGTTCAGCTCGCGGCGGGTGCGCACGTCGGTGATCCCCTGCCAGACCTGCTTGCGGCGATAGATCGGCGCGTCGCGCATGAAGCGGTTCACCGCCGCCAGCCGGGTCGGCTCGTCCCCCTGGGGCAAGACCAGGGTGACGCTGCTGGCCAGGTCGCCGGGCAGTTCCTCGACCTGGAAGGCCGGATCGGTGACGCGCAGGTCCAGTCGGGAGAAGAACGGATCGAGCGCCCGCTTGACCTGGGACAGGGCCGAGAAGGACGGAGCGCGCGGCGTGTCGTAGATGGCGGCGGCCAGGCGGGCGCGCGAGCCTCGGGGCAGGGCCTCCAGATGCGGCAGCAGCGCGGCCCGAGCCCCGGGCTTGACGATGGTCGAGAAGCTGATCGGGAAGAACATCACCCCGACGGGCACGGCGGCCAGGGCCTCGGCGGCGGCGCCCAGGACCAGGATGTCGTCCTCGGGCCGGTCGACCTCGACGCCAGCCGCCGACAGGCCGAACGCGGAGGAAACCTGGGCCTGTCGCCAGACCGCCATGCTGCCGATGAACACCTGTCGGGGGCCGTGATAGACGCCGCGATAGCCGACCCGGGCCGGCGGACCGGCGCTGGCCTCCAGCGGCGCCAGGGCCGCCAGTTCCTCCATGGTCGGCGCGCCGTGGATCGGTCCGCCCTGGGGCACGACCGAACTGATCTCCGTCGGCGTGATGCGGCAGACGCGCCCGGCGATCGAGCCGTCGTCCTCGCCCGCCAGCAGGGCCTTGAGCTCGGCCGCGTGAAGGCCGGCGAAACGCATGACGTCGGTCTGGTCGCCTTCGAACATCAGCAGGGCGATGTCGCCCTCGCCCTTCTCGCCGAACAGCTTGAACTGCAGGTCGCGGGCCAGGGCCTGCAGCTCGCGGGCGTCCAGCTTGGTGGCGCGCGGGTCGGCCAGGACGAACGAGAACGGGGCCACCAGCCCATAGCGGCGCGGCCACAGCCAGGTGGTCTCCAGATAGGCGCCAGCCACCTTGCCGACCAAACCGGCCATGGTGTCGTTGTCGGCGAACCGCAGTTCGTCGCCCACGAAGACCTTCAAGCACGCGATCGCTGTCATGCGGGCAGGATGCACGGGGAAGGTTAGCGGAATCCGGATGCGCGCGAGGAATTGTCCGCGACCCACTGTCGCGGAGGACGCCGGGCCGAGGTCGCTAGGCGACCTTCAGCGGCAGGCCCTGGGCCGGGGCGGCGCCGATCGGGCTGGCCATCAGGTCGCTGATCGCCGGACCCGAGACGAAGCGCAGGCCGGCGGCGCGGCAGGCTTCCAGTTCGCGGGCGTCGCGCAGGCCGGTCACCCCTTGTCGAACCCCCTTCGCGCGATAGGCGCTCTGGGCCGAGGCGAACTTGGCGATCGCCTCGACGCGGATGCGCAGGTCGTCGTCCGGCAGCGTCAGGGTGATGCTGGTGGCCAGGTCGCCCGGCAGGGTGCCGACCGGGAAGTTCGGCTCGGTGATGTTCAGGTCGATGAAGGCGAAGTGCGGCTGCAGGAACGTGCGGATCTGGTTCAGCAGGCCCAGCGAAGGCTCGCGCGGGGTGTCGTAGATCGTCGCCCCCAGGCGCGCCTGCATGGCCATCGGATAGCGCGACAGCCGGCGCTTGTAGGCCTCTTGCGAGGCTGGGCTGGTCAGGTTCCAGAAGCTGAACGGCACGAACAGCATGCCCGCGTCGCCGGCCTTGGCGAAGGCGGCCTGGGCGTCGTTCAGGCAGTTGAGATCGCGGGACAGTAGGGCGGCGTCCTCGGTGGGACGCGGGCCCAGCAGGTCGGACCGCAGGCCGATCACCGCGCCGACGAACGATTCCGACGGCGGATGATACAGGCCCCACCAGCCGGTGGCGGGCGGGGGCGGCGGCTTGGGCTTGTCGGGCGCCGACGAGGGCTTGGGCTTCGTCGCGGCGGCGGCCGGCGGAGCGGCCGAGGGCKCGGCCAAGGGCGCGGCCGAGGGAGCGGACTGAGCGGCGGCCGGAGCGGGTTCGGCGGCCGGAGTCGCGGCGGGCGCGGCTTCGGCGGCGGGCGCGCTCTGGGCCAGCTCCGTCTGGGCCAAGGCGGCGTGCAGGGCCTCGTCGACCACGGCCTCGCTCGGCGCGCTGGGCACGGCGCGGATCTCTTCGGCGGTGATCACCTGGACGTGGCCGGCCGGACCGGCATAGCCGCGGCCGGCGATCAGGCTGGCCAGCGAGGCCTGGGACAGGCTGGCGAATTGCAGGACGGCGGACTCGTCGCCCTCGAAGGTCAACAGGCAGACCTGGCCGGCTTCGCGGCCGGGGAACAGGCCCGCTTCCAGCTCGACGGCCAGGGTCTGCATCTCGACCGGATCCAGGCTTTCGGCCTTGGTGTCGGCCAGCACGAAGGCCAGGGGCGCGACGGCGCCGTAGCGGCGCGGGGCCTTCCAGCGATGCTTGAGATACAGGTCCGCGGCGGCTTCCACCTGGGACACCGGGATGTTCCGACCCGCCTCGGCGGTCCCGGCGACCAGAATTCTCAAGCACGCAATAGCCGTCATGGAGCCGGAAACTACGCGCGAAAGCTTGGCGAAATCTTTACGAGAACATAGCTAACGCCATCTTTACCTCAAAGATCAGCGTTCTTCGCAAAACCGTGACAATTGGGCGCGGTTTCGCGGTGAAAACATCCCCTTCACCCGCCACGCTCGAACAAGGGCTGGGACTATGAGCCCAGCCCCTAGGCGAACGTCTCCTGCAGGCGGAAGTCCAGGCGCTGCTTGACCCCCGGCCAGTCGGCGTCGGTGATCGAGAACACGGCGGTGTCGCGCACGTGGCCGGTCCAGGTGATCTTGTGGTTGCGCAGCACGCCTTCGCGGTCGGCGCCCAGCTTCTCGATCGCCGCCTGGCTGCGGCTGTTGCGCTCGTCGATCATGAACTCCACCCGGATCGCGCCGGCGTCGAAGGCATGGCCCAGCATCAGGCGCTTGGACTCCGGATTGACCGGGCCCGAACGGGCGTCGGGGTGCAGGAAGGTCGAGCCGACCTCCAGACCCTTATGCAGCTTGCGGATGTTCAGGTAGCTGGAGGTGCCGACCACCTTGTTGTCGCTCAGCCGGCGGATGGCGAAGCCGATCCGCTCGCCGCGCTGGGTCTCGCCCTTCAGCGCGCCCCACCAGTCGGCGAACCCCTCGCCGCAGCCGTTGGTCGACATGATCTCCCAGCTGGCGGGATCGCAGTCGATCGCGCCCTTCAGCTCGGCGCGCAGGTCGCCGGCCATTTCGAGGGTGATCGGTTCCAGCCGGACGTAGCGGCCTTCGAGGGGGTGAATCTGGATGTTCATGGGCGGGACAATGGCCTCGACCGGCGGCGCCGCGCAAGGCGGGTCCGAACGGATTGGCGCCCCTTCTTTCGGCCGTGGTGGTTCTTTGCGCTCGGGAAGACGGCGTCGAGAGTGAAGAGCGGCGCGCGCTGCTGACACATCCCGACACCCCGAATGCGCAAGTTCCGGGCGGCGGCGACGCGCGCGACCGCTTAACGACGACCTGTGGCCGCCCAAGGCCGCGACGCCGAGGGGAGAAGGCCATGATTTCGAACATCCGACGGACCCGCCTGGGGACCGCATCGCTGCTGGCCGGACTGGCCCTGACCGCCCCCGCTCTCGCCGACAACCTCGGCTCGCCGCGCCAGTCGCTGGACGATGCCTGGTGGACTGGACCGATCCTGGCCTCGGGCGCCTCGACCCTGCCCAAGGGCCGGGCCCTGATCGAGCCCTATCTGTACGACGCCAAGCCCTACGGCGTGCTCGACGGCGAGGGCAAGCGCCACGACGTGGCCGATTCCGACACCTTCGGCTCGCTGACCTATCTGCTGTACGGCGTCACCGACACCTTCACCGCCGGCATGATCCCCCGCTTCGGCTACGCCAAGGCCGGCGGCCGCTCAAGTTCGGGCGTCCAGTTGGGCGACCTGACCGTCCAGGGCCAGTACCGCCTGACCCAGTGGAAGGAGGGCGGCCGCACTCCGACCATCTCGCTGATGCTGCAGGAGACCCTGCCCACGGGCCGCTACGACAAGCTGGACGACCGCCCCAACGACGGCTTCGGCAGCGGCGCCTACGCCACCACCCTGGGGGTGAATTCCCAGACCTATTTCTGGACGCCGAACGGCCGGATCCTGCGCACCCGCCTGAACTTCGCCTACACCCGCTCGGGCCATGCCGACGTCGAGGGGGCCAGCGTCTACGGCACGCCAGCCGGCTTCGACGGCCGCGCCAGGCCGGGCGACTCGTTCATTGTCGACCTGGCGTTCGAGTACAGCATCACCCGCCAGTGGGTGGCGGCCATGGACATCGCCTACCAGCGCGACGCCTCGACCACGGTGTCCGGCGTCGACGGGGCGGGCGCGGCCTACGAGCGGCGCTCGCCGGTCAGCCAGGCCCTGATCCTGGCCCCGGCCGTCGAGTACAATTTCAGCCCCGTCCTGGGCGTCATCGCCGGGGCCCGCATCGTCCCGGCCGGCCGCAACACCACCGCCTCGGTGACCCCGGTGATCGCGGTGAACTACGTGCTGTAGCGTCGCCGCATCGGCGGATCAGGGCCAGGCCGCCGTGATCGCGATCCGCTTGCCGACGGGGTCCTCGCCGGTCGCCGTCCGCGCCGACGCCACGAACCGCGGCGTCAGATCCAACAGCGCCTTGCCGAGGGCCTCGCTGGCCTCCCGGGTCTTGTCCCGGTTCTTCGTGCCCTCGACCATGTTGAGCAGCGTGGTTCCGCTCATGCGGACGGGACCCAGGCTGCAGTCGGACAGGGTGTAGGCGCCCGTGATCGAGCACAGGATCGTGGCCTCGGCGGGCGCGTCGGAGGCGTAGGCCCTGGCGATGTCCTCTCGGGTGGGCGCCCTGCGCCACAGCATGTCGCGCGGCGGGATCGCGGCCGGGCGCATCGCGGAACCGTCGGTCGACCAGTCGATCGCCGACTCGACCCAGCGGCCGGCCGTGTCCTCGCCGGTGGCCGCCTTCTTCTCGGGCAGATAGAATTGCATCAGCGCCAGGTGCGCCTCCTCCAGGCCCCGGCCGGCGGGAGAGACGATGCCGGTCTTGCAGGCGGTCAGGCGATAGTCGGCCGTGACCACGCAGTGGATGATCGAGACGCCTTTCTCCCCGGGCTTGAGGGCTCCGGCCGGCAGGGCCGCGCGGATGCGCCGGCGATCGGGCTCATTGGCCCAGCGCATGAAGCCCGCGTGGATCGTCGGCTTGGCGCGAAGCGCCCGAAACGCCGGGTCCTCGCCGGGCGCGTCGACATAGGCCAGAAGCTGGGCCATGGACGCCAGACTCTTGAGCGGCGCCTGTCCCTGACAGACCGCGCCCGCCAGCGCCTTGCTCGCCCCTTCGCCTTCCACCTTTCGGCCCGGCCCCGTCGGCAAAGCCCGAGGCTCCCGCTCCGAGCCGGCATGGGGCCAGCGCGCCGTGGTGACGAGCGCCAGGCTCCCGCCCCGGCAGTCGGCCTGGAAATCGCGATAGGCGAACACCCGTCGGGTCTTGTCGTCGCCCAGGCCCACGACCCACACCGACCGGCCGGTGACCAGGTCGCCGGCGCGCTTGACGGTGGACGGCATGACGAACACCGCGCGCGCGCCCTGCGTCCAGACCAGGTTCTGGAGCAGATAGCGTCCGCTCGCCTCCACGGGCGTATCGGTCATGAACGGGGCTTGCCCGATCGTCAGCATCGCCGGGCGCGCGAACGCTTCGGCCGCGCTCTTGTAGCCAAGCCGCTGGACGGCGTCCTGCAGGACGGCCGCGGGCGAGGCCGATCGGAACGCGCCTGAGGAAATGGTCTCGCCGTCGCACAGGCCGCGCGCGATCAGGTCGACGGCGGGATCCTCGTCGAACGACCAGGCCGACCACGCGGCGGGCGCGCCGCTCGTCGGCTTCAGCGCTATGTCCTCGGGCCTGGACCAGCCCTGCGAAGGCTGGGCGCGACGAAGGCGCCATTCGCAGTCGAGCGCGACCTTGCTCGTGGAGGCGTAGGCGTCGTCGCCGTACTTGTTGCGGGCGACCCGCGCGATCTCGATCTCCAGGGCGCCGTCGACCCGCGTGACGGCGTCCGCTCGCCAATAGCTGACGGCGCGGGCCATCTCGCCGGGCCGGGTCTCGACCAGGCTCCACTCGGCGGCGGCCACGCATGGAACGCCGCATAGGGCGGCGACGATCACCATGGCGATGGTCTTGCGCATTCGTGGATCCCCCTCGTCTCCGCGCCGCTTACGGCCCGTTCAGCCCAAGGTCAACACCGCCCCATTCACGCGTCGGGCGCGAGCCCGACCCGGCGCGCCGGACCTCGGCCAACCCGCTTGCCGTCCGCGTCACTTCGGTGCTAGAAGAGTTTCAAACAAGCGTTTGACAGCACAAGAACGGGACCGGGAAACGCCATGGATTTCGAAATCTCCGCCACCCAGCGCAGCTTCCTCGACCGCGTCACGGCGTTCATGGAAGAGCACATCCGGCCCGCCGTCCCGGTCTACGAGGCCGAGATGAACGTGCTCGGGGCCGAGCGCTGGAAGGTCGTCCAGGTCGTCGAGGAACTCAAGGCCAAGGCCAAGGCCGCCGGCCTGTGGAACTTCTTCATGCCGCCCCACAGCGGCCAGGTCCATGTCGACGACACCTTCCAGTTCGAGGGCGTCCAGCTGACCAATCTCGAATACAGCCTGATCGCCGAACAGCTGGGCAAGATCGGCTTCGCGTCCGAGGTCTTCAACTGCTCGGCGCCCGACACCGGCAACATGGAAGTGTTGATGCGCTACGGCACGCTGGAGCAGAAGGAGCGCTGGCTGCGCCCGCTGATGAACGGCGAGATCCGCAGCGCCTTCCTGATGACCGAGCCGGCGGTGGCCAGCTCCGACGCCACCAACATCGAGACCCGCATCGAGCGCGACGGCGACTTCTACGTGATCAACGGCCGCAAGTGGTGGTCGTCGGGCGTGGGCGATCCGCGCTGCAAGGTCGCCATCGTGATGGGCAAGACCGACCCCGACAACGCCAGCCGCCACCAGCAGCAGAGCCAGATCCTGGTGCCGATGGACGCCCCCGGCATCGAGATCGTCCGCATGCTGCCGGTGTTCGGCTATGACGACGCCCCGCACGGCCACGCCGAGGTCATCCTCAAGGACGTGCGCGTGCCCGTTGAGGAAGGCCTGCTGCTGGGCGAGGGCCGCGGCTTCGAGATCGCCCAGGGGCGCCTGGGCCCCGGCCGCATCCACCACTGCATGCGCACCATCGGCACTGCCGAGGTGGCGCTGGAGAAGATGGTCAAGCGCCTGATGAGCCGGAAGGCCTTCGGCAAGTACATCTCCGACCACTCGGTCTGGGAAGAGCGCGTCGCCGAGGCCCGCATCAACATCGAGATGTGCCGCCTGCTGTGCCTGAAGGCCGCCGACATGATGGACAAGGCCGGCAACAAGTCGGCCCGCCTGGAGATCGCGATGATCAAGGTCGCGGCCCCGCGCCTGGCCCTGAAGATCATCGACGACGCCATCCAGGCCCACGGCGGCGGCGGCGTGACCACCGACTTCGGCCTGGCCAAGGCCTATGCCGGCATCCGCACCCTGCGCCTGGCCGACGGCCCGGACGAGGTGCACGAGCGCACGATCGCCCGCATGGAATACGGCAAGTACGGCGACCTGGCCTACCAGCAGAAGGCCGAGCGCGAGCGGGCCCGGGAAGTGGCCGGGATCCGCTAGGGTCCGCTCTCCGCGCTGAAATGACGAAGGCCTCCCGGATCGCTCCGGGAGGCCTTTTCCTTCCGCGGCTGGACGCCCGTTACTTCGGATAGGCGGACGAAGGTCCCCAGGCCCCGGCCTCGGTCGGATCTGACGCATCGATCGCCGCCACCGTCTGGCCGCCCACCGGGATCATGAAGCCCGGCGCCCGACGCGGAACCGGACTGGCCGCCGGGGCGGCCGGGGTGCGCGGCGCGCCGACCGCCTCGCTGACGCATTGGGCGGTGTCGGTCAGGGCGTGCTGGCCCAGGCAGTAGACGTCCTCGTAGTGCGGACCCGCCACGGCCAGGCACTGGTAGAGGTTCAGCTTGGCCATCTTCATGCAGCCCGCGCTCTTCTCCTCGCTCATGATGTTGTCGAGGTCGCCGACACTGTCGTCGTCGGCCGCGCCCAACAGCGCCAGGGCCGCCAGGGCCGCGGCCCGCACGGTCACCGGCGTGAACACCGCCCCGCCCTCGCCGCCGCCGCCGAAGCCGCCGCCCTCGCGCGGGGCGGTCGCCGCCTGGATCAGCCGGCCGGTGTCGTCCTCTCCGGGATTGAAGAAGGCGGCCGACATCGCCTTGATCCTGGCCAGACGGCCGGCGGTGTCGGAGATCGGGCCCTTGGACCAGTCCTGGCGCTGGACGTCGTAGGCGGCCTTCTTGACCGCGCGGCCGGTGATCCCCAGCGGCGCGGCGCGTTGCAGCAGGGCCGCCTGGGCCCGACCGGCGGCCGCGCCTACGCCCTCGATCTCGATGACGCTTTCGGGATCGTCCCGCAGGCGGGCGACCAGCACCTCGCGCGGGACGTCGCGCGTGGCCCGGCGGACGCCGTCGATGAACGCTTGCTCCTGCAGGGCCGCGATGGCCCCGTAGGCGATCATGCCGGCGTCCAGTTGCTCGGGCTGGTAGGCCCCGCCCTTGGTCAGGGCCTCGGCGACGCCGCCGCCGTTCTCGAACGTCGCCGAAATGGCCACGGCGCCGCGGGTGTAGGTTTCGAAGGCGCTGGCCGCGGCGACGACGTCACGGGCCAGGCTGACGCCGGGCTCACCCCGCTCCTGGCGAGCGACCGCTCCTCCAGCGGCCAGGGTGGCGGACACGGCGACGGCGGCGATGAGCGCGCTCGTCGCCCAAAGGACTGACTGTTTCATCTTGATAGCCCCAGGCTGAACCTCAGCCCCTACTAGACGTCCCTCGCGATTGAACATTCCCGAATATTCTTACCAAATCGAGCTTTATGGTTCATGTATTGGACCATTTTACTGCGCGCTTTTGTCGCGGTAAGGTATTCCACCGGTGATGAATAGGGATTCTACTGAGGAAATGTCGACTACTCGACATTTCTACTCTGGTTAATACAGGCGCAGGGCGCGGCCGGCGTCGCCATCCTCGCGCCCTGACGCGAGGATGACGGGCACGGACGAAGGCGGACTAGTTCCCCGCCGGGACCGGCGAACTCATCGCCGCCACGGCCTGGCCGGCCGTCGGGATCATGAAGCCCGGGACCGGACGCGGCGCCGGCGTCGCCGCCGGAACCGCCGCTCCGCCCGCCGCGCCGGTGACGCACTGGGCGGTGTCGATCAGGGCGTGCTGGCCCAGGCAGAAGACGTCCTCGTAGTGCGGACCGGCCACGGCCAGGCACTGGTAGAGGTTCAGCTTGGCCATCTTCATGCAGAAGCCGCTCTTCGGCTCGTGCATGACCTTGTCCAGCCTGGCGACGTCCTCGTCGCCGGCCGCGCCCAGCACCGCCAGGGCCGCCAGGGCCGAGGCCCGCACGGTCACCGGGGTGAAGGCCGCGCCGCCCTCGCCGCCCCCGCCGAAGCCGCCGCCCTCGCGCGGAGCGGTCGCCGCCTGGATCAGTCGGCCCGCATCCTCGTCGCCGGGGGCGAAGAAGGTCGCCGACATCGCCTTGACCTTGGCCAGGCGGCCGGCGCTGTCGGCGATCGTGGCCTTGGACCAGCCCTGGCGCTGGACGTCGTAGGCCGCCTGCTTGACCGCCTTGCCGGTGACGCCGAGCGGCGCGCCGCGCTTGAGCAGGGCCGCCTGGGCCCGGCCGGCGGCGGCGCCGACGCCGTCGATCTCCAGGACGCTGTCGGGATTGGTTTCCAGGCGCTGGACCAGCACCTCGGCGGGCGTCTCGCGCGCCGCCTGGCGGACGCCGTCGATGAAGGCCTGCTCCTGCAGCGCCGCGATGGCGCCGTAGGCGATCATGCCGGCTTCCAGCTGTTCGGGCTGGTAGGCCGCGCCCTTGGCCAGGGCGTCGGCGACGCCGCCGCCGCTCTCGAACGCCGCCGAGATGGTCCCCGCGCCGCGGGTGTAGGTTTCGAAGGCGCTGGCCGCGGCGACCACGTCGCGGGCCAGGCTGACGCCCGGCGCGCCGCGCTCCTGGCGGGCGACGGCCCCTCCCCCGACAAGAGAGGCGGAGATGGCGACGGCGGCGACCAGCGCGCTCGTCGCCCAGATGACAGGATATTTCATGGTGATGGCCCCAGACCGAACTTGAGGCCTATTGGGCGATCATCGCGGTTGATCACCTTCTAATGTTCATGCCGAATGGCACGTTAAGGTTCGTGTATTGGACCGTTTTGATCGCGCATTTTGTCGCACCTAAGCTTACACACCAGCGGCAATGTCGACTTCACATCACTATTCGTGGAAATGTCGATGAATCGACACTTTCAACGCCAACACTACTTGTCGCGCGAAGATTGCACGCGGGTGGCGACACCCGCGCCCGCCGGCACTCAGACGTTGCTGATGACGACGTCCGAAAACCGCGAGACGTCGCCCCGCCCGGGGTTATGATCGAACGCATGGATCTCGACCCCGACGTTTGCTACCGCGCCATCCAGACCCGCGACGCCCGCTTCGACGGCCGGCTGTTCGTGGCCGTGAAGACGACGGGCATCTACTGCCGGCCGGTGTGTCCGGCGCGCACGCCGCTGCGCCAGAACGTCACCTTCCACGCCAGCGCCGCCTCGGCCCAGGAGGCCGGCTACCGCGCCTGCCTGCGCTGCCGGCCCGAGACCTCGCCGCAGCTGGGGGCCTGGAACGGAGCGTCCAACACGGTGAGCCGCGCCCTGGCCCTGATCGAGGCGGGCGCGCTCGACTCTTCTTGCGAGACTGGGGGCGACGTCGAGACCCTGGCCGAGCGGGTGGGCGTCGGCGGGCGGCAGTTGCGGCGGCTGTTCCTGCAGCATCTGGGGGCGACGCCTGTAGGGGTGGCCCAGACCCGGCGGGTGCTGCTGGCCAAGCAGCTGATCCACGAGACCGACCTGCCGATGGGCGAGGTGGCCCTGGCCGCCGGCTTCGGCAGCGTGCGGCGCTTCAACGAGACCTTCCAGCAGCTCTACGACCGACCGCCCGCCGCCCTGCGCCGGAGGAAGGCGCTCCCCGCGCCGGCCGGAGAAGCCATCTCCCTGACCCTGCGCTACCGCCCGCCCTACGACTGGGACGGCATGCTGGCCTTCCTGGCCATGCGCGCGATCCCCGGCGTCGAGCATGTCGACGGCAACGTCTATCGCCGGGTGATCGCCCTGGACGGCGCGGCCGGGACCATCGCCGTGACGCCGATCGGCGGCGACCGGCTGAACGTGGCGGTGCGCTTCCCCAAGCCCTCGGCCCTGCCGCGCATCCTGGCCCGGGTGCGCGGGGTGTTCGACCTGTCGGCCGACCCGGTCGGTATCGGCGAGGTGCTGTCGCGCGACCCGGACCTGGCGCGGATGGTGGCCCTGCGGCCCGGCCTGCGGGTGCCCGGCGCCTGGGACGGCTTCGAGCTGGCGGTGCGGGCGATCCTGGGCCAGCAGATCACCGTCGTGCAGGCCCGCAAGCTGGCCGGCGACCTGGTCGCCGCGCACGGCGAGCCGCTGGCCGAGACTTCTCCCGGATTGGGGGCGGAGCCGGGCCTGACCCACGCCTTCCCTTCGGCCGAGCGAATGGCCGCCGCCGACCTGTCCGGCATGAAGATGCCCGGCGCCCGCATCCGCTGCCTGTCGGCCATGGCGGCGGCGATCGCGGCCGATCCGAACCTGCTGGCCCCGAACGCCAGCCTGACCGAGATGGTCGCCCGCCTGCGCGCCCTGCCCGGCATCGGCGAATGGACGGCCCAGTACATCGCCATGCGCCAGCTGCGCGAGCCCGACGCCTTCCCGGCCGCCGACGTCGCCCTGATGCGCGCCCTGGCCGACGCCGACGGCGTTCGCCCGACTGCGGAAAAGCTGCTGGCGAGGGCCGAGGCCTGGCGGCCCTGGCGGGCCTACGCCGCCCTGCACCTCTGGGCATCGCTGGCGGACGAGGGCGCGCCGCCGGTCCGGAAGGTCAAGCGTGCGGCCTGAGGTCCTGGCGCTGGACGTCCTGGCCACCCCGATCGGCGAGATCGACGTGGTCACCGACGCGCAAGGACGGCTGCGGGTGCTGGAGTTCCACGACCAGCCCCAGCGCCTGGCCCGGGCCCTGCGCCTGCACCACCGCGGTCAGGCGGTGGAGACCGGCGCGGCGGCCACGGCGGTGCGCGACGGCCTGGCGGCCTATTTCGCCGGCGAGCTGGCGGCGCTCAGGACCGTGCCCTGGACGATTGGCGGCACGGCCTTCCAGCGGCAGGTGTGGAACGCCCTGGTCGAGATCCCGCTGGGCGAGGCGACCAGCTACGCCCGCCTGGCCGAGCGGATCGGCCGCCCCAGCGCCGTGCGCGCCGTCGGCATGGCCAACGGCGCCAACCCGATCGCCGTCGTCGTGCCCTGCCACCGGGTGATCGGAACCGGCGGCGCCCTGACCGGCTACGGCGGCGGGATCGAACGCAAGCGCTGGCTGCTGGCGCACGAGGGCGTCCAGCCCTGATCGGCGCCGTTCGTCGCTTTCCACCGACATTTCGAAGACGCCCTGTCGAAATCGCGCCTCCCGCCGCGTCCTAGGGAGATGACCCCTCAGGAGCGCGCCATGACCATTCCCGTCCTCGAAGCCCGGACCCTGCTGAACGGCCTGGTGATGGGCGAGTCGCCGCGCTGGTGGAACGGGCGGCTGTGGATCTGCGACTGGGGCGCGCGGGAGCTGGTGACGGTCGACATGGCCGGCTGTCGCGAGACGATCGTGCCGGTCGACGCCCTGCCGTTCTGCATCGACCCCCTGCCCGACGGCCGGCTGCTGGTCAGCGCGGCGGGCCAGGTGTCGTACATGGCCCCGCATCGCCAGTTGAAGCCCTATGCCGACCTGTCGAACCTGTCCGACAAGCCCTGGAACGAGATCGTGGTCCACAATCGGGGCCACGCCTACGTCAACAACATCGGTTTCGACTTCCCGCACGGCGAGGTGACCACCGGGATCATCGCCCTGGTCACGCCGAACGGGGCGGCGCGCCAGGTCGCCGACGGGCTCGAGTTTCCCAACGGCATGGCGATCACGCCCGACGGCAAGACCCTGATCGTGGCGGAGTCCTACGGCCAGCGCCTGACCGCCTTCGACATCGCTCCCGACGGCGGCCTGTCGAACCGGCGGGTCTGGGCGGAGGTCGACGGCCATCCGGACGGCGTCTGCCTCGATGCCGAGGGGGCGGTCTGGTACGCCGACGTGCCGGGCCGCTGCTGCGTGCGGGTGGCCCAGGGCGGACGGGTGCTGGCCCGGGTCGAGGCCGATCGCGGCTGCTTCTCCTGCGCCCTGGGCGGGCCGGACGGCACGACCCTGTTCATCGTCGCCGCCGACTGGCGCGGACCGCAGGGCATGGGCGACCCGGCGCGGACCGGCGTGGTGCTGACCGCCCGGGCTCCGGTCGGCGCGGCCGCCCGCGCCTAGCACCGCAAAGCCCCGCGTTGCCTCGCCCCGCGCAGCCCGTAAGATGGGCCGTCCCGCGGAACCCTTGGCGTCATGCAGCTTTCCCTTCCGACCACCACCTCCGTGCGCTGGCTGAGCTGGCTGCGGCGGCGGATCCGGTCCAGCGAGCTGTGGCTGATCGCGGTGGCCATCCTGATCGGCGCCGGGGCCGGAGCCCTGGCGGTGCTGCAGGCCAAGCTGGCCCACGGCCTGCAGGTGCTGCTGTTCGCCATCGAAATGGACGCGCGGCTGAGCGCCCAGAGCGTGATCGCCCCATGGCGGCTGCTGGCCATCCCGATCGGCGGCCTGGTGCTGGGCGTGGCCACCTGGGCCTGGCTGAAATATCGCCCCAAGCCCGCCGTCGACCCGGTCGAGGCCAACGCCCTGCACGGCGGCCACCTGTCGATCCGCGACAGCACCTTCATCTGTGGCCAGACCCTGCTGTCGAACGGGGTCGGCGCCTCGGTCGGACTGGAGGCCGCCTACGCCCAGGCCGGGGCGGCCATCGCCTCGTTCGCCGGCCAGCGGCTGAACCTGCGCCGGGCCGACATGCGCACCCTGGTCGGGGCCGGGGCCGGGGCCGCCATCGCCGCCGCGTTCGGCGCGCCCCTGACCGGGGCCTTCTACGCGTTCGAGATCGTCATCGGGGCCTACACCGTCGCCAACCTGGCGCCCGTGGCCGCCGCCGCGCTGGCCGCGGTGCTGGTGGCCGGACGGATGGGCGGCCTGCCCTATCTGCTGAAGACCTCGACCCCGGCCGTGCAGTCCTGGTTCGACTACGGCCTCTACGCCCTGCTGGGCGTGGTCTGCGCCTTCGCCGGCATCGCCCTGATGCGGCTGGTCGCCTCGGCCGAGGGACTGGTCGGCAAGTCGAAACTGCCCAAGACCTTCCGGCCGATGATCGGCGGCGTGGCCCTGGCGGCCATGGCCCTGATCACCCCCCAGACCCTGTCGGCCGGCCACGGCGCGGTGCACGTCAACCTGACCGCCGACCTTGGCCTGCGGATGCTGCTGATCCTGCTGGCCATGAAGGCCCTGGCCAGCGTGGTGTCGCTGAGCTTCGGCTTCCGGGGCGGCCTGTTCTTCGCCTCGCTGTTCCTGGGGGTGCTGGTGGGCCAGATCTTCGCGGCCCTGACGGTGTTCGTGCCCTGGCTGCCGTCGCTGGACCCGACGGTGGCGGCCCTGGTCGGACTGGGCGCGTTCGGGGTCGCCGTGGTCGGCGGGCCCTTCACCATGTCGTTCCTGGTGCTGGAGGCGACCGGCGACTTCACGGTGGCCGCCGCCGCCCTGGTCGCCTCGCTGATCGCCAGCGCCATCGTGCGCGAGACCTTCGGCTATTCGTTCTCGACCTGGCGGCTGCACCTGCGCGGCGAGACCATCCGCAGCGCCCACGACGTCAGCTGGATGCGCCCCCTGACCGCCGGGCGGATGATGCGCAAGGACGCCAAGACCATCCCCGCCGAGGCCACCCTGGCCGAGTTCCGCCGCCGCTATCCGCTGGGCTCGACCAAGCGGGTGGTGGCCCTGGACGCCACGGGCCGCTACGCCGGCATCGTCCGCACCGCCCTGGCCTACGCCCACCCCGACGACAGCGAGCTGCCCGTGGCCACGCTGGTGCTCTACGCCGACACCGCCCTGTCGCCCGACGAGTCGATCAAGGACGTCATGCGCGCCTTCGACCACACTCAGGCCGACGAACTGGCCGTGGTCGACGCCAACCGCGAGGTGATCGGGATCCTGTCGGAGGCCTACGCCACGCGGCGCTACGCCGAGGAGCTGGACAAGGCGCGGCGCGAGCTGACGGGGGAAGCGGGCTAGCGTCGCGAACCTTCTCCCTTTGGGAGAGGGGTTAAGTAGATCGGGTTGCCGATCAGCAGCAGCCGTCCCTGGGCGTCGCGCAGGTTCAGCCGCACCCAGGTGGCCTTGTCGCCCATCTTCACCGTGAGGGCGCCGGTCGGGCCCACGGTCACCGCAAGCTTGGCGCCGTCGCGGATCACCTCGAGGCCCGACATCTCGCCGCCGGTCAGGGACGCCGTGAAGGCCACCGCCTCGCCCGGCTTGGCGGTCAGGACGCCACCCATCACCGCCTGGCCGGACCTGGCACGGGCGGTCAGGTCCAGCGTGCGGTCCTTGGTCCCGTCCAGGTCGATGAACACCCGCCCGGCGCGGATCCCGGCCAGGATCCCGGCCGTCGACAGCTCTTCGGCATGGACCACCGTGGTCGGGCGACCGACGGCGCCGGGGGTTTCGGGGGGCAGGCCGGCGTCGTGGTTGTCGCTGCCGCCGACGGCGGTGATGCGGTGGCCGGCGTTCAGCTGGGCCTCCCAGAACGGCACGCCGAACAGCGGCCCCTCGGCCCCGCCGCCCTGGGCGCGCTGCGAGCCGCCGTTGGCGACCTCGATCGACTGCACCTGGTCATAGTCCGTGTCCGGAACGGTCCAGCCGCAGCCCATGCACATCTCGCCCGACGGCGAGCTGGGGTGGTTGATCGAGAACACCCCGCCGGCCGCCGCGACGGCGCTCTGCAGCGCCTTGATGGTCGGCACGCTGGGATCGCCCAGGCGGAAGTCGATGAAGGCCGTCGGGCCGAAGACGTTGGCGTGGCCCTGGAAGGTGGTGACCTCGCGGCCGGGGATCAGCAGCAGCTGGTCGAAGGCCGGCTGCAGTTCGGCCATCGCCTCGTAGTGGCTGGTGGTGTTGTGGTCGGTGATGGCGATGAAATCCAGGCCGCGGGCCTTGGCCGCCTCGACGGTGCGATAGACCGGACACGGCGCGCGGACGCCGGACTGCGCCAGGCACGAGCCGTCGCTGTGGGCGGTGTGCATGTGCAGGTCGCCGCGATACCAGCCGGGCGCGGCCTTCAGCGGCGCGGCCGCGAAGCTGGTGGTTGCGGGGCCGCGCTCGAAGGTGATCCTGGCCTCGTAGGCGGCGCTGGAGCCGGGCCGCGCGTTGGGCACGCCCAGCAGCAGGGTCCATCGCCCGGCCGGCAGCGGGCCGGGCAGGTAGCTGGGGGTGGCGTCCTCGGTCGAGAGCGTGAAGCGCTTCTTGTTGCCGCCGCTCCAGCCACGGAACCGCACCGGGTCCAGCAGGCCCAGGTCGACGACGGTCTTCTGGTCGCGGGCGTAGTCGACCTCGACGGTCAGGCGGGTGACGCCGTCGGGCACGTCGAAGGTCACGGGCTTATAGGTCTGGTGGTCGGCGCCCAGCACCTGTCCGGTCAGGACCAGGTCGGGCTTGGCGGTTTGCGCCCAGGCCGGGGCCGCCAGGAAGAGGAAGATCAGCGCCAGCCAACGGACCATTGTTCGGCTCCCTAAAAAGGCGGGCGACCGGTGTAAACCGGCCGCCCTAGTCGAGGGGAATTCAGGGGAAGAAGACTAGAAGCGGTACATCAGCGCCGCGCGGAACGAGCGGCCGAACTCCGGCCGGCCGATGCCGTACAGGGCCCCGGCCTCGCCGCTGATGATCTGGCCGGCGCGCGGGTTGCCCTCGGTCAGGCCCAGCTCGTCGAACAGGTTGTTGCCGTAGGCGTAGACCGTCAGCGCGTCGGTGATGTTGTAGCGGACCGTCGCGTTGACCAGGGTGTAGGCCGGCAGCTTGGAGCTGTTGGCCGCGTCCGAATAACGGTCGTCGTAGCGCTCGACGCTGGCTTCCAGCCGCAGCTTGCTGTCGATCAGGTTCAGGCCCGGGGTCAGGCGGAACGAGGTCTTGGGCACGCGGATCAGCTGGTTGCCCGTGAAGTCGCGGGTGCGGCTGGCCGTGGCCGCCGGCGGCTTGACCTGGCAGGTCGGGTCGGACGCGGCGACCGTGCAGGCCTCCTCGAACTTGTAGTCGCCGAACTCGGGGTTCTGCAGCGTGGCGTTGAAGCGCAGGTCGAACCACGAGACCGGACGCACCACGCCTTCCAGTTCCAGGCCCAGGGTCTTGGTGTCGGTGACGCTGGTCTGGCTGACATAGGCGCCGGTGGTCGGGTTGAACACCAGGCTGCCGAAGCCGAGGTTGTCGTAGGTGGTCTGGAAGGCCGTGGCGTAGAGCTCGATCTTCGGGGTCACCCATTTGAAGCCCAGCTCCGACAAATCCATGGTCTGGACCGTGCCCGTCGAGTTGGTGGCGTTGGTGATGTAGTCGCCCAGCGACGGCAGGCGGAAGGCCGAGGTGAAGCGGCCGAACATGCCCATCTCGTTGTTGAACTTGTAGTCGACGCCGATGGTCCAGCCGGCGTGGTCGAACTTGCGGTCCAGGCGGTCGTAGGCGCCCGTGCCGGCCAGCACGGTGTCGTCGGCCGGGGTCGGCGACTGGCCGAGGTTCTTGGTCGCGGACCGCTCGCTGCGGCCTTCGAACTCGATCTTCTCCCAGCGCACGCCGGCGTCGATGCGCAGCTTGGGCGTGATGCTCCACTCGTCGGTCAGGTAGAGGGCGACGGTGTTGGACTTGCCGTCGCCGTTGGCGAACTCGGCGCCGTAGCGGCTGATGCCGTTCTCGGTGAAGCTGTAGAGCGCCTTCCCGGCGGCGTCGACGGCCACCAGGTCCAGGCGGCGGGCGTTGCTGCGCACGTCCAGCAAGGCGTTGGCCGAATAGCGGTTGAAGGCCTCTTCCACGTGGGCGGTGTAGACGCCGAAGGCCACGTCGTGGCTCTGGTCGCCGAACTGGAACTTGTGGGTGACGCGGGCGTCGTTGATCAGCTCGTCCAGCGGCACCGAGACGTAGCGCAGCGAGCCGTCGATCACGAGACCGTTGCCGTTCTGGCCGGCGCCGGTGGTCTGGAAGACCTGGTCCGGCGTGGTGCTGTAGCGCAGCTGCAGACCGACGGCGCCGGGAATGACCTGGCCCAGGTTGGCGGCGTTGTTGTTGGCCTTCAGGAAGTCGGCCTGCACCTGGGCCATGCGCGCCGTTCCCAGCACCGGGGTGTTGGGGAACAGGCCGATACGCTTGGACTCCGAGGTGCGGTAGCGCAGCGTGTCCGAGAAATGCCAGCCGTCGAAGGGCTCGTACTTGAAGATCGCCGTGGCCTGGGTCAGCTCGACCTCGGTGCCGCGCGTCAGGTCCCAGTCGAACGGACCGGTCGGGCCGCGCAGGGTCAGGTGGGCGGTTTCCGGGCCGGCCAGGGTGCCGGTCAGCGGGTCGAAGCCGGGAGCGGCGCTAGGGTCGCCGGCGGCGTTGAACTTCAGCGGCACGCCCGCGAACAGGATGACGTTGTCGTCCAGGTGCTTCAGGTTGAACTCGATGCTGCCGCGCTCGAACTCGCGACCGGCCTCGACGCGCCACTGATAGCCCTTGTTGGCCGTGAAGCCCGGGTCGCGGATGCCGTCTTCCTCGCGCCAGAAGCCGCCGACCGAGGCGTGCCAGCCGGCCGCCAGCGGGCCGCCGTAGAACAGGTCGACGCGCTTGGTGCCGTAGTCGCTGATCTGGACCTTGGCCAGGCCTTCCGGCGTGTCGCCGCCCTTGCGGGTGATGAAGTTGACCGTGCCGCCGGGGGCGTAGGAGGCGAAGATCGACGAGGGGCCGCCGCGCACCACTTCGATGCGGTCGATGGTCTCGTCCAGGCGGAACGACTGGTCTGCGTTCAGATAGCCCAAGCCGCCGTCATGCTGGATCGGCGCGCCGTCTTCCTGCAGGGCGATGGCCGAATAGCCTTCCTGCGGGATGCCGCGGGCCCGGATGTTGGCGCTGGCCTCGCCGCCCGAGGCCTCGACCCAGAAACCGGGCACGGCCTTCAGCGCGTCGGCCACGCCCATCGGCGAGCGCAGGCGCAGCGACTCGGCGCTCATGGTGGTGACCGCGTAGCTGGTCTCCAGCCGGGTGCGGGCGTCCGAGCCGGCGCGCGAGGTGACGATGATCTCGCCGACCATGTCAGCCGGCGCGTCGGCCAAAGGGGCCGAGCCCTTCTGGCGCAGGGTGATGACCTGGGCGTTGGCCGAGGCGATCTCCAGTTCGCTGCCGTCGATCAGCCGGCGCAGGGCCTCCTCGCGGCCGTAGGCGCCCTTCAGCCCCGCGGTGCGGTGGCGGGCGGCGACGTCGTAGGGGAACATCAGCTGGACGCCGGCCTGGCGCGAGAAGGCGTTCAGGGCGGCGGCGGTGTCGCCGGCCGGAATGTCGAAGGTCACGCGCGCGGCGGCTTGAGCCTGGGCGGCGGCCGGGACGATGGAAACCAGGGCCGTGGTGGCCAGCAATGCGCATGCGCCGATGCGCAGGCCCAAGGTCTTGATCATAGGAGAGCCCCCTTGTCGTTGGATCGCCGTGATCGGCGTCTCGAACGGCAAGACGGGGGAGCGGGGCAAAACCCCTATCGAGATTTAAGAAGAATTCGCGACGGCCCGTCCTCGACGATCCGTACACCGAAGGTCGTGCGCAGGGCGTCCAGGAAGCTGTCGGGGTCGCCGGTCAGGAAGCGGCCGCCCAGGCGCAGGGTCCCGGCCTTGTCGTCGCCGATCACCAGCTTGCGGGTCAGGTAGCGATTGTATTCCTCGACCGCGACCGACAGGGCCTGGCCCTCGAAGACGATCTCGCCGCGCCGCCAGGCCTGGACCGTCTGGACCTCGGCCTCGGGGGTGGCGACCACGTCGATGTGGTTGGCGGTGATCTCCAGCGCCTGGCGGGCGTCGGCCGGTCCGGTGACCTGGGCCTGGGCCGCGCCCGAGGCGGTCCGCACCGCCGCCTGGCCGGCCAGCACGATCAGGTCCAGCCCCGCGGGGCGCAGGCGGGCGTTGAATTGGCCGGCGGCCAATCGGGCCAAACCTTGGGACGTGAACAGCTCGAACGGCCGCAGGCTGTCGTGGACGACCATCAGCGCCGCCTCGCCGCGCGACAGCCACAGCCGCCGCCGCTTGCGGTCGAACCGCCAGAAGACCTCGGTGTCGGTGTTCAGCTCGACCGAGCTGCCGTCGGGCAGGGCCAGGGTCCGGCGCTCGCCCACCCCGGTGACCACGCGGTCGCGCAGCAGCACGTCGCGGCCCAGCCAGGCGCCGCCGACCAGGCTCGCCGCCAGGGCCGCGCCGCCGCCGGCCAGCCAGGTGCGGCGGCTGGGCCTGGGAGTCGTCTGGTCGTCGGCGTCACGCAGGGCGTCGAGGCGCGTCCAGGCGCTGGCCACCTCCGCGAAGGCCGCCGCGCGGCGAGGATCGGCCTCGCGCCAGGCGTCCAGGTCCTGTTCGGAAGCACGACCGGCGTCGAGACGCGCCAGCCACAGCGAGGCCTCGGCGATCAGCGCGTCTCTGTCTTGATCGCCCGGTTGCGCCATGAACTCGATCGTTTCTCGATACTGCGGCCATCGCCCGTGGCCAGGGCCTTGGTCAAGAGCTTGAGGCCCTTCGCAAGGTGTTTCTCGACTGTAGAGACGGACAAGTTCAACCTAACCGCTATCTGTCCAGGCGACAGGCCGTGCATTTTTCGCAAGGTCAGCACTTTTCGGCACTGGACGGGCAGGCGTTCCAGCGCCGCCAGCACCATGTCCAGCTCCTGGCGGGCGCTGGTCACCGCATAGGCGTCCGGCGCCGGGTCGGGCAGAGCGTCCATCTCCAGCACCCCGATCTGACGGATGCCCACCACCTTGGCGCGGCGGAAACGTTCGAAGGCCAGGTTGCGGATGATGGTCATCACGAACCGCTCGGGAGCCTCCAGCCGCCGCCACTCGGCCACGCCCAGCACCTTGGCGTAGGCTTCCTGCACCAGGTCCTCGGCATCGCCCTCGTCGCCGACCAGCTTGCGGGCGTAGGCGCGGTAGTTGCTGGCGTAGGGCAGCACGCTGGCGGCGAACCAGCGGTCGATGTCACGAAGCCAAGCCATGGAAGACGTCCCGCCCCCTCATCGCGCGCCAGGGTCATGAAGCGCTGCACTAACCGCATCGTGTGTCGATTTGCTGACAGGCCGCTTGCGGCCGGCGGGGAGCCCGTCGCGTCGCGAGGCGTTTGAGCACCATCGCAGTTTCGAGGTGGCGTCATGACCAGCAGCTTCAACTTCCGCCGGGACCTGATCACCCGTCCGATCCTGCAATGGGCGCGCGGGGTGATGCCCGCCCTCTCGCAGACCGAGCGCGAGGCGATCGACGCCGGCGACACCTGGTGGGACGCGGCGCTGTTCACCGGCGATCCGGACTGGAACGAACTGCTGGCCTTCCCGGCCGCCAAGCTGCGTCCCGACGAGCAGGCCTTCATCGACGGACCGGTCAACACCCTGTGCGCCATGGTCAACGACTGGCAGATGACCTGGGAGACCCGCGACCTGTCGCCGGAGGCCTGGGCCTATCTGAAGAGCCAGAAGTTCTTCGGCATGATCATCCCCAAGGAATACGGCGGCCTGGGCTTCAGCGCCTACGGCCACGCCGAGATCGTCCGCAAGATCGCCACCCGCTCGGCCTCGGCGGCGGTGACGGCGATGGTCCCCAACTCGCTGGGCCCGGGCGAGCTGATCATGAAGTTCGGCACCCAGGCTCAGCGCGACGAATGGCTGCCGCGCCTGGCCGACGGCCGCGAGGTGCCGGCCTTCGGCCTGACCAGCCCCGAGGCGGGCTCCGACGCCGGCGCCATGGTCGACGAGGGCGTGGTCTGTCGCGGGACCTGGAAGGGCCAGGACGTGCTGGGCATCCGCCTGAACTGGCACAAGCGCTACATCACGCTCGGTCCGGTCTGCACGGTGCTGGGCCTGGCCTTCAAGCTGAAGGATCCGGACCACCTGCTGGGCGGCGTCGAGGACATCGGCATCACCTGCGCCCTGGTGCCCACCGACACGGCCGGGGTCGAGATCGGCCGCCGCCACCTGCCCGCCTTCCAGACGTTCCAGAACGGTCCCAACTGGGGCAAGGACGTCTTCATCCCGATGGACCTGGTGATCGGCGGCGCCGAGCGCGTGGGCCAAGGCTGGATGATGCTGATGACCGCCCTGGCGGCCGGGCGCGGCATTTCGCTGCCGGCCATGTCGGGCGCGGCGGCGGCGTTCAGCGCCATGACCACCGGGGCCTACGCCCGGGTCCGCAGCCAGTTCCACGTGCCGATCGGCAAGTTCGAGGGCGTGCAGGAGCGCCTGGCCCGCATCGCCGGCAACGCCTACCTGCTGGACGGCGCGCGCCGCCTGACCTGCACGGGCCTGGACCTGGGCCACCATCCGTCGGTGATCTCGGCCCTGCTGAAGTCGGGGGCCACCGAGCGGATGCGCGTGGTGATCAACGACGCCATGGACGTGCACGGCGGCAAGGCGGTGATCGAGGGGCCGCGCAACTACATGGGCTCGCAATACCGGGCCATTCCCGTCGGCATCACGGTCGAGGGCGCCAACATCCTGACCCGCAGCCTGATGGTGTTCGGCCAGGGCGCGATCCGGGCCCATCCGTTCATGCTGCAGGAGATCCTGGCCATCGGCGAAGAGGACCGAACCAAGGGCCTGGCCGACTTCGACGCGGTGTTCTGGAAACACGTGGCCCACGCGGTCCGCACGGGCCTGCGGGCCTGGGGCCGCAGTTGGACGAACGGCGCCTTCGCTCCCGCGCCGGACGCCGGCCGCGCCTCCAAGTTCTATCGCCAGATGGGCCGCTACAGCGCCGCCTTCGCCCTGACCTCCGACATCGCCCTGCTGACCCTGGGCGGCGCGCTGAAGCGCAAGGAGATGCTGTCGGGCCGTCTCGGCGACATCCTGGCCGAGCTCTATTTCCTGTCCGGAGCCCTGAAGCGCTGGGAGGACGAGGGCCGCCAGGACGCCGACTTCCCGCTGCTGCAATGGTGCATGGAAACGGGCTTCGCCACCATCGAGCAGCGCTTCGACGAGGTGTTCGCCAACCTGCCCAACGTGCTGGCCGGCTGGCTGCTGCGCGCGGCGATCCTGCCGCTGGGACCGCGCCGCCGAGGGCCGTCGGACAAGGTCACCACCGCCTGCGCCGAGCTGCTGCTGGCGCCGTCCGAGACCCGCGACCGGCTGATCGAGAACGTCTATGTCGGCGGCAAGGACGAGGCGGTCGGCCAGCTGATCGACGCCTTCGAACGCGTGGTCGCCACCCAGCCGATCCACGACCGCCTGCGCGCCCAGAAGATCCGCCAATGGAAGGACGGGGTCGAGGGCGGCTGGGTCACGGCCGACGAGATCGCCGCCCTAGAGGCCGCCGACAAGGCGGTGGCGGCGGTGATCGAGGTCGACGACTTCGCGCATGACGGGTTGGCGATGCGGGCGGCGTCGGAGGCGCGGTTGGCGAAGCGTCCGATCTGGACCGACGGCGTGACGCAACGGCCTGAGCTCGATGTCGAGGAGCAACGGACGTTCGGCGGCGTGACGCTGTAATCTTGAACCCTCTCCCCATGGAGAGGGTTTCCAAATGCAGGCTTGATTTATAATATAATTGCAGCGACCTTCCCGCCGCCTCCTCGACGAGGCGCGTAACGTCGGAAGGAAACGTCATGCGGGGCAAACGCCGCTTCACCCTGGTCGCCATGGCCAGCCTGATCAGCCTCGCCACGGCCCAGGCCGAGTCGACGAAGCCCCCGATCTACCTCGGCGTCGACATCTCCTACGCCAACGAGATGGACGACTGCGGCGCGGTCTACAAATCCGGCGGTACGAGCGTCGACCAGTTCAAGTTCTTCAAGTCGGCCGGCGCCAACGTGGCGCGGATCCGTATCTGGAACGATCCGGACTGGACCAAGTATTCCAACCTGGCCGACGTCAAGCGCAGCATCCGCCGCGCCAAGCAGGCCGGCATGCAGGTGCTGCTCGACTTCCACTATTCCGACGACTGGGCCGACGGCGACAAGCAGATCGCCCCCAAGGCCTGGGCCAAGCTCTCCACGCCTGACCAGGCCAAGGCGCTGTACGCCTTCACCCACGACACGCTGACCGAACTGAACCGCGAGGGCCTCATGCCTGAGCTGGTCCAGGTGGGCAACGAGACCAACGGCGAGATCGTCTCCAGCCTGGCCAGGGCCAAGGAGCCGATCAACTGGGACCGCAACGCCCTGCTGTTCAACGCCGGCATCAAGGCCGTGCGCGACGTCAGCCGCGAGACCGGGACCAAGCCCCGGCTGATGCTGCACATCGCCCAGCCCGAGAACGCCGAGCCCTGGTTCGCCGCCGCGACCAAGGCGGGCGTGACCGACTACGACATCATCGGCCTCAGCTACTACAGCAAGTGGTCCAAGCGCTCGATGGCGCAGCTGGGCCAGACTATCAACCGCCTGCGCAACACCTATGCGGCCGACGTGCTGGTGGTCGAGACGGCCTATCCGTTCACGACGGAGAACGCCGACAGCTCGCCCAACCTGCTGGGCGAGGACTCGCTGATCGCCGGCTATCCGGCCACCCCGGCCGGCCAGGAGAAGTACCTGGTCGACCTGACCCAGCTGGTGCTGAACAACGGCGGCACGGGCGTCTTCTACTGGGAGCCGGCCTGGGTCTCGACCAAGACCTGCGGCACCCGCTGGGGCAAGGGCTCCAACTGGGAGAACGCCGCGGTGTTCGACTACAAGGGCAACGCCCTGGACAGCGCCGAGGGCTGGCTGAAGCACGCCTACATGCTGCCGGTCGAGGTGACGTTCAAGTCCAAGGTCTCGGGCGACACCGCCTTCATCGACGGCGACTTCCTGGGCGGCGTCGGGCCCCGGCCGATGGTCCGGGAGGGCGACGCGTTCGTCTACCGCACGCGCCTGGCGCCCGGAACCTCGGTGACCGTGGCGACGGCAGCTACAGCGACGGCTGTAGCGGATGCTCCGGCCGTGACGGCGACCGTGGGGCAGCGGGCCAGTGTGGTGAAGGTGGGAGAGTAAGCGCCGATCTCGGCCACAACTTCAGATTACGTCAAAGAAGATGGCTTAGTCTGTGAGTTCGAGCGCATGAGGGGCGGCATGAACGAGTTTGTAGGCTTTACTATCCAATGGGCTCCATTGATTGTCACGGCAATGTCCATCGGCTCCTCGTTTGGGTTCTATTTCATATTTGTCCACTTGAATCCGAGATCAGTAAGGTTTTGGCTAACGGTAGATACGCTCTGGGTAGCCTCCAGCGTCATCGCTTTTTTTCTTGTATCCTTATCATTTTCCATGGCGCCGCACACAGACAGGGTCACGGAAATATATAAGGATCTTAACTCGCAGTTTGACGCGGTAATTGACGCCAGATCTGGGTTTCACTTCAATCATTGTTCGCCGCACATGGGCGACAATGTTGATACGTGGGAATTAGATAGAACTCAGGAAAATAGAGACATTTGTAACAAATTTTCAATCAATTCATTGCAGCACGCAAAGGTCAACGACGCTCTATTTGGTCTTACTATCGACCGCCCCGCGATCCCATACACGGGATCCACTACCGTATTTCAGGAATCTGCGAGCTCCATCGCCAGAGATTGGAACAAAATAGAGCTCGCGGTAATGAGATTTGATGGAACCGTAGAGACGTTCAACCGAGCGAGAAAGCCTGCTATTGCCGCACGTAGAGTGGAGTACTTTAGAACGATTTGGTTCTATATCTTTCCGCTAATCGCCGGACTCAGAATTAATCGATCGTTCGCTGAAGCTCGACGGCGCGCCGAGCGCGACAAGCGATCCGAGGATACGACCGAGCTCATTCCTGTGGCTTGACGCCGACTGGCGGCACACTCTTCACCTATACTCCAAGCTCGGATACCAATCCCCGCCGCGCCCCTCCGGCGTCATGTCCAGGAAGTTCCACAGCGGCACCAGGTCCGGAGCGCCGCGCGGATCCTGGCCGGGGTCGGCGCTCTCGCCGGTCATCTCGCCGGACCAGAAGTGGCGGATCGTCCCGCCCTGGCGGGTGAAGACGTTGTAGGCCGGGATCTCGTCGCCGTTCGGCAGCAGGCCGAAATAGTCGCGGGAGTACTTGCCGTTCAGATCGGTGTAGAGCCGCAGGTTCCGCCAGCCGCGCTCCTTCTTGAAGGCGACCAGGCGCTCGATCGGCGAGCGGGCCACCACCGCCAGCGACATCTTCTGGTCGAGGTCGGCGGCGTTGGCGTCCAGCGGTCCCAGCAGCGCCGTGCACATCGGGCAGGGCCGCTCGCGCTGCGGGCCGAACATGAAGCTGTAGACGCCGAGGGTCTGCTTGTCGCGGAACAGGCCGGCGAAGTCGACGGGCCCTTCCTCGCCCTCGAACCGGTAGTCGCCCCGGACCTCGCCGCCCGGCGGCAGGGCGCGGCGCTGCTCGGCCACGCGCTCGAGGTGGCGACGCAGCTCCAGCTCCTCGGCCAGCAGGGCCGTGCGGGCGGCGCGGTATTCGGGGCTCTCGCCCGGAAACCGCACCGGGCTTCGGGCGGCCAGCTCGGCGGCGGGGGTGAGGGTCGTACGGGCGTCCATGGTCGGGTCTCCGTGTCCGGCCACAGCATAACCCGCGAGCGGCCCAAGTGGTCCCCGCGCCACACCAAGACCGTGAATTGACACCGCTATCCATGGCCAGGCTTGTCATGTGTGATTGATATGATAAATAGCGCTTCCTAGCTGGCGCTCGACGTCGGCGGGGAGCGTTCGTCAGAAGCGCATCGGCGCGGCCACCGCGCCCACCTGTATCGGCGGTCTTTCAGCGCCGGCCACACCAGTCCGCATCACAACATGAGCAGCGGTGTCTTAAGAACGCCGCGCCGTCGTCCTTTGGGGGAACCATGATGTCTCACTACAAGCTTCTTTCCGCCGTCAGCGGCCTGGCCCTGATGGCCGCCGCCGGCGCCCACGCGCAAACCGCGCCCGCCCCGGCTTCCGACTCCGCTCAGGTCGACGAAGTCGTCGTCACCGGCGTGCGCAAGAGCCTGCGCGAGGCCCTGGACGTGAAGCGCGGTTCCGACAAGGTCGTCGAAGCCATCTCGGCCAAGGACATCGGCGTCCTGCCCGACGTCACCATCGCCGAATCGATCGCCCGCCTGCCCGGTGTCAACGCCACCCGCGACCGCGGCAACGACAGCCAGGCCGTCGTGCGCGGCCTGGGCGCCCGCCTGGTGCTGGGCCTGGTCAACGGCCGCGAAGTCGCCTCGTCCGAGCCCGACCGCAACGTCCGCTGGGAAATCTACCCCTCGGAAGTCGTCTCGGGCGTCCAGGTCTACAAGTCGCAGTCGGCCGACCTGATCGCCGGCGGCGTGGCCGCGACCATCAACATCGATACGATCGCCCCGCTCGACTACAAGGGCCCGCAATTCGTGCTCCGCGCCGGCCCGGTCTTCTATGACGGCGGCAAGGACATTCCGAACTACGACACCACCGGCTACCGCGCCTCGGGCTCGTGGGTCCACAAGATCAACGACGACCTGGCCTTCGTGCTGGGCCTGACCAGCCAGCGCCAGAAGAACGGCTACGGCTCGTTCACCGGCTGGGGCTACAACGACTCCGCCGCCCGCCCGCCGGCCGGCGCCAGCGACTACAGCAGCGACCTGAACGGCGACGGCAAGCTGGACGCCACCCCGTGGGGCGCCCAGATGTCGGCCAGCCGCATCGACCAGAAGCGCACCGGCGTCTCGGGCGGCCTGCAGTACAAGCCCAGCGACAACTTCGAACTGAAGGCCGACGCCCTCTATTCGAAGATCGAGATCACCGAGGTCCAGGACCAGACGGTCTGGGGCGCCAACAACTGGGGCAACTGGAACCGCGGCGACGGCACCAACCTCGGCTGGAACGACGCCGACTATCACGCGGCCGGCGCCTCGTTCACCCTGGTCAACAACACCGTGGTGGCCGCCACCCTGCCCTTCAGCTCGGTCCAGACCGTGCTGGCCAAGTACTCCGAGGACAAGGACCTGTTCGCCGGCGGCCTGAACGGCAAGTGGACCGGCGACCAGTGGACCGTCGTCGCCGACGCCTCCTACTCCAAGGCCGAGCGGACCAACACCTGGAAGGCCGTGCGTTTCGAGGCCTGGCCGACCTGGACCAGCTTCGACTGGCGCGCCGGCAAGACCCCGACCATCACCACCAGCCAGGACAGCCTCAGCCTCAGCCAGACCGCCGACCTGGCCGGTTCGCATGACGGTCCCGAGCACCTGAACGACGAGCTGAAGGCCGGGACCCTGGACTTCACGCGCGACCTGACGGGCGTGCCGTTCAAGAGCTTCCAGTTCGGCGTCCGGGCTTCGGACCGCACCAAGGACCACACCAGCTTCAGCTTCGCCCCCGCGGCGACCGGCGCGACCATTCCGGCCAACCTGCTGACGGCCTACACGCTGAGCGACGGCGCCAACGTCCCGGCCCTGCTGACCGGCGACATCGACAAGATCGCGGCGGTCGCCTACGCGCCCAACGCCTTCGCCCTGTCGAACGCGACCGAGGAGCTGGGCGAGCGCTGGAGCGTCAACGAGAAGGTCTTCGAAGGCTACGGCAAGCTGAACTTCGCGGCCGACAGCTTCGCCGGCTCGTGGGCCAGCGGCAACGTCGGCGTCCGCGTGGTCCACACCGAGACCAGCAGCGACGGCCAGCAGCAGGACACCGCCGGCGCGTTCAACGCCGTGACGGTGGACAACGACTACACCGACATCCTGCCCTCGGCGAACGCCAAGTTCGACTTTGGCGACGGCAAGGTGTTCCGCCTGGGCCTGGCCAAGGTGATTGCCCGTCCGCCGCTGGACGAGCTGCGCGCCAGCCGCACCCTGGCCAACTGGTCGCCCTGGACGGGCAGCGCCGGCAACCCCACGCTGAAGCCCTTCGAGGCCTGGCAGTTGGACGCCTCGGCCGAATGGTACTTCCGTCCGGAAGCCCTGGTCGCCGCGTCGTACTACTACAAGGACGTCGACTCCTACATCGGCTGGAAGCAGAGCCCGGTCACCTACGGCGGCCAGACCTACACCGTGGCCAGCCCGGCCAACGGCGGCAAGGGCTACATCCAGGGCCTGGAACTGACCTTCCAGACGCCGTTCTTCTTCCTGCCGGGTCCGCTCAGCAAGTTCGGGATCTACTCGAACTACGCCTATGTCGACTCCGACCTGAAGGAGTTCTCGCCGGCCACCAACCCGCTCTCCATGACGGGCCTGGCCGACCACACCGCCACGGTCGACCTGTGGTACGCCAACGGCCCGATCGAAGCGCGCCTGGGCTGGAAGTACCACAGCCCGATGACCGTGATTTACGGCTGGAACGGCTCGGACCTGCAGACCCTGGAGAGCGAGAAGACCCTCGACTTCAGCACGTCCTACACCTTCAACGACCACGTCGCCGTGCGCTTCCAGGTCAACAACCTGACCAACGAAGAGCTGCGGATGTACCGCGACAACGATCCCAACCGGATCGGCCGCTACGACAGCTACGGTCGTCGTTTCCTCGCGGACGTGACCCTGAAGTTCTAACCCTTTCCGCCACCTCCTCGTCCTGCGGGGGTGGCGGCGGCGGTCCCCATCTTTGATTTGGAACCTTTGCTTTCGCAAAGGCTCCGGGCCCGCCAAGCTGGGATTCATCACCCTCCCCGATGATCCTGCGACTGGGGAGGAAGCGCACCGCTTCCTCCCCATTTTTTTGCCTTTCCGCGTGAGGACTCCATGGTCGACTTCAGCCGCCGCCAAGCCCTGGCCGCCACCGCCGCCGCCGCCGCTCTGGCGGCCGCTTCCGCCGCCAGCGCTGCTCCCAAGGGCAAGACGCCCGCCTCGCCCGCGCTCTCGCCCCTGCCCTCCGTCGACCTGGCCCCGCGCGAGCGCCTGTCGCTGGACTTCGACTGGCGCTTCAAGCTGGGCCACGCCCAGGACCCGGCCCGCGACTTCGGCTTCGGGGCCAACCAGCGCACCTTCGCCAAGGCCGGCGCGACCGCCGCCAATTGGCAGGTCAGCCAGCTGTCCGACCCGAAGTTCGACGCCGGCGCCTGGGCGCCCGTCACCCTGCCCCACGACTGGGCGGTCGAGCTGCCCTTCGTCGACAACCCCGCCTACGTCCCGTCCGGCAAGCCCGACGACGAGGACCTGCGCGCCGCCCACGGCTACAAGCCCCTGGGCCGCGAGTTCCCCGACACCAGCGTCGGCTGGTACCGCAAGACCTTCGCCCTGCCCGCCGCCGACGCCGGCAAGCGGCTGTCGATCGAGTTCGACGGCGCCTTCCGCGACGCCCTGGTCATCGTCAACGGCTACATCCTCGAGCGCGAGGACAGCGGCTACAGCCCGTTCCGCGTCGACATCACCGACATCGCCAACATCGGCGAGGAAAACACCCTGGTCGTGCGCGTCGACGCCAGCCTGGGCGAAGGCTGGTTCTACGAGGGCGCGGGCCTCTATCGCCACGTCTGGCTGGTCAAGACCGCCCCGGTCCACGTGCCGCGGTGGGGCGTGTTCGTGCGCGCCAAGCTCGACGGGACCGTCTCCATCGACACCGACCTGGTCAACGAGGGCGACGCCCGGGCCGAGTTCGAACTGTTGCACACCGTGCTGGACGCCGCCGGCAAGCCGGTGCTGACCCCGGCCGCCGCGTCCGGCCGCCTGCCGGCCTGGGAGCGCCAGTCGCTGTCGCTGACCGTGACCCTGCCCAGCCCCCTCCCGTGGACGTTGGAGAACCCGCACCTCTACAGCCTGGTCACCGAGGTGAAGGTCGGCGGGGCGGTCGTGGATCGCCATGTCGCCCGGTTCGGCGTGCGCTCGATCGCCTTCGACGCCGCGAAGGGCTTCCTGCTGAACGGCCAGCCCGTGAAGCTGAAGGGCAGCTGCAACCACCAGGACCACGCCGGGGTCGGCGCGGCCATTCCCGACGCCCTGCAGGTCTGGCGACTGGAGCAGCTGAAGTCGATGGGCAACAACGCCTATCGCGCCGCGCATAACCCGCCCACGCCCGAGCTGCTGGACGCCTGCGACCGCATGGGGATCCTCGTCATCGACGAGACCCGCCGGATGTCCAGCGACCCCACCGCGATGGACGAGCTGGAGCGGCTGGTCCGCCGCGACCGCAACCATCCGTCGGTGATTCTCTGGTCGATCGGCAACGAGGAGCCGCAGCAGGGCACCGCTCGCGGCGCCAAGGTGGCCGCCACCATGAAGCGGCTGGTCAATCGCCTGGACCCGACCCGCCCGGTCATCGCGGCCATGGACTCCGGCTTCGGCGAGGGCATCAGCGCCGTCATCGACGTCCAGGGCTTCAACTATCGCCACGAGAAGATGGACGACTTCCACGCCCGCTTCCCGAACGTGCCGGTGATCGGCACCGAGAGCGCCAGCGTGGTCACCACGCGCGGCGAGTACGTGCGCGACGAGGCCAAGAGCTACGTCCCGGCCTACGACACCGACCACCCCTGGTGGGCGACCACGGCCGAGAAGTGGTGGAGCCACGCGGCCGACCGTCCGTGGGTGGCCGGCGGCTTCATCTGGACCGGCTTCGACTATCGCGGCGAGCCCACGCCCTTCAACCGCTGGCCCAGCATCAGCTCGCACTTCGGCGCGTTCGACACCTGCGGCTTCCCGAAGGACAACTATTACTACTACCGCGCCTGGTGGCGTCCCGAGCCGCTGCTGCACCTGCTGCCGCACTGGAACTGGGAAGGCCGCGAGGGCCAGCCGATCACGGTCTGGGCGCACAGCAACTGCGACAAGGTCGAGCTGTTCCTGAACGGCAAGAGCCAGGGCGTGCGGGATGTCGTGCCCAACCACCACGTCGAGTGGTCGATCCCTTACGCCCCCGGCATGATCGAGGCCCACGGCTACAAGGCCGGCAAGGTCATCCTGCGCGAACGCCGCGAGACGGCTGGACCGCCCGCTGCCCTGCGCCTGACCGCCGACCGCTCGCGCGTGGCCGCCGACGGCCAGGACGTCGCCATCCTCAAGGTGGAAGTGCTGGACGCTAAGGGGCAGCCCGTGCCCCGCGCCGACGATCTCGTGACCTTCGCGGTGACCGGTCCCGGCCAGGTGATCGGCGTCGGCAACGGCAACCCGACCAGTCACGAGAGCGATGTCGCCAGCCAGCGCCAGGCCTTCAATGGCCTGGCCCAGGCGATCGTCCGTACACGACGTGGTCAGGCGGGCGAGCTGCGCATCACGGCGTCCGCGCCGGGGCTGAAGGCGAGCACGGTGAGCGTGACGGCGGGCTAGGACGCCTCGGCGCTCGCGACCCGGTCGAGATTGGCGATCAGACGCGTCAGGAGGTCGACCAGCAGGCCGGCCTCCTCGTCCGTGAAGCCGCGCAGCGCCTCCTGATTGCCCCGCAGCAGCACGGCGACGGCGTCCGGCATGCGCGCTTCGGCGAGCTTCGTCAGGGTGATGCGGCTGCTGCGCCCGTCGGCCGGGTCGGGCGTGCGCTGGATCAGCCCATCGCGCTGCATGCGGGCCAGCATCTGGGCCATCGGCGGCTGCTCGACCTTGGCGAAGCGGGCGAGGTCCCGTTGGGTGCTGGCCTTGCCGTCCCGAAGCGCGACCAGCACCGGCAGGTGCCCGACGCCGAATCCGAGCGGCTTGAGCCGCGCCTCGCTGAGGCGGGCGAACCCGCGCGCCGCCAGGCTGATCAGGTGTCCGGGCGTGGAGAGCACATCCAGGTTCGTCGTCATCTCAGCCCTTGCGTCCGCGACAACTCAGATACATATGCACATATGTATCTGAGTTGTCCTTCAGCGCAACACCCGCGCCCCGCAAGGAGAGACCCGATGGACGACGACGTCAAAATCGTTGAACGCCTCTACGATCGCTTCAACGCGCGGGACATCGACGGCGTGCTGACCGCGCTTACCGACGACGTCGCCTGGGCCAACGGGATGGACGGCGGCCATGTCCATGGCCGCGAGGCCGTGCGCGAATACTGGACGCGCCAGTGGGCCATGGTCAGTCCGCACGTCGAGCCCGTGGGCTTTCACCGCACCGCGGACGGCGCGATCGTCGCGGAGGTCCTGCAGACCGTCCGCGACCTCGAAGGCCGGCCGCTCCAGAGGCAGACGCACGGGCTCAAGGACAAGACGGTCGGACACGTCTTCCGCCTTCGCGACGGCAAGGTGGCGCGCTTCGACATCCAGGACGCCGCCTAGGGCGCAGGCGATCAGTCCAGCGCCTTGAACCGCACCGCCGTCCCGCCGCCGGGGGCCATGTCGAACTCGAGCGAATCCTTGCTGGTCACCACCTTCTTCGACACCGCCAACGCCGTGGTGTTGGTGATGTAGTCCGCGCCCGGACCGTCGGCGTAGATCTGGGCCTCGTAGCGTTTGCCGGGGGCCAGGAAGTCCAGCTTCTGGGTCAGCTTGCGGGCGGTCTCGTCGGTCAGGGCGCCCAGGAACCAGTCCTTGCCGCCGCGCGGCTGACGGGCCACCACGATGTAGTCGCCGATCTCGCCCTGCAGGGTCTTGGAGACCTCCCAGTCGGTGGGCACGTCGCGGATGAACTGGAAGGCGTCGGGGCGGGCCTCGTAGTTCTCCGGCAGGTCGGCCGCCATCTGGATGGGGCTGTACAGCACCACGTACAGGGCCAGCTGCACCGCCAGGGTCGACTGGCCGCGGCGGGTCAGATCGGCCTTGCCGTGCACCACGTCGAAGACCCCCGGCGTGTAGTCCATCGGCCCGGCCAGCATCCGCGTGAACGGCAGGATCACCGTATGCTCGGGCGGGTTGGTCGGATTGCCCCAGGCGTTGAACTCCTGGCCCCGCGCGCCTTCACGGCTCAGCATGTTGGGCCAGGTGCGGCGCAGGCCGGTGTCCTTGACCGGCTCGTGGGCGTCGATCGAGATGTGGTGCTGGGCCGCCACCTGGGCGACGCGCAGGTTGTGGCGGACCATGTACTGGCCGGCGAACCACTGCTTCTCGCCCGCTTGGTCCAGGATCGTGCCGCTATGGCGGACGTAGCCGGTCTTCACCTGCGAGATGCCGACGCTCTCATAGAGCTTCATGGCGTCTTCCAGCTGGGCCTCGTAGTTGGGCACCGCCCCGGCCGTCTCGTTGTGGCCGATCAGCCTGACGCCCTTGGCCTTGCCGTAGTCGGTGATCGCCTTCAGGTCGAAGTCCGGATAGGCCTTGGTGAAGCTGAACTTCTCGCCGTTGCTGATCCAGTCGCCGTCCCAGCCCTCGTTCCAGCCCTCGACCAGCACGCCGTCGAAGCCGTACTTGGCCGCGAAGTCCATGTAGCGCTTGGTGTTGGCGGTGTTGGCGCCGTGCCTGGGACCGCTGCCCCAGGTCGACCGCTCCAGGTGCATCTCCCACCAAATGCCGACGTACTTGCCCGGCTTGATCCACGAGGTGTCGGCGATCCTGCTGGGCTCGTTGAGGTTCAGCTCGAGGCGGCTGTCGGCCAGGGCGCCGGCGGTCTCGCCGATCAGCACCGTACGCCAGGGGGTGGTGAAGGGGCCGGTCTTCTTGGCCAGGGTCCCGTCCTGCCAGGGCATCAGCCGGGCCTTCAGCACGCCCGAGCCGTCGCCGGCCAGCAGCATGCTGGGGAAGTCGACCAGGGCCGCCTCGTGGAAGGACAGGTAGAGGCCCCCCTCTCCCGGTTTGGGCGCATCCGTCCGCTTCAGGGTCAGGGGCGTCTCGGCCAGGGTGATCCGGCGGGCGTCGGTCTGCTTGTAGAGGTACTCGTCGCGCTCCTGGCCCAGGCCCTCGTACCACCAGGCGTCATAGGCGCCGACGGGCTTGAAGGCCGTGCGCTCGTCGGTGACGGCGACGTTCGTACCGGTCGGGATCGCGCCGTAGGCGTAGCGGAAGCCCAGGCCGTCATCGAACAGCCGGAAGGTCACGTCGAAGGTCTTGTTCAGCGCCGTGTCGCCGGCCAGCGAGACGGTCAGGTCCGAATGGTTGTCGCGGATCGTCCGCTGCTCGCCCCAGGGCTGCTCCCAGGTGGTGTCGGACGCGCCGCGCTTGGCCGCCGTCAGGGCGGTGATCCGGGCGGCGGGCTCGCCGGCGAAGGTCAGGCCCAGCGGCGCGGCCGCCAGCACCGGCTTGCCGCCGCGCGACACCTCGTAGAAGGCCCCGCCGTCCTTGGTGAACACGCAGACCTCGATCACCTTGCCCGGCGACTGGGCGCACTCGCGGCCTCCTTCGTTTTGGGCGGCGTGCGCGAAAGCCGGGGCGGCCAGGGCGCTCAGCAGGGCGCCGAACAGGGCCGAGGTTCGCAACATCATCGAACGGTCTCTTTCGTAAGAAGGAAGTGGGGCGTCAGAAGGAAAAAGGGCGTCTCGGCCCCGCAGGCCAGAACCGAGACGCAGGGGAGGACTTGTCCCGTCGCCCGTTCAGGGGCGGCGAAAAGGGGGGATGAGCGGCGCATCAGGAGGTCACCGCCTCGATGAAGCCGTTGGCGGTCAGCCGGCCTGCGCCCGGATCGCCACTGCCCGGCTCCGGGCCGAGAAGCGCCGAGTGCAGCACGTGATTGCGATAGACGATCAGCCGGTTGAACACGCAGTCGGCCTGGCCGATCAGCTCGTAATCGGCCATGTCGCGACCCGCATAGACCGCCGCCCCGACGCCGCGCGCGGCCAGCTGGGCCTGGGCGACGGCGACATAGGTCTGGTGGCGATCGCGGTCGACGCTCTCGAAGCCGGTGGCCTTGTGGCGGAAGAAGCCGGTGCCGCCGTGGTCGCCCCTGCACAGGTAGTGGACCATGGCCAGGCGATGCGGGTCGGGCCCGTCGTGGTGCGGGATCTTCTGGATCGGCTCGGCCTCGCGCACCGGCGTCGTTGCCAGGGCGAAGAAGCCGAAATACTTCAGATAGGCGTCGCTGGAGAGCCCGAACGCCGCCGCGATCGGGCCGCGCAGGGCGGTGACCACGGTGCGGTAGTAGGACTCCGGCAGCGGCGCGTTCAGGCCCGGATAGTGGGTGTGCTTGGGCGCGTAGAACTCGGCCTGCCGGGCGTCGTCGATCATCGCGTCCGGGTCGTCCAGCACGTCGTCGACGATCAGCAGCGGCTGGCGCTCCTGGCCGACGTGCTGAAGCTGGACCCGGATCCGGCGACCGATCCGCAAGGGGGGAACGGCGGCGGCCACGGTCATGCGCCGCCCTTCAGGAAGGCCATCTTCAGCTGGTGCTTGAGGGCGGCGCGGAACGACGGGCTCATCGGCCCCAGCGCGCCTTTCAGGGCGTCCGGGATGTGGGCGGTCGCCTCGCCGTCGTCGGCGAACACATAGGCCTCGAACATCGCCTTCCAGTAGGCGCGCTCGCCGGGCGGCAGGTCCTTGAAGGCCAGAAGCGCGGTCAGGAAGACGTCGTTGGCCCGCTCCAACCCGGCGCCCGCGTCGCCCCACCACCAGTTGACCATGGCGTTGTAGGGCTCGAGCGAGGTGACGTGGTGCCACCAGTATTTCGGCATGAACAGGGTGTCGCCCGGCTCCAACCACGCGACCTGCGCGGCCGCGTAGGCGTCGCGGTAGCGCGGGAAGCGCGCCAGGTCCGGAGCCTCGGGATCGACCAGGGACAGCGGCGGCGGATTGTCCAGCGGGCCGACATAGAGGTTGACCACCTGGGTCGGCGGGAACAGCACGAAGCGGCGGCGGCCGGCGATCACGCAGGCCAGGTTGTGGTCGCGGTCGTTGTGGGTCTGGGTGCGCACGGCCCCGCCGATCCACAGGCGCGGCATGACCCGGGGCGGCAGCAGCGGCGTCGGATTTTGGCGCACGAACTCTGGCATGTGGCTGGCCAGGGGCAGCATCTGGATGGCCACGAACGGCGCGGCTGGATCGCCCAGCAGGCGCTCGATCCGGTCCAGGGTCTCGCCGATCCCGGCCTGGCGCTTGGAGAAGGCGAACTCGCGCAGGTCTGGGCCATAGCCGAAACGGCCGCCGGTCGCGGCGGGGGCTTCCATGACCGGAGCCGGCGCGCCGGTGTCCATGGCCTTCAGATAGGCGTTCAGCGCCGCGGGCCCCTGGCGTCCGGCGGCCATGGCGGGCCAGGCGTCGACCAGACCCTGGATCACCACCGGCCGCTCGGCGCGGACGATGGCCTCGAACTCGGCCGACGACGGCCGCAAGACCGCCGCCACGCGCGGCAGGGCGTCGATGTCGAGAACCTCCCCCTCCGCTGGATTGCTGATCACGCCGCCGCCGTCCATCAGCAGAAGCTTTCCAGATAGAGGTCGTGGGTCGGCTGCTTGAGCACCTGTTCCTTGATGAAGGAGAGGATGCGCCGAAACTCGCCCTTCATGGTCTCGGGCGCGGTGCGGTCGATCATCGGCGCGTGGGTCTCGGGCGTCAGGCCGTGGCCGCTGAACAGGGCCCGCCAGCTGTCGGCGACGAAGGTCTCGTGCTCGGACGGCGGGACCTCGCCGCGCGCCTGGAAGACGGCGATCTTGTGGGCCAGCACCTCGGACGCGACGGCCGCCCGGGCCCGCTCCCAGAACGGCGCCTTGGCGTAGCGGTTGGCGACGTAGTGGGCCGACTGGAAGTCGCGCAGGCGCTCGTAGACCTCCTGCATCGTCGCGTTATAGGCGGCGCGCTCGGCGGCGAATTCGCCGGCCACCGGGAACAGCGACAGCAGGTGCACCAGACCCAGCTGCACGGCCTGCAGCTCGACGCCGTGCACCGGATCGAAGGCGCATGCCGCCTCGCCGACGGCGACGCAGTTGCGGGCCCAGGCCTCGGAGCGGCGGCCGGGATCGCTGACGGAGACCACCGCGTCGGTCAGGGCCTGGCCGGAGATGCGGCCGGCCAGCTCCAGGGCCTGGTCGTCCGTGCACAGATCGCTCGCATAGACCTGCGTCACATGGGTGCGGGCCTGGCTCGGATAGAGGCCCACCCACCCACGCGCCCAGGCCCGGATGTCGGCATAGGGCGGCAGGGCGGCGAAGCGTGGACCCTGGGCGCGCAGCACCCGGTCGGCCGGGAAGTGTTCGCGCCAGCTTTCGCGGGCCACGCCCAGGGCGGTCATCAGCACGCCCTCGCCGCCCGTGGCGTCGACGAACAGATCGCCCCCGACGCAGCGGCCTTCGCCCAGGTCCAGAGCGGCGATCTCGCCGTCCGCGTCCAAGGTCGGCGCTATGGCCAGGGCCTGATGCAGCGTCACGCCCAACCGGCCCGCCAGGGTCTTGAGGCTGGCGGCATAGGCCATGGCCGGCAGGTGGTAGCCGTAGTCGGCGCGGCCGAAGACCTCGGTCTCCTCGTCGGGCAGCAGCACGCGGCCCTGTTTGGCGGCGGCGGCGGTCAGCGAGAACTCGTCCAGCGCCACGTTCAGGCCCAGGCCCCGGGCCTTGAGCCAGAACGGGAAGAAGTCGCGGTTGTCGATCGGCGCGCCATAGGCGCCGTGGGCGTGGAAGAAGGCCGGGGTCGCGCCCGAGACGTCGGCGAAGTTCTGGCCCAGCGAGAAGGCGCCGCGCGTGGCGCGCAGCAGGGCCGCCTCGTCCAGGCCCAGCAGGCCGTGCATGGCCTCCAGCGGCGGCAGGCTGGCGAGGAGGTCGGCCGCGCCCAGGCGGGTGGGCAGCTCGACGGCCGTGACGCTGACCCCGGCCGGACGCAGGGCCTGGCGCAGCACGCAGGCCGACAGCCACAGGGCGGCGTCGCGGCCGACGACGACGATGCTGCCGGGCGCGCCCATCACGCCACCGCCGGGGTCAGAGCCGCCGCCGCGACGTCGCCGGGCGCGTAGCGGGCCAGGAAGTCGGCGTGCGGGGTCATGGTCGCGACATTGCTGTCGATGCGGGTCTTCAGGTCGGCCAGCCGGGCCTCGAGGTCGTCCAGCGGCAGGCTCTCGGCCAGCCGGTCATACGCGCGCGGCGTCAGCCCCTGCCCCTCGAACACCGACAGCCAGCTGTCGCGGGAGAACAGGCCGTACTTGTAGTCCGGCAGGGCGGCGCGGGCCTCGAACAGCTCCATCTTCGCGGCCAGGCTGTCGGGGATCGGCATGGTCCGCACGTGGTCCCACAGCGGCTCGCCGAGCCGGCTGTTGGCGCGGTAGTGCAGGATCAGGAAATCGCGGACCCGGTCGTACTGGATCTCGAACAACCGGTTGAACTCGGCGACCAGCCGGGGGTCCATGCGGTCGCCCGGCCCCGGCGTCGGCATCAGGTTGACCAGGTCGATCACGGCGGCCTGGATCAGGAAGATGCTGGTCGATTCCAGGGGCTCCAGGAAGCCGCTGGCCAGGCCCATGGCCACCACGTTGCCGCTCCAGCCGCGCACCCGGCGGCCGGCCTTGAAGCGCAGCAGCCGGGGCTCGTCCAGCGCCTCGCCGTCCAGCTTGGCCAGCAGGGTCTCACGCGCCTGGTCCTCGCTTAGAAATTCGCTGGAGAACACGTAACCGTTGCCGGTGCGGTGCTGCAGCGGTATGCGCCAGCGCCAGCCGCCGAGGTCGGCGCTGGCCCGGGTGTAGGGCGTCAGGCCGTCGCCGCCGGTCCTGCACGGCACGGCCAGGGCGCGGTCGCAGGGCAGCCACTGGGCCCAGTCCTGCCACGCCACATCCATTTGCCCGCCCAACAGCAGCGAGCGGAAGCCGGTGCAGTCGATGAAAAGATCGCCGGCGATCCGCGCGCCCGACTTCAGGGTCAGGGCCTGGACGTGGCCCGAGGCCGTGTCGCGGGCGATGTCGGCGACCAGGCCTTCCACGCGCTTGACGCCCCGCGCCGTCGACCACCGACGCAGGAAACCGGCATAGAGGCTGGCGTCGAAATGGTAGGCGTAGGCGTAGGTCGAGCGGATCGACTTGTCGTCCTGGTTCGGAAATTCGAAGGCGTTCGCCCGGCACGCGGCCACGGCGTAGGAATAGGCCTGCAAGGGGGCCACCTCCCGCCCTGCAAGGCGGGCGCGCGCCCAGTGGTGCTGGAAGTCGACCCCGTTCCACGGCTCGCCGAACGTGCCGAACGGGTGGATGTAGCGGTCGCCGGGACGGTTCCAGTCGCGGAACTCGATGCCCAGCTTGATCGTGCCCTGGGTCTCGCGCAGGAACTGCGCCTCGTCGATCCCCAGCATGTCGTTGTAGGTCTTGATGTGCGGCAGGGTGGCCTCGCCGACCCCCACCGTGCCGATCTCGTCGGACTCGATCAGGGTGACGTCGTAGGCATTCGGGTCCAGCAGCCGCGCCAGGCCGGCCGCGCACATCCAGCCCGCCGTGCCGCCGCCGACGATGACGACCTTCAGGGCCTCGGCTTTGTCAGTCTGCATGATCGTGGCCTCCCGTTTACGCCGGAGCATACGCCGCCGCGGAACCTCCGCGACGGCGTCGCCCGATCGGGACTAGTACTTGAAGCGGATGCCGAGCTGGACGCGACGGTCGTTGCGGATCCACGACGAGTCGATCTTCACCGGCTTGGCGCCGGGGGTCAGGGCCGAGTCGCCGAAGACCTGCTGCTGGAACACCGTCTTGGTGTCGAGGAGGTTGGAGCCGTCCAGCGACACTTCGATGTTGTTGTTGACCTGATAGCGGATCGAGCCGTCCAGGAAGCCTGTCCCCTTCTGATAGATCGGCAGGCCGATGCAGCAGTCGAGGTTGTTGGTCAGGAACGACGAGCGCCAGCTGTAGGCCAGGCGCATGGCGATCGGGCCTTTTTCGTACAGGCCCACCAGGTTGTAGGAGTCGTCCGAGATGCCGGCCAGGCGGTGGCTGTCCATGACCGCCCCGTTGACCTGCAGGCCGCCGCCGAAGGCCACCGTGCCGCCGGCCGCGTAGCCCGGCTGGGTGGCCAGGTTGGAGTTGTTGATCCCCTCCTGCTTGGTGTGGGTGTAGTTGGCCTGGACGCCCAGGCCGTCCCACGGCGACGGCAGGAAGTCGAAGAAGGTCTGGTAGGCGACCTCGAAGCCCTTCAGTTCGCCGCCGCCGTTGCCGTTGCGCGGGCCGCGGACCAGCACGTTCTGGGTCACGCCGTTGTTGGTGAACGAGCGCAGGAACTCGCCGTAGGCGATGCTGCCGTTCAGCTTCTTGTAGAAGAGGTCGAAGCTGAACGAGCTGCTTTCGTTGAAGTAGTGCTCGAAGGCCAGGTCGAACTGGTCGGCGGTGATCGGCTTCAGCGCGCCGAAGCCGGAGTCGGCGTTGAACTGGAAGTTATAGCCCTTGACGTTGGCCGCCACGTGCGGGGCGTTCGGGTCGGTCCAGATCACGAACGGCGAGTCCGGCGTGGTGTTGAGGGCCGGGCTCTGCACGCCGACGAAGTTGCGCAGCAGGCCGAAGTCGGGCCGCGACATGGCCCGCGAGGCGGCGAAGCGGATGAAGCTCTTGTCGCTCAGGCCGAACCGCACGTTGAAGCTGGGCAGCCAGTTGTCGTGCTTGCCGCTGAAGTCGTTCTCCGCGCCGCCGCCGTTGCTGAAGTTCAGCAGGCTCGGCGTCAGCCAGCACGAGATGTTGGTGACCGAGTTGGGACCCAGCGGCGCCGAGCAGGGCGTGGTCGCGGCCGAGGTGTACCAGGTGCTGGTCGGGAAGGCGACGCCGCCGGAGCTGGTGGTCTTGGTCTGGACGAAGCGCAGGCCGACATTGCCCTGCACGGTGACGCCGTTGAAGATCGTCATGTCGTCGCCGCCGAACCGCAGCATGCCGTAGGCCGCCATGGTCTCTTCCTCGACATCGACCATTTCGGGATCGATGAAGCAGCCCTCGGTGTTGGTCGTGCGCTGGCACAGCGGGGTCCAGGCCATCGGCGAGTTGGTCGTCGCGCCGCTCAGCGCCTTGATCAGCCCGTCGTGGTCGGCCAGCGTGGCCTTGCTCAGGAACACCAGCTCGTTGTTGGGGAACACCTTGCCGTTGTAGAAATTGTCGAGGCTGGCGACGCTCCAGATGCCCGCGCCGTAGCCCTTGAAATCGCCGGCGTGACCGCAGGCGGCGGGATAGGGCTGGGGCGTGGTGTTGTCGATGTTGAAGCCCGGACCGTTGCAGTTCCACGGCGCGGCCACCGGCGACCAGTTGTAGGTCGAGTAGCGGACCTTCTGCTTGCGGTCGGCATAGCGCACACCGACCTTCAGCGAGTTCAGCCAGCCGCCCTCGTTGAACTCGTATTCGCCGTCGGCCCGCAGGGCCAGTTCGGTGGCGTCGTTGTCCTCGTAGTGATCCTGGATGAACGGGATCCAGTAGTTGTGCGGGTTCGACAGGAAGCCCGGCGCGTAGTTGACGTTCGAGCCCGGCTGCAGGGTGATCTGCGGCGTGCCGTCGCCGTTCACCCGGTACTGGGCGTCGGCCATCGTGCGGTTGGCGACCAGGATGTCGTAGTTGTTGGTGTCGGCGTCGATGTACTGGACGTCGAAGCTGGTGTGCAGGCGGTCGCTGACGTCCCACTGCAGGTTGGCCGAGATGTCGCGGGTGCCTTCGGAGTGGTCGAAGTTGCGAGCCTGGTTCTCGATGTAGAGACCCTGGCGCTGGGTGGCGCAGGCCGGGATCCCGCCGCAGTAGTTGACGAAGGGCAGGCCGGGGACCGCCGAGCCGCGGTTGATGTTGTCCTGGGTGCTGGAGCCCCAGTCGCCGGTCGGCTGGGTCAGGATGCCCGAGGTCAGCATGCCGTCCGGGCCGAAGGTGAAGGCCGGCGAGCCCTGGGCCGGGGCGAGGAAGGCCGTGGTCTGCGGCGAATAGGCCGGCGCGGCCCACAGGCCGAACCCGACCACGTTCACGCTGCGCTCGAGCCAGGCGTTCTTGTACTTGGAGTCGTTGTACTGGGCCTTGAAGCGGACGGTGCCGTCGTTGTTCTCGTACTGGAACGCCAGGGCCGTGCCCTTGCGGACCCGGTCATACTCGACCTGCGAGTAGTTGACCTGGTCGGGGATGTAGCGCCAGCCCGAGCCGCCGTAGGGGTTGGCCGTGCAGGGGATCGAGCCGTCGGCGTTGACGATCGCCTTGCCGTTGACGTCGTTCATGCCGGCCGAGCAGAAGGTGCCGATGCGCTGCATCACCACGCCTTCGGTCTGGGTCAGCACGTGCGAATAGGCGTAGTCGGCCATGATGCCGATGCGGCCCATGTCGACGTCCCAGGTCTTGCTGATGATGCCGGAGTACTCGTAGGTGACCTTCTCGGAGCGGTTGCCGTAGTTGGCCTTGCCCGAGAGCGAAATCACCTGGTCCTTGCTGTCGAACGGCAGGCGGGTGCGCAGGTTGACCGTGCCGGCGATGCCGCCCTCGATCATCTCGGCCGTCTGGTTCTTGTAGCTGTCGACGCCGGCCATCAGCTCCGGCGAGATGTCGTTGAAGTTCAGGCCGCGCGCGGCGTCGGCCGAGAAGCTGTCGCGGCCGTTGAACTCGGTGCGCACCTGAGTCAGGCCGCGGATCAGCACCCCGGCCGGCTCGGCCGAGAAGTGCGAGCTGTCGTCGCTGGACTGCAGGCGGGACACCGTGATGCCCGGCACGCGCTGCAGCGCCTCGGCGACCGACTTGTCGGGGAAGGCGCCGATGTCGGTGGCGGTGATCGAGTCGACCACGGTGTCGGCGTTCTTCTTGATTTCCTGCGAGGTCGCCAGCGACTTGCGCACGCCGATGACGACGACTTCGTCGACCACGGCTGCGTCCTTGTCCTGCGCGAAGGCCGGCGCGGCCGCGCCCATGGCGGCGCTCATCGCGGTCAGCGCGACCAGCGAAACGCCGCCGCGCAGAAGCGTCTTACGACCCCCTCGGCTAAGCGTGCGGCTGAAACTGAACTTGCTCATCCCGTTCTCCCTGATTTTCTGCCCGCGCCTTGGTCGCGCGGGGTTTTTTTGATGAAGCCGCGTCCCCCCTCCCGGGAGCGTCGCGGGACCCCTGCAGTCTCGATCCGCCCGCATCCCGGAAGGCGCGTCGGATCGTGGATTTCGCTGAAAGACAGTTGGCGTCGCGCGGCGTGGCCGGCTTCGACACGCTGAGCGTCCGGTCATCCCGACCAGGTCGCTCGCGGGGCGCGCGGCCCCGTCATCCCCTCCCCTCCTCTTCGTCACGGCGTTCGCCGTTGTCCGTCGTCTTCCGCCGCGAACGCCTCACCCCTCGGTATCGGCCCTCGCAAGATTTGCGGCGCCGGGGCTCCGACTGGGGCGTGGATAGGCTCCCGCACCCCGGCCAGTCACTCGACTTGCGCAATCTTGCGTTCTTTTGCGTCGAACGCAATAGCGTTGTTTTGCGAAAAATGCGGCCGTTAGCGGTAACTTTTGGCCTAAATCGTGTGTTGTGGCATTTTTGGAACGGCGCGTTGTTGATTGAAGGCTTGCGGGCGCGGCTTATTTACGCAATTCTTGCGTAGGTTCGAGGACGTCGGGATGCCAGCGATTCCCACAAACCGCGCGCAAGCTTTGCCGTCATGTCCTGCGAGCGGGATCGAACGGCTATTGGGCGGGCGCGGGCTCGGGCGCGCGAGAAGGATCGCGGATGAACAGGGCGCTGACCGCCGCCAGGGCGAAGGCCGCCGCCGCCAGACCCAGGGCCAGGATCGCCTCGCCCTTGAACAGGCGCCCGACCACGGGTCCCAGCACCACGGCGGCGATCAGCTGGGGCAGGACCAGGAACAGGTTATGGATGCCCATGTAGACGCCCATCTTGTGGGGCGGCACGGCGCTGGACAGCATGGCGTAGGGCACCGACAGGATCGACGCCCAGGCGATCCCGATGCCGACGATCGGGATCCACAGCAGGGCCGGGTCGTCGATCATCACGAAGCCCACGAAGCCCAGGGCGCCCATGGCCAGGCACAGGGCGTGGCTGGCCCGCAGGCCGATCCGCGCCGCCAAGGCCGGCAGCGCCAACGCGACCAGGGCGGCCACGCCGTTGTAGCCGGCGAACAGCACCCCCACCCAGTCGGCGCCCTGGTTGTAGGCCGCCGAGGCCGGATCGGTCGCCCCGTAGTGGCGGGCGGTCACGGCGGGCGTGGTGTAGATCCACATGGCGAACAGCCCGAACCAGGTGAAGAACTGCACCACCGCCAGGCGGATCAGCACCGGGGGCATGTGCAGCATGTCCTCGACCACCTCCAGCACGCCCAGCGAGGCGCGGCCCTGGCGCCGCAGCCAGGTGGCGGCCAGCTGGGCGGCGCCGAAGGCGGTGGCGAAACCGGCCAACACATAGATCTCGCGCGCCCAGTCGCTCATGAAGGCCAGGGCGCAGGCCACCAGGCCGGCGATGGTCCACAGCGCCCCGCTCTTCAGCATCAGCGCCGCGCCCTCGACGCTGGGCGTGCGGTGCTCGGGCAGGACGCGGGCGCCGTCGGCCAGGGTCTCGGGCGGATGCTCGCGGGTGGTGAAGACCGTCCACATCACCGCCGCCAGCAGGGTCAGTCCGCCAACGTAGAAGGCGACATGGACCGAGCGCGGCAGTTGGCCGGGCGCGGCTTGGCCCGAGACGCCGAACCAGTGGGTCAGGGCCCAAGGCAGGGCCGAGGCGAACACTGCCCCCGCGCCGATGAAGAACACCTGCATGGCGAAGCCGGTGGTGCGCTGCTCCTCGGGCAGGGTGTCGGCGACGAAGGCCCGGAACGGCTCCATGGCCACGTTGATCGAGGCGCTCAGCACCCACAGCATCAGGCTGGCGGTCAGCACGCTGCCCGCGTTGGGCATCAGGAAGAGCGAGATCGCCGTCAGGATCGAGCCGTAGAACAGATAGGGCCGGCGCCGGCCGAGTCGGCCCCAAGTGCGGTCGCTCAGATGGCCGATGATCGGCTGGACCAGCAGGCCCGTGGCCGGCGCGGCGATCCACAGGATGGCCAGTTCGTTGACGTCCGCGCCCAGCGTCTGGAAGATCCGGCTGGTGTTGACGTTCTGCAGACCCCAGACGATCTGGACCCCGAACAGACCGCAACACATGTTCCAGATCTGCGTGAAAGACAGGCGCGCCTTGGTCATGCGGCGCGGGTCCGGAGCGGCCCGGCGAAGTCCTGGCGCTTGCCTTGCAAATCAATCCCTTCAGTGCGCTAAAGGTGGCGAACGTGGTTTTCTCATTATCTGGACGCAATGGGCAGCGGTAGCAACAACAGCACCACGCTGGACGATCTGGCGAAGCTGTCGGGCGTCTCCGCGTCGACCGTCTCGCGGGCGCTCAACGACCATCCGTCCATCAGCACCCGCACCAAGCAGCGGATCTGGGCGCTGGCCAAGGAGCACGACTATCCGTTCCGCCGCTACATGCCGGCGGGGCCGATCGGGTCGGAGGGCTCGATCGCCATCGTCACGCCGCGCACCCACGGCCGCCCCCTGCCGCTGTCGCACCCGTTCTTCCTGGAGCTGCTGGCCAGCATCGGCGAGGCGGCGCGCGATCGGGGCTGCGACTTCACGGTCAGCCACACCTCGCCCGCCAGCTTCGACGACCTGTTCGCCGCGGCGACCACCAGCCGGGCCAACGGCGTGATCTTCCTGGGCCAGAGCACCCTGCACGAGGCCTTCAACCAGCTGGCGGGGACCGACGCGCGGTTCGCCGTGTGGGGCGCGCAACTGGCCGGCCAGAAGTACTGCTCGATCGGCTCGGACAACCTGCTGGGCGGCCGGCGGGCGACGGCGCACCTCGCGCGCCTGGGCCGCAAGCGCATCGTCTTCCTCGGCGAAACCGAGCCGGAAGCCATGCAGCGTCGCGCCGGCTATGTGGAGGCCCTCAAGGAGAGCGGGCTCGAGGCCGACCCGGCCCTGATCTGCCCGGTCGATTTCGAACTGGAGTCGGCCGAGGCCGCGGTCAACACCCTGGTCCGCCGCAAGGTGGCCTTCGACGCGATCTTCGCCTCCAGCGACCTGATCGCCCTGGGCGCCATCCGCGCCCTGCGCCGGGTGGGCATGCGCGTGCCCGAGGACGTCTCGGTGGTCGGTTACGACGACATGCTGCTGAGCCGGCTCTCCACCCCGGCGCTCAGCACCATCAAGCAGGACACCTACAAGGCCGGCCGCCTGCTGGTGGCCCGCGTCCTGGACGCCGACGGCGACCACCGCCCGGAACGGCTGTCGACGGACCTGATCGTGCGGGAGTCGTGCGGGGCTTAGGATCTCAGCGGCGCGGTCCGACCAGCGCCTCGATCGGAATCGCCTCGCCCATCGCCTTGTACCCTGCCGGCGAGGGATGCAGCTGGTCGCCGGAATCATAGGCCGGCAGCAGCCGCTCGGGATGCTCCGGGTCGCGGGTCACACGATCGAAGTCGATGACCGCGTCGAATACGCCCGAGCTCCGGATCCAGGCGTTCACAGCCTGGCGATCGGCGTCAGCGTCCGCGTCGGAGCGGTAGATCTTGGTGCCCCCGCACGGCAGGATCGTCGCGCCCACCACCCGGATTCCGCGCTCATGCGCCCGGGCGATCAGCTGGCGGTAACCGGCGATCAGCCCCGCCACCACCGCCGCGCGCTTCTCCGGGGTCACCTCGCCCTCGCGCGACAAGCCGCCGATGTCGTTGATCCCTATCAGCAGCACCAGGGTCTTCACACCCGGCTGGGCCAGGACATCGCGATCCAGGCGCGCCAGGGCCGCCTGACCGCTGCCGTCCTTCAACATCTTGTTGCCGCCGATGCCGACGTTCAGCACCGAGACGTCGCGGGTGCGGGGATCGGCCTGCAGCCGCGCGGCCAGCACGTCGGGCCAGCGTTCATAGACATCGACGCCCGCCCCCGAGCCGTCGGTGATCGAGTCGCCCAGGGTCACGACCGCCGCGCCTCCCGACCGCTCTACGTCGACGCCCGCCAATTGCACCCACTGAGTGAAGGTCGCGGCGCCCGCCAGCTCGGGCGCGGCCAACTGGTCGCCGGCGACGACGAAGGCCGTGGTGCGGGCCGAGCGGTGCACGGTCGCCTGGCGCGGAGCCTCGGGCAGACGCAGGCTGACGGCCAGTCGCGCGAGACCCTCGACCGGGAAGGCCACCGGGTCGGACAGCCAGGTCGCGCCGGGCGGGATGGTCACGCCGGCCTGACCGTCGAAGGTCACGGCTCGATCGGTCCCCGCCTCGATCGCCGAGCCGCCCGGAGCGCCCGCCAGCGCCACCCGCGCGCCGTCGATCCGCAGCGGCGCGGTCCCGAAGGTGTTGGCCAGCCGCAGCCTCAAGCGCGGTCCCCCCGCGCCTAGCCTCACCACCTGGCGGATCGTGATCTCGCCCTGAGGCGCGGGCAGGTTGGCCGCATCGGTCGCGACCACCGCCGTCGCCCACGAGCCGGTCCAGCCCGGACGCGGCGCGGCCGCCGCCGGCCAGGCCAGCCCCGCGCACAGCGCCAACCCCAGGAACCGTGCTCCGAACCGTGCCATGACGCCCTCCCAAACATCTCACAAAATGGATTGACGTCACAGAATATGGAATTAGCGTCGCTGGCAAGATCGCGCTGCCCGGCCGCTGACGCCGACGACGACGCGCACAGGGAGAAGCGGCCATGACCACCCCCACACGACGCGACGTGCTGGTGCAAACCACCTTGGCCGGAGCCCTGGCCGGACTGTCGAGCCCGGTCCTGGCCGCGACCCCGGCCAAGGGGGCGCGCGCCCTGCCCCCCACCGACATCCGCTGGATCGACGGCAAGCCGCCGACCCTGAACGCAGGGCAGACCTGGGGCACGCCATGGCCGCAAGGGCTGTACTCCCGCAAGCAGGCCTTCCGCGCCAAGGGCGCGAACGGCGCCGCCGTGGCCCTGCAGACCTGGCCCCTCGCCTACTGGCCCGATGGCTCGTTGAAGTGGACGGCCCACGCGGTCGGCGCGGGCGAGATCGGCGAACGCCTGACGATCGAGCCCGGCAGGTCCGAGGCCGCCGCCGGCGTGCGCGTGACCGAGAGCCCGGCCGCCGTTGAGGTCTCGACCGGCCCGGCGACCTGGCGCTTCCCCCGCGACGGTTCGGCCCTGATCGCCTCGGCGACCCGAAGCGGCCGCGAGGTGCTGCGCAACGTCCGCCTAGTCCTGCAGACCCAGGACGCGCCCGAGATCGACCAGACCCCGGTGGCCCGCAAGACCTTCGAGAGCGCGCTGGACAAGGTGACGGTGGAGCAGTCCGGCCCGGTCCGCGCGGTGATCCGCGTCGAGGGCCGCCACAAGCAGGGGACCCGCGCCTGGGCGCCGTTCATCGTGCGCTTCTACGCCTATGCCGGCGCGGACTCGCTGCGGATGATGCACACCTTCATCTTCGACGGCGACGCGGCCAAGGACTTCGTCTGCGGCCTGGGCGTCACCGCAGACGTTCCGATGGCGGACGAACTGTACGACCGCCACGTCCGCTTCACCGGCCAGGACGAAGGGCTGTGGGCCGAGGCGGTCAAGCCGCTGACCGGCCTGCGCCGCGACGCCGGCAAGGCGTTCCGCGACGCCCAGATCGCCGGCCGCAAGACCCCGCCCGCCGACCAGATGCCCGCCCCCGTCCGCGCGGGCCTGCACCTGATCCCCAACTGGGGCGACTTCCTGCTGTCGCAGCCGACGGCCGACGGCTTCACTATCCGCAAGCGCACCGAGCCGGGCCACGCCTGGATCCACGCCGACGGCGGCCAAAGGGCCAGCGGCGTGGCCTATGTCGGCGGCGCGGCCGGCGGGGCGGCGATCGGCCTGGGCAACTTCTGGCGCGCCCCGCCGACCGCCCTGGAGGTCCGCAACGCGGCCGGCGACGTCGCCCAGTTGACCGCCTGGCTGTGGTCGCCCGACGCCCCGGTGATGGACACCCGCTTCTATCACGACGGCCTGGGCATGGAGACGCACGCCCAGGAGACCGAAGGCCTCAACATCACCTACGAGGACTACGAAAAGAACTGGGGCACGCCCACCGGCGTGGCCCGCACCACCGAGCTGCGGCTGTGGGCGCTGGACACGACGCCGGCCCGCGAGGCCTTCCCGAAGATGGCGCGGTTGAACGACCAGCCGCCCCGCCTGATGGCCACGCCCGAGCGGATCCACGCCGCCAACGTGCTGGGGGCCTGGAGCCTGCCCGACCGCAGCACGCCCCTGAAGGCCCAGATCGAGGACCGCCAGGACCAGCTGCTGAAGTTCTACCTCGGCCAGATCGAGCAGCGCCGCTGGTACGGCTTCTGGGACTACGGCGACTTCATGCACAGCTACGACGTCGACCGCCACGTCTGGCGTTACGACATCGGCGGCTTCGCCTGGGACAATTCCGAGCTGTCGACCGACCTGTGGCTGTGGCTGAGCTATCTGCGCGGCGGCCGGGCCGACGTGTTCCGCATGGCCGAAGCCATGACCCGCCACACCGGCGAGGTCGACGTCTATCACGTGGGGCCCTATCGCGGCCTGGGCACCCGGCACGGCGTGCAGCACTGGGGCGACAGCTCCAAGCAGCCGCGGGTCAGCAACGCCATCTACCGCCGCATCTATTACTACCTGACCGCCGACGAGCGGGTGGGCGACCTGATGCGCGACCTGCTCGACGGCGACGAGGCCCTGACCCGGGTCAATATCGGCCGCAAGCTGCAGAACGACGCCTGGCCCAAGGGCGAGATCCGCGCCTCGTTCGGCACCGACTGGAGCTCGCTGTGCGGCGCCTGGTTCACCGAGTGGGAGCGCACGGGCGACCCGCGCTGGCGGGCCCGGATCGTCGACGGCATGAGGACCATCGCCGCCCTGCAGAAGCAGTGGTTCGCCGGCAGCGCCACCTACGACGTCAAGACCGGCAAGTTCTCCGGCGCGGGCGACAAGCTGGCCGTCAGCCACCTGAACGCGGCGTTCGGCGCCCCCGAGATTCATGTCGAGATGCTGGCCCTGATCCGCGAGCCCGCCTACGACAAGGCTTGGCTGGACTATTGCCGCTGGTACAACGCCCCGCGCGACGAGCAGACGGCCCGGTTCGGCCAGCCGCTGGGCGCCAACGGCCTGCGCCAGGGCCACTCGCGGCTGACCGCCTATGCGGCCTGGCGGCTGGGCGACAAGGCTCTGGCCGAGCGGACCTGGAAGGAGTTCTTCGGCCGCGGCGTGGTCGAGGACCTGAACCTGTCGACCGCCACCAAGCGCTTCGAAGGTCGTGACGTGCTCAACCCCATCGACGAGGCGGCCGGGGTCACCACCAACGGCACGGCGCAATGGGGCCTGGCGGCGATCATGAACCTGGCGCTGGTGCCGGAGGCGCTGGTCGGTGGCGACCAAGTAGGAAGAGGACGTCAGGCGTTGCGCGGCGTGGTCGCCAACGCCGCCACATAGGCCTCCATCAGCCGCACCAGTTCGTCCTCCAGCGCCGCCGGGTCCAGGCCCAGGTCCTTCTCGGCGGCCGCCGCGCGCAGCAGGCCGATGACCGCGTGGGTGAGGACGAAGGCCGACTCGTCGGTCAGGGCGATCTCCAGCCGCGCCTTGCCGGCGATCGAGGCCATGAAGGCCTTGTGGTGATGCATCAGCATCCCGTCCTCGCCCTTCTGGAACAGGGCGTCGAACAGCACCTGGCCGGTGGCGGGGGAACCCTCGAAGCCGCGCATCAGGGCTCGGACGATCGACCGCACGCTGCCCAGCTCCGGCCGCTCGATCACCGTCTCGGCGATGGCGTCGCGCACGCTGACCGCCCGGCGCTGGGCGACGGCGGCCAGGATGTCCTGCTTGCCGCCGAAGTACTGGTAGAGCGTGCCGATGCTGACCCCGGCCCGCTCGGCGATGTGGTTGGTGGTCAGCTTGTCGACGCCGTCGGCCTCGAGAAGTTGAAAGGTCGCGTCGAGGATCGCGTCGATCGTCGATTCCGAACGGGCCTGGCGCGGCGTTCTGCGTTGTCTTTCAGGCACTTGCCACCTTCCCTTCGTCACCCCGCGCCGCCCGTTGGAAGGCGAGTAGGAACGTGAACAACGCTTACATAACCTGATCGGCGACACCAGGATCCGCCTTCCGGCGGGTTCGGCAAACCCCAGGAGCCCGATGAGCCTCTCCATCGACCAGGTTCGCGCCAAAGTGGCGTCGCAGAAGACGCTGCTGCCGGCGCTGTACGGAAACGTCGACTTCGATGCCGTGCCCGAACGCTTCACGCCGGACGCGTCCAGGGCCGTGGTCCGCGACCGCGCCCCGCTGGGCGTGACCGTCACCCAGGACGACCTCGACCGCGTCCAAGCCTACACCATGCTGGGCGACATCGTCGCCGACGCCTATGCCGCCCTGATCCCCAAGTACGGCTTTCGCCGGCTGATCGACATGCTGACCACCGCCTGCGAGCACGGCGTCGAGGCGGTGGCCGACGCGCCGCCCGAACTCCTCGCCTTCATCGCCGACATGGAGGCCACGCCCGACTGGGTCGACATGGACCTGGTGCGCGAGGGGGCGCGGCTGGACCTCAACGCCACGGCCCATTTGGCGCCGTTCGCGATCCGCGGGGCGTTCGTGGCGACCTTCCTGAACAAGTACTCGGCCCTGCCCATGGCCCTGACCGGGACCCTGAGCAGCGACACCGCCGCCCGCCGGGTCAACGAGACGGCGACCTTCTTCGCCACCACCGTCCTGCCCGGGGCGCTGGAGCGGCATGGCGCCGGCTTCAAGGCGGCCGCCATGGTGCGGCTGATGCATTCGATGGTGCGGTTCAACGCCATCCGCTCGGGGCGCTGGGACGTGTCGGTCTACGGCGTGCCGATCCCGCAGGTCGACCAGATGCCGGCCGGCCTGATTCCGGTATTCCTGATGGCCTTCAATATCCTGCGCCAGGGTCGCCGCGACTTCACCCGCGAGGAGCGGGCCAAGGTCGAGCTGGCCCGCTATCGCTGCTTCCTGCTGGGCCTGCCGCAGGACCTGCTGGCCGACACGCCCGAGGGGGTGGTGCGGATCATGACCGCCCGCAACACCACCCTGCGCCAGGGCTTCGACGACGAGACCTGCGGGGCGCTGATCCGCGCCACCCTGGCCGCCTACCTGCCGCCCGACCGCTCGCCCGCCAACCGCCTGCACGACCGCATCGAGCGCCGCTTCGCCAAGGCCTTCTTCCTGCGCCACTTCATGAACGGCGACCGGGCGGCGGCGGCGCGCATGGGAATCTCGGTGGACCCGCTCGACCGGCTGGTGTTCGCGACCGTGGCCCTGGGGGTGATCGCGCGGATGCTGGCCTTCAAGGCGGCGGACAAGGTCCCGGTGCTGCGCGAGGCGGCCGACGCGGTGCTCGTGCGCCGCGTGCGCAAGCTGCTGGCCCGCTACGGCCACGCCGAATACGTCACCGACGCGGCCCAGTATCGCTCGGCCCACCCGGCGCCGGCGGCGGCCTAGGATGCATCCTCCACGGTGCCTTCGCTTCGCATGTTGACTCAGTCAAGATATCGCTTATTTGACTCAGTCAACATGCAAGCTGGAGCCGCCATGATCCCGGAGACGCAAATCGCCGACCTGCGTGCCTTCAACCGGCTGTACACGCGCAAGCTCGGCCTGCTGAACCCCCAGCTGGACGCCAGCCCGTTCTCGCTGACCGAGGCGCGGATCCTCTACGAACTCGCCCACCGGACCGATCCGAGCGCCGCCGAGATCACCCGCGCCCTCGGCCTGGACCCGGCGCAGATGAGCCGCACCCTCAAGCGTTTCGAGGCGCGCGGCCTGGTCGAGACGGCCCAGCATCCCGGCGGGGGCCGCAGCCGGTCGATCCGCCTGACGGCCGCCGGGCGTGAGACCTTCGCCGCGCTGGATCGCAACACCCACGACGCGATCGCCGGCCTGTTGCACGACCTGCCGACGGCCAAGCGCCAGAGCCTGCTCGCGGCCGCCCAGTCCATCCGCCAGGTGTTCGACGAGGCGCCCGCCGGCGCGGTGATCCTGCGCGACCTCCGTCCCGGCGACCTGGGCTGGATCATCCATCGCCAGGCGGTGCTCTACACGCAGGAATACGGCTGGACCCAGGACTACGAGGCCCTGGTGGCGAAGATCCTGGCCGACTTCGTCCAGTCCTTCGATCCGGCGCGCGAGGCCGCGTGGATCGCCGAGATCGACGGCCGCGTGGTGGGTTCGATCTTCCTGGTGCGCGGCGACGCCCCGGAGGTCGGCAAGCTTCGGCTGCTGTATGTCGAGCCCGACACGCGGGGCCGAGGGGTCGGCGCGATGCTGGTCCAGGCCTGCACCGATCGGGCCCGGGCCGTCGGCTATCGCCGGCTGGAGCTGTGGACCAACAGCATCCTGGTCGCCGCGCGGCGGATCTATCAGCGGGCGGGCTTCGTGCTGGTCGACGAGGCGCCGCACCACTCGTTCGGCCACGACCTGGTGGGCCAGACCTGGGCGCTGGACCTGGCCTAGTCCTGCACCCGGTCCACCCGGGCCGCGAAGATGTAGCCCACATGGCGCACCGTGCGGATCAGGTGCGCGCCGCCGTCGACGCGGTCCAGCTTGCTGCGCAGACGGCTGATGGCGACGTTGACCTGCTGGGGCGCGGGCCGCGCGTGGGCGTCGGGCGGACCCTGGCGCAGCTCGTCGCGGGTCAGCACCTGGTTGGGCCTGGCGACCAGGGCCCACAGCACCAGGAACTCGGCGGTCGACAGCGCCATGGGCCGGCCGCGGGGATCGAAAAGCTCCTGGGTCGCGGCGTTCAGCCGCCAGCCGTCGAAGCGGTAGACGGCGGGCGCCTCGCGGGCCGGCTCCTCGGGGCGCGTGTCGTCATGGCGGCGCAGCACCGCCTTGACCCGGGCCAGCAGCTCGCGCGGGCGATAGGGCTTGATCACATAGTCGTCGGCCCCGAGCTCCAGGCCCACCACCACGTCGCATTCCTCGCCCGAGTCCGAGACCATCATGATCGCCGGCGGCGAGGGCAGGCTGAGCAGGCGCGAGCAGACCGACAGACCCGAGGCGTCCGGCAGCATCATGTCCAGCATCACCAGGTTGACCTGGGTCTCGCGCAGGATCTGCTCCATCTCGCGGGCGCTGCCGGCCCCCAGGGTGGTCAGGCCGTAGCCGGCCAGCAGGCCCGTCATGTCGTGGCGGGCCACGGGGTCGCCGTCGAGGATGAGGATGCGCTTTTCCACGGTCAGAACATCGCCCTTCCGCTCAGCCGCATGGTGTACTTGGTCTGCTTGCGCGAGGCCTCGGCGCCGCCTTCCAGGGCGACATAGGACAGGGCCGAGCCGGCGCGCAGCGCGAAGCCCAGGGTCACCGCCCCCTCCTTGTCGTTGGCGGCGGCCAGGGTGAAGGCCGAGCCGCCGGCGAAGCTGGCGATGGTGTCGCCCATCGCCCCGGCCAGGGTCTGACGGTAGCCGACCCGCAGTTCGGGCCGCACCCAGACGTCCTTGCCGTACTGCTTGCCCAGCACCAGGCCGAGGTCGCCGCTGAGATTGTCTGCCTCGCGCTCGGCCACGGTCAGGTCGAAGCCCGCGCCGCCGCCGTGCTCCCTGCGCTCGCCTTCCCACAGCCAGACATAGTCCAACCGGGCCTCGGGGCGCAGATAGACGTCGCCCAGCCGGGCCTCGTAGGCCAGGCCCGCGAAGGCGTTGGCGACCAGGCCGTTCCAGGCGGCGGTGTTGGTCAGGCTGACATCGGCCGTGCCGTCGCCGTCGATGTCGGCGCTGACGAAGCCGCGGTCGCCGTTGAAACGGCTGTAGCCGGCCCCGCCGCCGAGGTTGAACCGCCAGCCGCCGACCGAGCGCCGCCAGTAGAGGCCGGCCTGCAGGATCGAGGCGGTCGTCTTCTCGCCCAGCTTGGCGACCGTATCGTGCTCTTCCAGGCTGACCGCCGCCAGGGTCAGGCCCAGCGCCCCGCCCGCGTCGCCCATCGCCTCGTAGCCGGCCACCATGCCCAGGGCCTGGGTGTCGGACCCTTGCGTGTCGCCGTCCTCGCGGCGGACCAGGGCGTTGATCTCCTGCACCCAGACGCTGTCGGGCCCATAGCGGTCGCCGACATCGGGGCGGTTGGCCGTGGCCGCCGAGATCTGCTGCTGCACGGCCTGCAGGGCCGAGAACAGGCCTTCGCCCTGGCTGGGCAGCATCTGGTCGTACAGGCCGAAGAAGCCGTCCTGTGTGCTCTGGTTCAGGAAGGCGCCGGCGATGTCGGCGTCGTTCGACAGGGCCGCGAACACCGCGTCGTAGGCGCTGGTCTGGCTGCGCGACATCGAGGCCTCGGACGCCGTGCGCCGCCGCACGTCGATATTGATCTCGTTGCCCGTCGCATAGGCGTTGGCGACATACATGTAGGCCACGTGGCCCAGCAGGTCCTGGTCGATGGTCCCGGCGGTCAGGGCGCCGGCCTGGATCACGGTGTAGGTGGTCGGCGTGGTCAGCAGGCTCTTGAAGTTCAGGCCCAGCGAGGCGCCGGCCTCGACCGTGGCGGTGTCGACCACCAGCTTGGTCTGGGTTCCGGCGGTGGGATCGACCGTGAAGATCAGCACGCTGTCGGCGCCCAGGTTCAGGCTGGTGGCCTTGATGGTCTCGGCGTTGGTCAGGCCCAGCGTGCCGTTGCCGATCTTGATGTCCAGCAGGCCGTCGCTGTCGTGCAGGGCGCCGATCATGTAGCCGGTGCCGTCGATGGTAAGCTTGTCGGCCCCGTCGCCGAACCAGACGTCGCCGATCAGGCCGCCGTTGAGGATCGACAGGCTGTCGGCGCCCGAGCCGAGCAGCACCCGGCCGCGGATGATCGGCTCGTCGGCGTCGTCCACGCCGTCGCCGTCGGTATCGGTGTCGGCCACGTCGTCGTCGCCGTCGTCCCCGTCGTTGACGCCGCTCTGGACGATGGTCACGCCGGTGGTGTTCTTCGACACGTCGATGGCCGTCGCCACGCCGGTGACCGTCTCGTTGGCGGCGTCGGTGTCGCTGTCGTCGGTGTCGTACTCGTCGTCGGTGGCCACCACATAGGCGGCGATCGAGCCGGTGTTGGTGATGGTCGTCAGGCCGCCGGTCTCGTCGACGATGGCGTAGGACGAGCCGCCCTCCCCGCCGACCGTGGCGGTGATGGTCCCGGCGTTGGTGATGCTGGTCATGCTGGCGCCGGCGGCGATGCTCACGGCCTTGGCGGTGACGGCTGTGTCGCCCGTGACCGAGGCGGCGATCCCGCCGGTGTTCCACAGGGTGTCTGCCACGGCGCCCGCGTTCAGCTTCAGCCCCACCGCGTCGGCCTCGTAGGCGCTGGCCGAGATCGAGCCGCTCAGCTTGACCCCGCCGGTGATGATCGTGGACTGGCCGGTGTCGCCGCCCAGCTGCAGGCCCGTGGCGCTGATCCCGTCGTGGATGCCCGCCGCCGTGATCGAGCCCTTGATGATCAGGCCATAGGCGTCGTCGCCGGTTCCGACCGCGCCCAAGGTCACGGCCCGGGTGTCCGAACCGATCAGCAGGGCGGGAGCCGAGCCGTAGGCGGTGATCGAGGCCGTGCCCTCGCTGCTGTCGGTGACGCCGTCGGCGTCCTCGTCGTCGGAGGTGTCGTCGTTGGTGTCGGTGGGCGGGGCGTCCAGCAGCACGCCGCCGGCCACGTCGGCCGTGACCTTCACCCCGCCGCCGCCCTGCAGCAGGTCGTCGGCGTCGAGCAGGGCCTCGTCGTCCGGGTCGGAATAGCGCGAGGTGACCCGGTAGCCGGTGGAATAGACCGAACCCTGGATGACGACCGCGCCGCCCACGTCGCCGTCGACCGCCAGGCCGACGCTGCCGGCGCCCACGACGCTGATCGAGCCGGTGCTGGTCAGGCTTCCGCTGATCGTCCCGGTGTTGTGGATCCCGTAACTCCGGTCGCCGACCACGCTGATCGTGCCGGCATGGACCAGCGAGCCCGTCAGGGGCGCCTCCAGGCTGATGCCGGCGGAGTCGTTGCCCTCGATGGTGATCACGCCGGTGGAGTCGTTGGTGATCGTGCCGACGAACGGATCGGTCCCGGTCAGCCGGATTCCGTAGCGGCCCGAGCCCTTGGCGAACGGGCCGTCATAGTCGCCGTCGTCATCGTCGTCGGTGTAGTCGTAGTCCTCGGTCAGGCTAATCGTGAGGCTGTTCAGCAGCGTGCCCGTATGGCCGCCCAGCACCAGCACGCCGATCGAGTCCGAGACGCCGACGCTGGTCAGCGTGCCGTTATTGGTTAGGATGTTGTCGCTGTCCAGGGTGGCGATCGCCCCCGAGGTGGAGAGGGTGATCACCCCGTCGCTGGTGATCTTGACGTCGTCGGCGGCCCCGGAGGCGGCCGTCGAGGTGGCGATCGGCGTGGTGCGGGAACTGCTGGTCACCTGGGTTTCGGCCGCCGCGCCCCCCGCGCAGAGCAGCAGGGGAGCCAGGGCGGCCGAGGCGAGAAGTTTGCGGGACATGAACGGCCTGTAATGTGTGCCGTCCTTGCCTAGAGCGCCGCCATGGCTGGCGAATGACCCCTAAGTATCGGCGTCGATAAGCTCGACCGCTCCAAGCTCGTCGAATGTTTCGAGAGTGTGTCCGCCGATACACGGACCTGTTTCCGAGACCCCTTCGTCAGGTTCGGCGGACGACGGGACAGCTCGGCGCCCCTCCTCAGAGGTACTTGCTCAGGCTCAGCGACGACAGTGTGCTGATCATCGAGAACAGGGCCTCGAGCTGGGTCTGGTACTGGGTCGTCAGGACCGCGGCCTCCGTCAGGTCGGCGCCTTTCAGGTCGGTGACCAGGGCGTCGATGGCGTCGATCTTGGCGGTGTTGCGGTCGGTGATCGTCTCCAGGGCCGAGGCCTGGATGGCGATGGTCTCCTGCAGCGTGCCGACGCCCGTCAGCGCCGTGCCGGACAGGGCGTAGGCGGCGGCGATGGCGTCCGGGTCGCTGGGATTGGCGGCGACCAGGGCGATGGCCCGGGCCAGCTGCTCGAAGGCCGAGGCGCCGGCCGAGACCGACAGCGACACGGTCTGCCCCTCGGAGCTGGCGTAGGTCCGCCCGGCCGATGCGCCCCGGTAGTAGGTCGCGTCCGCCCCGGACGTCGGGTCGTAGTCGGCGGCCGTGAAGTCGACCGGCGCGACGTCGGTCGCCTGGCCCGAGAACAGGTAGGTCCCGCCCTGCTGACTGTTGAGCAGGGCCTGCAGGTCGGTCAGCCAGTCGGCCGCGTACTGGCCGGTGGTGTCGGCGTCCAGGGTCGAGCTGCTCATCATCGAGGCCAGCTGGGTCTTGATGGTGGTGGCCAGGCCGGCGATCTCGCCCACCGCCGAATAGGCCGCCTGGACATAGGCGGCGGCCGACGACGCCGCGGTGTTGTCGGCGGTCAGGCGGGCGGTCTGGTTGGACAGGGTCAGGATGCTGGCGGTGCTGGCGGCCATGCCGCCATAGGTCTGGGACTTCAGGCCCGAGGCCGTCTGGCTCTGCTGGTCGGCCAGCCTGGCCTGGACCTTCAGGCTGGCCGCCGTCATGGCGCTGGTGTGGGCGAAGCTGGAGACGCGGCTCAACATCAGCTGACCATGCTCACCAGGGTGTCGAACAGGTCGCGGGCGATCGAGATCAGCTGGGCGTTGGCCTCGTATTGGGTCTGGTACTGGGTCAGGTTGGCCAGCTCCTCGTCGATGTTCACGGCGGTCAGGTTCTGCAGTCGCGAGGTCGCCGCCTCGCTGGCGGCGGTGGAGGCCTCGCTCTGGCTGGCGGCGGCGGCGATCATGGTGGCCGCGCCGGAGACGAAGCTGGACGCATAGGACGACAGGCTGACGGTCCTGGCCGCCTGGCTTCCCGTCGCCGCGAACGACACCGAGGTCGTCAACAGGCTGGACAGCTTGTCGGCGATCGTGCTGTCGCCCGAGGCCAGGGCCAGGTCGCCGACCGACAGGGTCGCGGTCATCGAGAGGACCGCCGTCGGCAGGCCGCCGGGGTCGCTGGTCAGCTTCGACGACACCCCGATGTCGGCGGCGGTCGAGCCGGTCAGCAGGCCGTTGAAGCCGAACCTCGCCGAGACCCCCGCCCCGTCGTCGGCCAGCGACACGCCGGTGGCGCTCTCGGTGGCGGTGATCGACAGCTTGCCGTCCGAGCCGATGCTGGCCAAGAGACCTGAAACGCCGTTGAGCGCGGTGACTAGGTCGCCGACCGTCGCGTAGCTCGACAGGTCCAGGTCCTGGGTCGAGACGACCTTGCCGCCGGAGTCGGTGACCGCCACCCGTAGGATCCCGGTGGCCGAGAAGGCGTCGGCCGTCGACACCGTACCCGAGCTGGTCAGGCTGCTCGGCGCGGGGACCGAGGTCCCGGCGTTGGTCACGGCGTTGACCTGGGTGATCAGGGTCGAGGCCAGGGCGTCCAGCTTGTCCTGCTCGGCCGGCAGGGTCTGGTCGCGCAGGGTGACAAGCGCCCCCAGCTCGCCGGTGGTCAGGCTGGCGGTGACGTCCTTGCCGTTCAGGGTGATCCCCGAGATCGAGCCCGGATAGGTCGCGGCCGCGCCGAGCTGGCTGGAGGCGGTGTAGCTGAGCGTCGCGGCGGTGGTGCCCAACAGGGCGTCGCCGCCGGTGGTGTAGACCCGCAGCTGGTTGTCGGCGGTGACATAGCTGCTGACCCCCATCAGGCCCGACAAGGTGGTCAGGGCCGCGTCGCGCTGGTCCTCCAGCGAGGTGGTGTCGCCGCCCTGGGCGATGACCGTGGCGATCTGGTCGTTCAGCGAGGCCAGGCTCTTGAGGGTCTGGTTGACCGTGCCGACCGTGGTCTCGATCTGGCTGTTGGCCTGGGTGCGCAGGTCCTGGACTTCGCTCGACAGGCTCTTGATCCCGTCGGCCAGGGCCGAGGCGTCGGACACCAGCTGGGCCTTGCTGGTGGCGTCGGCGCTGGAGGCCAGGGCCGTCAGCGCGGCCCCGAAGGCCGTCATCAGGCTGGAGATGTCGTCGCCGCCGTCGGTCGAGCCCAGGGCCGCGTCATACGACTGCATGTAGCTGTCGGTCACCGCGTCGCCCCCGGCCGCGGCGGCGGTCTTCAGCACCGTCTTGCTCAGATAGCTGTCGGCCACGCGCAGGATCGTGGCGTCCGACAGGGCCACCGTCGTGGTGGTCACCGCGCTGGTGACGGTCTTGCGGGTGTAGGTCAGGTCGTCGGCGTTGGCGACATTGAGGTTGGCCACCGCGATCCGGGTCTGCGAAGCCGTCAGGGCCGAACCCGCCGCGCCGATGATCGAGGACAGCGACATGGCGGTCAGCCTCGCTTCGGCCGGTAGCCGGCGTGCGCCGACAGGCCGCGATTGACCGCCGCGATGCGCTCGCGGCCTTCGCCCATCTCGACCTCCAGCCGCGACAGCCGCGCGGCCAGGGCGGTGCGCACCTCGTGCAGGCTGGACAGCAGCAGCAGCCGGTCCCGGTCGGACGCCGCCGCTAGCCCCTCGGCGACGCCCTGCGCCAGGGCCCGGGCCTCCTCGACGGTGGCGACCATCGGGACCTCGCCCCCCAGCCGGCGGGCGCGTTCGGCGCGCAACCTGAGGCGTTCGATCGTCCCCATCAGCGCACGGCCTGGATCAGGGTGTCGAACATCCCCTTGGTGGTGGTGATCACCTGCGAGGCCGCCGAATAGGCCTGCTGGGCGATGATCATCTTGTTGAACTCGGTGGCGATGTCGGTGGTCGAGCCCTCCAGGGCGCTGGCCACCAGAGTGCCCGAACTGCCGTCGCCCGGCAGGTTGACGTGCACCTGGCCGGCGTTGGTGTTCTCGTCATAGACCGTGCCCGAGACATGGGTCAGGCCGTTGGGGTTGCTGAAGGTGGCGACCGGGATCTGGTAGATCGCCAGGCTGACCCCGTTGTCGAAATTGGCGGTGACCAGGCCGTTGGCGTCGATGGTCACGCCCGACAGCTCGCCGTAGTTGGCGCCGTCCTGCTCGAGGGTCGGGGTGATCGACAGGGTCGAGGAGGTCGAGGCGAACTGAGTCAGGCCGTCGGTGCCGCCGGCCGCGCCCAGGTCCAGGGTGATGGCGCTGTCGGCCGCCCCGGTCGAGAAGCCGGCGATGCTGACCGCCACCGGCGACGGGTCTGTCGAGGCCAGGCTCCCGTCGGTGTTGAAGGTCACCGTCACGGCCGAGGGCGAGACGACGCCCGAGGTGGTCGCGCTGTCCGAGGTCAGGGTCGGGTTGGCCAGGGCCAGCGACCAGGTGTTGTCGCCAGTCTTGGTCCAGGTCTGACCGACGGTGTGGCTGACGCCCAGGGAGTCGATCACCTCCATGCTGGTGGTGAAGGACTGGCCGGTGGTGGCGTCGGCCGGCAGGTTGGCCGCCATGCTGACATTGGCCGTGGCCTTGGCCGTGCCGCCGATCGAGTTGAAGTTGATCGCCTCCAGGTTCGACAGGTCGCTGGCGTTGCTGGCCAGGACGTTGCCGTCGGAGTCGGTGGCCAGGCCCTGGAGGTAGTAACCCTCGCTGTTGACCAGATAGCCGTCGGCGTCGGTCGAGAAGCTGCCGTTGCGGCTGTAGACCAGGTCCGACGAGGTGTCGGCGGGATCGGCCGAGACCACGAAGAAGCCCGAGCCGTCGATGGCGACGTTGGTCGAGGTGGCGGTCGACGAGATCACCCCGCCGACGCTCAGCGCCTGGCTGGACTTGGCCAGCACCGAACTGGTCGACTTGGCCGAGCCTATGGCGCCGGTGACCAGCGACTGGAAGTCGACCTCCTTGGTCTTGTAGGCCGTGGTCGACGAGTTGGCGATGTTCTCGGAGATGGCGGCCAGGGCCAGGCTCTGGGCGGTCAGGCCCGACACCGCGGTCGAGAGGGCGGAGGAAAGGCTCATGACGCGCCCCTAGCTCTGGGCCGAGGCGAGCAGCTGAACCTGGGTCAGCAGCGACGACATGTTGTCGGACATCGTCGACAGCGTCGTGTTCATGTTGATCTGCTGCTCGAGGCCCGAATAGGTCGCCAGCTGGCTGGTGAACTCGGTGGGATCGGTGGGATCCAGCGGGTTCTGGTTGGTCAGCTGGGTCATCAGCAGTTGCAGGAAGTCGGTCGTGCCGAGGGCCAGCGTGCCGGACGACGAACTGGCGGCTGTCGTCGTGGCGGCGCTCGTGGTCGAGGCGATGGTGGTCATCTGAGAACCCTCCGGTGACGCCGGGCGGCGCCGTTCGCAGGGTTCAACGGAGGGGGTCGGGCGGATGGGGCGGTGTTTTTTCGGGGGCGGCCCTGAAACGTCCTTCTCCCCTTGCGGGAGAAGGTGTCGGCGCAGCCGACGGATGAGGGGTCGCACCGCCCTGACCGCCGTTCGCGGTTGATCCGCTTATCAACCCCTCATCCGACCTCGCTCCGCGAGGCCACCTTCTCCCGCAAGGGGAGAAGGAGCGCGGCTCAAAAAAACACCGCCCCATCCGGCGCGGAGGCCTCGTTCAACCCGTGAAGCCTGGCCGCGCAGAACGGCGGGAGGCTTTCCGCTCCGGGTCGTCCGGCAGCGGCCTCTAGCTAGAGAGCCGGATTAGAAAATGCCTGTCATCTCAACCAACACAGCGGCCAACACCGCCCTGCGCTACCTGAACAACAACTCGACCGCGCAGAGTGAATCGTTGGCCAAGCTGTCGAGCGGCTCGCGGATCGTGAGCGCCAAGGACGACGCGTCTGGCCTCGCCATCGCCACGTCCATGAACGCTGACATCACCGTGCTGAACCAAGCCGCCACCAACGTCACCAGCGGCACCTCGGTGCTGAACACGGCCGACGGCGCCCTGTCCAACATCGCCGACATCCTGCAACGGATGAAGTCGCTGACGGCCCAGGCGCAGTCGGGCAGCTCCAGCACCGACGACCTCAGCTACATCAACGCCGAATACACCCAGCTGAAGGACGAAATCGACGACATCGCGTCGACGACCAACTTCAACGGGGTGGACCTGCTGTCCAGCAGCGGTACCTCGGTCGCGACCACCCTGGGGACGGCCGGCGCCGCCGGTACGCTCGACACCGACTACTTCAAGGTGGCGACCGGCAACACCAGCCTGGGCGCGGTCAGCTATCTGGCCGACGGCACGGCGACCACCGTCGAGGTCGGCGACTATGTCGACGATGACGGCGCGCTGCTGCTGAACGCCACGGGCACGGCCAAGGCCACCGCCGAGGACCTGCTGGCGGACTCCGTCAACACGGTCACCTGGACGGCCACGGCAGGAACCGGAACCAGCGCCTACACCAACGGTACGGGGGTCGACTTCTTGGTCGGCACCAGCAGCAGCGACACGATCAGCGTCAAGCTCGAGGCCGCCGACACGGCGTCCCTGGGCATCGACGCGACGTCGATCACCAGCGCCGCCTCGGCGGCCACGGCGATGGACGCGATCGACACCGCCATCACCCAGGTCTCCGAGGCCCGGGCCAATGTCGGCGCCACCCTGTCGCGCTTCGAGTACCGCGGCGACGTGATCTCCACGTCGCTGGAGAACCTGCAGTCGGCCAAGTCGGCGATCTCGGACGTCGATATCGCGTCGGAACAGACCAACTACACCAACGCCTCGACCCTCACCTCGGCCGCCATCGCCGCTCTCGGCAAGGCCAACGAGATGAGCCAGTCGCTGCTGAAGCTGCTGCAGTAGGCCGCCCACAGGCGGGCGCCGGCGCTCCCCGCTCGGCGTCCGTCACCTTGGCGGGAGGGCTCCCTGACCCTCCCGCTTCTTTTCCCCGATCAACCCCGCCAGGTCCGCCATGACCACGACCAGCGCCGTCTCGACCTCCGGCTCGACCAGCTACGTCACCGGCACGGTGTCGGGCCTGGACACCGACGCCATCATCGACGCGGCCGTGGCCCAGAAGACCGCGCGCGCCGACACGATCGACGCCAAGGTCACCGCCAACAAGACAAGGATTTCGTCGTACCAGACCCTGCAGTCGCTGCTGCAGGCGGTGTCGGACTCGATGTCCGACCTGGCCTCGTCGACCTACAGCGCCATCTCGACCAGCACCAACGCCTTCGACGAGAAGCAGGCCTATCTGACCGCCTCGGACGGGGCCGACGCCACCGACATCCTCGCGGTCAGCGCCGACAGCGACGCCGTCGCCTCGTCCTACGAGATCACCGTCACCCAGCTGGCCAAGGCCCAGAAGGTGGCCTCGGCCATGCAGACCTCGTCGACCACGGCCCTGGGCCTGGACGGGGTGATGTCGATCGCCGCCGCCGACGGGACCGCCGTCGACATCACGGTCACCGCGACCATGACCCTGGTCGGCCTGTCGACCGCCATCAACGCCCAGACCTCGACCAGCGGCGTCACCGCCACGGTGATCAGCACCAGCGCCGGGGCGCGGCTGGTGCTGTCGACCAGCGACACGAACCAGGCGATCACCGTCTCGACCACCTCGGGCGACGACGTGGCGCTGGGCATCGGCCTGACGGACTCGACCGGCGCCTTCGCCACCGAACTCCAGGCCGCCCAGCCGTCGATCGTCACCATCGACGGCCTGACCATCGAGAACGACGGCAACGAGCTGACCGACGTCGTGCCGGGCCTGTCGATCTCGCTGCTGCAGACGACCGCCACCGACCAGACCGTCACCCTCGACGTCGAGGCCAACTACGACGACATCAAGACGGCGATCACCAGCTTCATCACCGCCTACAACGCCCTGCGCGACTTCGTGGCCACCAACCAGACGGTGGGCTCGGACGGCACGGTGCCCGAAGACGCGGTGCTGTTCGCCGACAGCCTGCTGCGCGACGCCAACCGCCAGCTGAGCGCGGTGCTGTCGGGCTCGCCGACCTCGGCCTCCGACGACGTCGCCGACCTGGCCGACCTGGGCATCACCTTCGACGCCAACAACCAGCTGGAGCTGTCCAGCGAAACCACCCTGGACGACCTGCTGCTGACCAACCTGTCGGCCGTGGCCAGCTTCTTCGAGACCAGCTTCACCAGCGACAACGCCGGCCTGAAGCTGATGAAGAACAGCACCGCCCAGTCGTTCGACTTCAGCCTGGACGTCACGGCGATCGACGGGGTGATCACCGGCGTTTCGGTGGGCGGCGACGCCAGCCTGTTCACCGTGGCCGGCAGCCTGATCACCGGCGCCAAGGGCACGCTCTACGAGGGCCTGTCCTTCGCACTGTCCCCCGCCACCACCGGCGCGATCGCGATCAAGGTCGAGCAGGGCTTCGCCAACCGGATCACCAGCCTGCTGAACGGCTTCGCCAACACCACCAACGGCGCGATCCAGACGCAGATCGCCAGCCTGGAAGACATCGACACCGACCTGACCAGCAAGTCCGACGACATCCGCACCGACGCCGAGGACTACCGCACCAAGCTGGTCAACAAGTACGCGGCCATGGAGAGCGAGCTCTCGGCCGCCCAGCTTCTCCAAGCCCAGATCAAAGCCATTCTCGGAGCCAGCAGCGATGACGACGACTAACAGAGCCTTGGGCGCATACGCCGCCGCCCGCAGCCTCAACCAGAACCCGCGCGACGTGCTCGCCGCCGTGCACGAGGAGCTGCACCGCGCGATCGCCTCGGCAAAATCGGCCCACGAGGCCAAGGCGCTGGATCAAATGTGCCGTCACGCCGCTCGGGCGACCCAGATCCTGATGGTGCTGTCGACGAGCCTCGATTTTTCGGCCGCCGGACCGGACGGCGCGATGCTGCGCGGCTTTTACCGATCGTTGCTGGAGACGCTGACCGAGGCCACCCGTCGAAGCACTATGTCGCCTTCGTATCAAAAATCACTGGATCTTCTCCAACCGTTTTGCAAATGTCTCAGAGGTAAGGAATGATAATGTCGAGAATTACCATCAAATAACGGCTCGATTTACTAACGTCATTAGTCGAAATGTGGCACGCACTTTGCCAAGTTCATTTTCAGACGCACTCTGATTTGGACTGAGACAATGCCGCATTCGACGAACATTGATCTTGCCGACACCCGTTCCGACGAGGATCTGTTCCTGGCCTGCGCCGGGGACGAGCCCTCGGCCTTCCGGCCGCTGGTCGAGCGCCATCTGCGGATGGTGCGCCGCCTGGCGCTGAACGTGCTGGGCGACCTGCACGAGGCCGAGGATGTCGCCCAGGAGGTGTTCGTCTCGGCGTGGAAGGCGCGGACCGACTGGCGGCCGGAGGCTCGGTTCTCGACCTGGCTGCACCGGATCACGGTCAACAAGGCCATCGATCGCCGCCGCTCGCTGCGCGGCGTCTCGCGGGCCAGCCCCGAGCCGCAGGAGGTTATCAACCGCCTGGCCGAGGCCGACGTCCGCGCCGAGGCGCCGGAGGACGCCCTGGGCCGGCTGGAACGGATCGAACGGGCCAAGGGCCTTCGCCAGGCGCTGGACCGCCTGCCGGAAAGCCAGAACCAGGCCCTGACAATGTTCTATTTCGAGGAGCTGGACGTTGGTAGAATCGCCGACGTCCTGGACTGCTCGGAACAGGCGGTGCGGTCGCTCCTCAAACGGGGGCGGCAGGCGCTGAAGACCAATCTCCAGAGACAGAAGAAGATCTGTAGCCATGGATATCGCCCAGTTCAAAGCCAGCCTCGCCAGCCTGGGGGCCGACCTTGAGCGCTGGCCGCCCGCCGAGGCGCAGGCCGCCGTCGCCCTGCTCGCCGCCTCCGACGAGGCCGTGACCCTGTTCGCCCAGGCCACGTCCGACGACCTGACGGTGTTCGGCGACGACGCGGGGGACCTCGACGCCCTGGTCGACAAGACCCTGGGCCGCGTGGAACGCGGCGGCTAAGCCCGACCGAATGACCCGTCACGCAAGCAGATGAGCAGTAATGTATCCGACAGATACAGTAATGTTTCGGCGTCGATACAAATCTATCTCGTAAAAGACGCCTGAAGACCTGAAAAACGGCCCAACCGCGACTCTTCGCCCATGGCGAAGGTCCCGGCCGCGCCTTATTCTGGGGGTATGCCAGCCGCCATGATCCAGCCCCTGCCCTCCGAAACCGCCACCGTCCTGCTGGTCGAGGACGACGACGTGCTGCGCCAGGAGATGGCCGGCTATCTGGTCGCCCAGGGCTACACCGTGCGCCAGGCCGCCAGCGTGCCCGCCGCTCGCGAGGTGATCGAGACCCGTCCGGTCGACGTGCTGGTGCTGGACGTCAACCTGCCGGGCGAGAACGGCCTGTCGCTGTGCCGCCAGGTGTCAGGGACCGACGGCCCGGCCATCCTGCTGCTCAGCGCCCTGGGCGACCCGGTCGACCGCATCGTCGGGCTCGAGCTGGGCGCCGACGACTACGTGGTCAAGCCGATCCCGCCGCGCGAGCTGCTGGCCCGGGTCAAGGCCCTGCTGCGCCGCCGGGCCGGGGGCAAGGGCCCGCGCAGCGACGTGCGGCTGTTCGCCGGCTTCAAGCTGGACGCCGCCGCCCGCCAGCTGACCGCGCCCAACGGCGTGCTGCTGCTGCTGACCCCGGGCGAGTTCACGATCCTGTCGACCCTGGTCGACCACGCCCGCTCGGTGGTGTCGCGCGACGAGCTGCTGACCATCATCGCCGGCGAGACGGTCGAGAACCTGGGCCGTCGCGTCGACCTGCACATCAGCCGCCTGCGCCGCAAGATCGAGGCCCAGTCCGAGCACCCCCTGATCCGCACCTATCGTGGCATGGGCTACATGCTGGACGCCAAGGTCACGATCGAATGACCGCCCGGGGGGGCCTGTTCAAGCGGTGGCCCAGCCCGCCGATCGCCTTCCAGATCCTGGCCCTGCTGATCGCCGGCCTGGTGGTGGCCCAGACCGTCACCCTGGTCCTGACCGTGCTGCTGCCGCCGGCTCCGGCCATGCACCACACCCTGGCCGACATCGCCGCCGGCCTGCGCGGCGCCGTGCCCGACAACGACAGCGACCGGCCGCTGGTCCGCACGGTCGAGACTCAGCCGCCCAGCCTGCAGAGCCCCGGCTGGGTGGCCTCCGAGCCCGCCCGCGCCGACCTGGCCCGCCTGCTGAACGTGCCGCGCGAGGACGTGCGCCTGCTATTCTACGCGCCGCCGCCGTTCGCCGGGACCGAGAGCCGCCGCCCCGGCCATCCGCCGCTGGCCCTGCTGCTGTTCACCACCTATGCCGAGGCCCAGACCCTGCCGCAGGGACCGGGACCCGGCGGCGGCGGCGGCGTTCGCGTCGGCGTCGGCGGACCGATGGGGCCCATGGGCGGCGCCACGGGTCAGGGGGGCGGCGTCCAGGTCCGCCAGAGCTTCCCGGGATCGCCCGGCGGGACGACGCGCGCCGTCGGTGGACAGCGCGTCTTCCGGTCGGGCGACGCCGGCCCCGGCGGGACCCAGCGAACCTTCAGCTATTCGACGACCGCCGCCGACGCCGGCCGCTCGGCCGACCCGCTGTTCGCCGCGCCGTTCCGCTCGCGGGTGGTGACCCTGCCCGACTCGCTGCGGGGCGTGGCCCAGCCGTCCGCCCCGCTGGACCCGGTCGCCGACGCGGCCGCGCGCGAGCCGACCCTGAAGCGCCCGCCGCCGCCTCAGCCCCTGACCCGTGCCGTGCCCGTCACCGAACCGGTCCAGGCCGCGCCGCATGTCGCCCTGCCCGCGCCTCGGCCCAGCCCGCCCGCGCCGGAGCCCGAGGCCACGACCGGCCGCCCCCTGGCCGCGCCCGTCAACCGCAGCCTGTTCGGCCTGGCCCCGCCGCCGTTCATCGAGGGCGACTTCGTGGCCGCCTTGCGGGTGGGCCCCGACCAGTGGGTGACCCTGCGGCCCCAGCCCGAGGCCTTCCCCAACAACTGGCAGCGCCGGGTGCTGATGTGGTTCGCCCTGTCGCTGGCCGTGGTCGCGCCGCTGGGCTGGATCTTCGCCCGCCGCCTGGCCGCGCCCCTGGCCGGCTTCGCCGCCGCCGCCGAGCAGCTGGGCCGCGACCCCGCCTCGCCAAGTGGATTTGGGGTGATCGTCGCCGACGGACCGGCGGAGATCGGCCGCGCCGCCCGGGCCTTCAACGCCATGCAGGGCCGGCTCAGCCGCTACATCACCGACCGCACGGCGATGATCGGCGCCATCTCGCACGACCTGCGCACGCCCCTGGCCCGCCTGCGCTTCCGCCTGGAGCGCGCCTCGCCCGCCCTGCGCCGCGAGATCGGCCAGGACCTGGACCAGATGGAGGCGATGATCACCTCGGTGCTGGCCTTCATGCGCGAGGACGCCGAGGCCGGGGCCCGCCAGCGGGTCGACCTGCGCTCGCTGCTGGAATGCGTGATCGACGAGGCCGAGGTCACCGGCGCCGACGTGGCCCTGGAGCCGGGCGAGCCGGCCGAGGTCGAGGTCTCGGTCCTGGGCCTGCAACGGGTGTTCGCCAACCTCGTGGACAACGCCGTCAAGTACGGCGACAGCGCCCGGGTGGCCCTGCATCTCGAGGGCGACGAGACGGTGGTCGAGATCCGCGACCGGGGCCCCGGCCTGGAGGCCGGCGAGCTGGAGCGGGTGTTCACCCCGTTCTATCGCGGCGTCGAAGCGCGGACCTCCAGCAAGCAGGGCGTGGGTCTGGGGCTGTCGTCGGCCCGCTCGATCGTCCGGGCGCATGGCGGGGATATCCGGCTGAGCCTGCCCGGCGAAGGGTTGCTGGTGCAGGTGCGGTTGCCGCTGGTGGGGGCCGTGGAGGCGAGGCCGCCGGTGCGGCTGCAGGCGGCGGAGTAGGATAGCGCGGCCAGCACTTGCCCCCTACGGGTCGCTTCGCGACCGTCTTCCCCCACAGGGGGAAGAGGCGCGTCCTCCGCCCCCCATGGGGGCGGACAGACCGCGAAGCGGTCAGGTGGGGGCAAGTCCGGTGTGACCCCACGCGAAAGGCCTAGTGCGCCATCCCCCCATGATCCCCATGCCCGCCGCCCGGCCCATGCGCCTCGGCCGTGCCGCCCAGGCCGTCCGGGATGCCGATCTTGACGTTGGCCATCATGCCCTGGTCCTCGTGGTCAAGGATGTGGCAGTGCAGGACGTACTCGCCGATGTAGCGCTGGTAGCGGGTGCGGGTGATGATGTTGTAGCCGCCCTTGACGAACAGGGTGTCCTTCCACTGGTCGATCACCCCGGCGTAGTCGGGGTCGAAATCCGGCGTGCCCAGGGTCGTCACCGACTTGCCGGCCCTGTTGACCACGCTGACCACCTGGAACGGATTGACGTGGATGTGGAACGGGTGCGAACCGGCCGTCGAGGTCAGCCGCCACTCCTGCACGTCGCCGATATTGGCCGTGCGGTCGATACGCGAGGGCACGTAGGACCCGCTCTCGTCCGGCGGCAGCTTGGGATTGTTGACCTGGAACAGGTTGCGGTCCGGGTCCTTCGGATCGGTCATGATGTTGAAGGCCAGCTCCTGAGGCGGGGCGTTGAGCTCCTCCTTGGCGATCGTCGGATGCCAGACGAATTTCGAGAGCGCCAAGCCGTTCTCGAGGTCGCGGACCACCACGGCCGCGACCCGCTGGTCGGGGATGTTGCGCCCGGCGGCGGCGACCATCAGCTTCCGCAGCGCCTGGTCTGGATCGCCGGCCGGCGCGCCCGGCGCGACCACCGCCACGCCCAGCAGCTTGATCGGCTCGGCCGCCTGCGAAGGGCTGCCCAGGGCGTCGCTGGCCCCGTCAACGATGCAGTAGTTCCCGCCGGTCGGGAAATGGACCACCACGTCGACGCGATAGCCGGGCTGCAGGCGGGCCTCGCTGGTGCGGAACACCTGCGAGCGGGTAAGGCCGTCCAGCGCCACCTCCCACATCGGCAGCGCGGTCCCGGCGCAGTATTTGCGCATGAACTCGGCCTGGCCCGCGGCCGACACCTTGGACCAGTCGGGCGCGCCGGACTTCATCGGGAACAGGCGAAAATTGACGGCCTCGCGCACGCCGCCGTGGATCAGCCGCCAGCGCTCGAACACGCCTGCCCGAAGGCCCTGGATTCCCGGCTGGACCTTACCGTTGATCGAGGTGAAGCGACCGGAATTGGCCCAACTGGTGGAGAAGCTCAGCTGCTGTTCGTAGTCGCGGATCTCGCCGGTCTGGCCCGGATTGCAGATCCAGGGCTGGCCTTTCGGGTTCGGCGATTTCTGGATCTTCCCGTCGCCGTCGAAGCAGGCGTACTGCACCTGCTGGAACATCAGCACCTTGTCGGCGAAGGGCGCGCCCTGGGCGTCCTGCAGCAGCACGTCGATGTCGCCGGGCGTGGTGGCGGTCGGGGCGCGGTCGTCCTTGATGATCAGGGCGCCGGCCATGCCGCTGGACACCTGCAGGGCGGTCGAGCCGTGCTTGTGCGGATGGTACCAGAAGGTGCCGGCCGGGTGGTCGGACGGGACGTTGTATTCATACTCGAAGGTGACGCCCGGATTGATCGAGATCAGCACGTTGTCGCTGTTGCCGGACGGCGAGACCCACAGGCCGTGGGCGTGCAGGTTGGTCTCGTTGAAGCAGTGGGGGATGTTGACCCCCTCCTTCGGCATCACGCACTTCTCGGGCGGCAGGCGCTTGCCGTCCTTGGTCTCGAACAGGTCGTTGGTCAGGCCGATCCGCACCGTCTGGCCCGGGCGCATGGTGATGGTCGGGGCCAGGAAGGGCGTGTTCGGGTCGATCGACGAGCCGTGGTACGAGCGCAGCAGCACCTTGTCCTGGGCCAGGGTCCACGGGTTGTGGACCGTGCCCTCGGTGAACTCGATCGAGAACTTGTAGAGGATGTTCTGGCGCGGATCGACGAAGGTGTCGGCGGCCTGGACCCTCGGCGGCAGCGCCTGGAGCTGGGGTCCGGTGAGCCGAGGCGGTGCCGCCTCGGCTTCCGGCAGGGCGGCGGGCGGGTTGGCGAAGACGTTCTCCAGCGCCTGCTTGGCCGCCTCCTTAGCGGTAGCCTGGGCGAGGCTGGGCGACGGCGCGGCGGCCAGGGACATGGCGGCCAGCGAGACCCCGGCCAGGGCGGCGAAACGCGTGCGGGTCTTCATAATCTGCGACCTCCCGGGGCGGCCCCATCCCGTCCAGCCGCGCGACGCGGATAGACCAAGGATTGAGACTCGTTCAAAAACCACCCATGCGCGAACTATCGCGCATTGGTGGTTGATTGAAAAGGCGCAGCTTGAAGTAGGCAACCGACCTACGGCTTCGGACCTAGGGCTCGACCGACGTTCGAGTGTGGCTCGCTATTTCACCGTCATTCCCGCCCTTGTGGCGGGAATGACGACCGAAAGAGGGAGTTGGGAGGCAATTGAACGGCCCAACTCTGATCGCCAATAGGCTCTAGGACGCCGGGATGCCGCAGTACCGGTCGAGGAAGGCCTGGTGGCCCGGCAGGCCGCCGACGGCGCGGGCGATGTTGCCGCTCAGGTCGGCCAGCGCCCCGCGCAGCTGCTCGGGCTTCATCAGGCGGCCCATCTGGTGATAGCCGGTCGGCCGCAGCCGCTGGCCCAGCATGACCTGCAGCCACGAGTCGACCTGGAACAGCTCGCCCGGGGCCTGGAAGGCCTGGGCGCTTTCGCGGAACAGCTCGATGCGGTGGGCCAGGCTGTCGGGGACGGCCATCGTGCGACAGTGATCCCAGAACGGGCTGTCGGTCCGCTCGGTCAGCTTGTAGTGCAGGATGATGAAGTCGCGGATCTTCTCCAGCTCGTCGACGGCCTGCTGGTTGTAGCGGTCGACCACCGCCTCGCTGACGCCGGTGAACGGGAACAGCTGCATCAGCCGCGTCACGCCGATCATGATCAGGTGGATCGAGGTCGACTCCAGCGGTTCGACGAAGCCGCTGGCCAGGCCCAGGGCGATACAGTTCTTGTGCCAGGTCTTGCGCCGGCGGCCGGTGGCGTAGCGGATCAGCCGCGGCTCGATCAGCCGGTCGCCTTCCAGCGCGCCCAGCAGGGTCTCGCGCGCCTCGTCGTCGCCCATGTAGTCGCTGCAGTAGACCAGGCCGTTGCCGACCCGGTGCTGCAGCGGGATCTTCCACCGCCAGCCCGCCTTGTGGGCGATGGCGCGGGTGTAGGGCACGGCCGGGCCGGTCGACTTGGTCTGCACGGCCAGGGCGCTGTTGGTCGGCAGCCATTGGCCCCAATCCTCGTATCCCGCCTTCAGCGTCTGTTCGATCAGCAGGCCCCGGAAGCCCGTGCAGTCGATGAACAGGTCGCCCTCGACCCGGTCGCCGTTCTCCATGACCAGGGCCTCGATGAAGCCGGTCTCGGCGTTCTGCTGGACGCTGGCGATCTTGCCCTCGATCCGCTTGACGCCCAGGCCCTCGCTCATCCTGCGCAGGAACTGGCCGTAGAGCGTGGCGTCCAGGTGATAGGCGTAGTTCAGCTCGAACCCCTCGCCGACCGAGAACTTGTCGGCCTCGGCCGCCTTCAGCTCGAAGCAGTAGTCGCCCAGCTCGCCGCCGAAGCCCGCCGCCTTCGCCTGCAGCCAGAAATGATGGAAGCTTCCCATCCAGTTCGACTTCCCGACCTGGCCGAACGAGTGGATGTAGCGGTCGCCGATCTCGCCCCAGTTCTCGAACGAGATGCCCAGCTTGAACGTCGCCTGGGTGGCGCGCATGAACGCCGGCTCGTCGATGTCCAGCAGGGCGTTGAAGGTGCGGGCCGTCGGGATGGTCGACTCGCCCACGCCGACCGTGCCGATCTCGTCGGACTCGATCAGGCTGATCTCCAGCAGCGGGCCCAGCTGCTTGGCCAGCGCCGCCGCGGCCATCCAGCCCGCCGTGCCGCCCCCGGCGACGACGACCCTCTTCACGACCTGATCTTGCATGGTGTCCCCTCCGGTCGCCGTGCCTGCCCCTTGGGGCAGGCCCTGTTTAATATTCGAGCGTGGCCGCCGCTGAAACCGCTCACACTTTCAGCTGCCACGCTCTAGCGGTTCAAGCGATTGAGCAGATAAGCCCGCAGTCGCCGGGCCTTGCGGTCGTCCATCGGACCAAGGTCGCCGCGCGCGCCCTCGGGCAGGTGCGCCCCCGCCCGGTCGGCGGGGCCGAAGACGTAGTAGTCGAACAATCGCTTCCAGCCCTGCTTCTCGAAATCGGGCCGGTCGCGCAGGCTGAGCAGGCCGTGCAGCAGGGTGTTCATGGGGGTGTCCATGAAGCCGGGCGCGGCGTTCCACCAGTAGTTTATCAGGACGTTGAACGGCTCCAGCGCCTCGACCTGGTGCCACCACAGGGCGGGGTAGACCAGCACGTCGCCGGGCTCCAGGTCCGCCACCTGGGCGGCGGCCAGGGCGTCCCTGAACCGCGGGAAGCGTATGAGGTCCGGCGCGTCGAAATCGACCATGCTGACCGCCTGGCCGCCCGGCGTCAGGTCCAGCGGGCCCGGATAGAGGTTGTCGATCTGGTCGGGCGGAAACAGCGTGAAGCGGCGCCGGCCGACCATGCAGCAGGCGATGTTGTTGGACATGTCGTAGTGGGCGGCGGCGACCGTGCGGTTGCCGATCCAGATGCTGGCCAGCGGCGTCTCGTCGCCCAGGGCGACCAGGTCCAGGCCCAGGTCGTTCTCGGCCCGCAAGCCCGGCAGATAGGCGTCGATGTCGCTGGAGCCGATATAGAGAGACGGCCCGCCGGCGATCTCGAGCTCCTGCTCGATCCGCTCCAGGAACGCCCGCAGCGGCGTGCGCTCGGTCTGGAAGTTCAGGCGGGTGACGTCCTCGTCGTAGCCGAAGCGGCCCTTGATCTCCGGCGCGCCCGTATAGCCGACGAAGCGCTCGCCGCGATCATGCTCCAGCAGGTAGTCCATCGCCGCGCGGGGCGAGGTCAGGCCCGCCTGCACCAGCGGCCAGTCGCGGGCCATGCCGCGGAAGATCGTCGGCCGCTGCTGGGCCAGGATCTCGTCGAACGGAATCTGGTCCGCCGTCAGGCCCTCGACCACCGGGGTCTTGCGAGCGATGTCGATCATCGGATGTTCGCTCCCTCGATCTGACGGTTCGCGCTCAAGCCCGGGCGCGCTTGCGGTTCTTCAGCTCGACCAACAATCCGACATTGCCCAGGGACGACAAGACCCATTGGGCGGCGGCCAGGAACCCGGACCGATGCAGCGCCTCCAGCGCCGCGCCGTCCAGGCCCGCGAACCGTTCCTGGGAGATCGTGTAGAGGTCGGGCAGGTCGTACTGGGTGTGCTCGTCCAGCTTGATCTCGACATCGACCGGCTCGATCAGGCCGTGGGTCTCGAAGGCCGCGAACATCGCCTTGCTGATCTCCAGCCCGTCATAGATCACGCCCAGCAGGCGGGCGACGTGCTGCAGATAGGGCGAGTTGCCGCCGGCCGGCAGGAACGCCGGTTCGCCTCCGCCCTCGGCCTCCGCCGCGAGCACGCGAGGGTCGTCGAGATCGACGTGGATCATCGGCTCGCCGCCCCCGTCGCGCAGGGCGATCGAGAACGGTCCCCGCTGCTGGATCGCGGGCACGTAGCGGGCGTTCCAGCCGCGCTCTTCGAGGAACAGGTTCTCGTCGCGGTCCAGGCCCAGCAGGGCGACCGACTGGAACGCCCCGTCGGCGTCCTTGCGGAAGAAGATCGGATATTCGCGCTGGATCCCCTCGAACTCGGTGGGGAAGATCAGCACCTGATTGATGGCGTCGCCGAACTCGGGCCCGTGGCCCGTGGCGACGCGCAGGTCGCCGTGATCGACGTTGTTAAGCAGCACTCTGTTGGTCATGTCCGCCTTCCGGCCCCCGAGGCGAAGAGCCGCGAGGTTCGATGTCCGGGTACTCTAGAGAAGAAAGGGCCGCTGCGAACAGCGGCCCTTCCCCCGACCTAGGTCGGGCCCGAAGACCCGACCATGGCTTTCGCCCCCTTAGAACTTGTAGCGCGCTCCGAGCAGGAAGCGGCGGTCCAGTTCCTGCGCGTACCACAGCTCGTTTTCGTCGCGAGCATAGGTGCGCAGGCTCTCGTTCAGCAGGTTGATGCCTTCCAGCGAGATCGCCAGACTTGGCGTCACATCGTAGCTGACGTTGAAGTCGACCTGGGCGAACGGGGCGACGAACACCGGGTTGCGCGAGCCGCCGCGGTTGGTGGCTTGCAGGAACTTGTCGCGCCAGTTGTAGGTCAGCCGCGCCGAGACCCCGTTCTTGTCGTAGATCAGGGTGGCGGCGGCCGTGTCGCTCAGACCCAGCAGGGCGAACTGATCCTGGCCCGGGTCGGAAGCGATGTCGAAGCCGACGTCGCCGCGCACCAGGGTGTAGGCGCCCGAAACCCCGAAGCCGCTTTCACCGAAGAAGTGCTGAACAGCGAATTCGAAGCCGTGGATCTTGCCGGTCTTGTTGTTGATCGGCTGGGCGACCTGGAAGCTGTACAGCGGATCGGCGGCGTTGGGCGACACGTCCGTCGCGGCCAGGACCTGGTCGACGAAGGCTTGGTTGAGGTCGCCGTTCACACCACGATTGGCCTGGAACACGGCCGTGGCGGCCGCGACCGAACCCGTGGTCTGGATCAGCGAGGTCATCGTGAACAGGTTCACGTCGGTCTGGTTGGCGCCGATCGTCGTCAGAGAGGCGCGGGCGTCGCCCGACCGGGTTCCAGCGACGCCGGAGCTGGCGTCACGCAGACCGAACAGGCTCTGGTTGAAGGTGCCCGTGCCCACGAAGTTGTTAACGCGCTTCTCGAAGAAGCCGGCCGAGATATAGCTGCTGGGCTTGTAGTACCACTCGACCGAGACGTCGAAGTTGTCCGAGATCAGCGGCTGCAGTTCCGGGTTGCCGCGCGTGCCCAGGGCGATGGCCCCGTTGGCGATCGGGCGGTTCGGCGCCTGGGCCGAGACCGAGGCGAACAGGTTGCCGTAGTCCGGCCGCGCGATCGTGCGGCTGAACGAGAAGCGCCCCACCACGTCCTCGACCAGGTCCACCTGGAAGTCCAGGGCGGGCAGCAGGTTGGTGTACTTGTTCTTGCCCGAGATGGGCGAGTACGTGGTCGTCGTGTCGACGCGGAAGTCGTTGTCGGCGGTCCAGACGATGGCCTGGGGCGTGCGGATCAGCGACACGGATTCCGACTTGGTTTCCTCGTAGCGCACGCCGGCGACCATGCTGGCCCGGCGACCCGCCAGTTCGCCATTCCAGGTCAGCTGGCCATAGACGCCCCAGACGTCTTCTTCGACGCGGTTGTCGTCCTGGCTGGTGACGCCCACCGCATTGCCGAGCGCGACATAGGGCTTCGACAGGGCGTTGTAGAGGTCGATCGCGTCGGCCCGGAAGGCCACCAGGCCCGCGCCGCTTTGCTTGAGATCGAAGTCGTCGAAGCGGCAGGACATGCAGAATTGCTTGACCAGGCTGCCGGCGTACTGCTGCACGTCGCGCGGGTTCGAGATGCCCCAGCTGCCCAGGTCCTGCTGGGTGTTGATCGCGGCCTGCTTCATCTTCGAGTTGCGGTAGTCGAAGCCGAAGTCGAACTTGCTGCCGTTGTCGTCCAGATCATAGGACGCGTCGGCGCGGAATTCCTTGATCTTCTGGTCCTGGCTCTGGGCCGAGGTCCGCGCCACCTGGCTGCCCAGGTCGCCGATGCTGAGCACGCCGTTGCCGTCGCCGCGCGGCAGGGCGTCGTTGATCGTCACGGCCTGGACCGGGACCTTGCCGCTATAGTCCACCGAGTGCGACGAGATGATCGGCGCGCCGATGCTGACCGAGGTCGAGCTGGTGCCGTTCGGGGCGTCGGGATCGCTCGACGCCTTGGAGACGTGGCCGTCCACGGAGATCTTGAAGCGGTCGTTGACGTCCCAGACACCGTTCAGGCCGAACGACTGCAGCTCGTCCTTGTTGGCGCGATATTGCTGCTCGAAGCCCGTGTCCTTCGTCCCGCTGAGGGTTTCCTGCAGGAAGACGGCGGTGGCGACGGTCGGATTGTTGTCGAAGGTCACCTTGTCGAACGGACGGTTGAACCAGTTGGTCTGGTCGTTGCGGCGTTCGAACGACTTGTTCTGGGCGTACAGGCCGTCGGCGGTGATCAGGATGTTCTCGGTCGGGCGCCATTGCACGGTCGCCTGGCCGTTGATGCGCTCGCGGTTGCCTTGCGAGAAGTGGTAGCGGCTGTCGTTGGGGATCGCCACCAGGGTCGTGCCGCTGGCGGGGCCGTTGGTGATCTGGGTCGCGCCGCCGTTGCGGACGAAGCCGTTGGACGGGTTGAGGAAGTCCGCATAGGTACGGATGTTCCAGTCGTTCGACGTGACGCTGCGGCTGGTGAAGTTGCGCTTCTGATAGCTGCCGAACAGCATGACGCCGAACTTTTCGTCCGCGTCGGTCCAGTTCAGCAGGCCGGAGACTTCCGGGGTGAACTTGGATGCGTCTTCCAGCTTCTCGTCCATGCTGGTGTCGTAGACGGCCTTGGCGCCGATGCTGCCCGAGAGGCCGCTTTCGCGCGCGTCCAACGGACGGCGGGTCTTGACGTTGATCGTCGCGCCGATGCCGCCCGACGGGATGCCCGCGCGGCCGGTCTTGTAGACTTCCAGGGTCGAGACGCCTTCGGAGGCGATGTTCGAGAAGTCGAACGAGCGGCTGGTGCCGGTCTGGAAGTCGGCCGACTGGTCGCCGCCGACGGTGGAGACGTTGGCCGTGGGCATGGTGCGGCCGTTCAGCGTCACCAGGTTGAAGCCGCCGCCGAAGCCGCGGACCGTGACCTGCGAGCCTTCGCCGTTCGAGCGGTCGATCGACACGCCGGGAACGCGTTGCAGCGATTCAGCCAGGTTGGTGTCGGGGAACTTGCCGATGTCTTCGGCCGAGATGGCGTCGACGACGCCGCTGTTGTTGCGCTTGATGTCCATCGCGCGCTCGAGCGAGGCGCGGATGCCGGTGACCACGATCTCATCGACCGTGCTGCTGTCGTTGTTGCTCTGGGCCTGGGCGTGACCGCCGGCGAAGATCGCCATGGACAGCGCTATCAAAGACGCAGAAGTGTTCAGACGACGTAGTCGCTTCATAGCCGTTTCCCCGCACAAGTCGCCCCTACCGAGGGGCTTGGTTTTTTTGTTTCGGCGCCGACAAGGTTGGCCGGCCATTTTTGAGATTCTTATCAAAAATGACCGAATATCGGCGACTGCGTTAGCGGTAACATCAGTCCACGAAAGCGGTCAAGCGACCCAAAAACGATTTTGACAGCGCTGTACCGGCCCATTTCTCATACAAATGACACCAAACCCTGACGAAATAAGCGGATTGCCGCTTTTTTGACGCAAACGCCTTTTTCACAAGGCGTATCGATTGTTGCGGCTCGGACACAGCCCGCCCTCGGCAATCTCCGCGTCAGGCCTGAAATCAAGCTCTACCTTGACGCAGCGGAAACTCGACCGAACGCAAGGTCCCCACCTTCCTGGCGTGGCGCGACGAGAGAAATCCCGTTGACGCAACCTCGAAGAATGTTACCGCTATCTTGGCTTTGAGAGCCGGCGCGCTCTTGTCCGCTTGCTCAATCCGCCCGTGGATCCCTCACGGGGCCGCCATCCTGGATGGCGGCCCCGATTTTTTCGCTTCCACCGCGATGGATCGCTGCCTCCAAAGAAATATGGGACCGGTAACAAAAGTGCGTTGACGCTCGACCCGCGACACGGGAAAGCTGCCGCCGAACCTGGAGACACATCCAGGATGGGAGGAGAGCACCATGGAAGTTCTGTCGCGGTCCCTGGGGGCCGTCGCGCTGGCCGCGAGCCTGATGGTCGGCGCCGCGCCCGCCGCCCTGGCCCAGACGGCCGCCCCGCCCTCCAAGCCGGCGGCCGCCGCTCTCAAGCTCAACGCCAAGGACTATTTCGAGACCCGCGGCCTGAACGTCCTGGTGTTCAGCAACGGCTCCGAGGACCTGTTCAACGACGCCAAGATGAGCGGGGTCGAACTGATCCATCACGGGGTCCGCACCGTCACCAACGGCGACGTGCGGCTGAGCCCCACGCCGGGCCAGTGGGACCCGATGGCCAAGCTGGTCGAGCGCAAGGTCGATACGGCCACCGGCGTGATCACCGCGACCTTGGAGTTCGTCGGCCAGGACTTCCGCTACACGATCCGGGTCGAGCCGCGCGGCGAGGCCTTCACGATCAGCGTCAACCTCGACAAGCCCCTGCCCGCCGCCCTGGAGGGCAAGGCCGGCTTCAATCTCGAGGTCCTGCCCTCGGCCTATTTCCGCAAGACCTTCCTGGCCGACGGCAAGCCGGGAAGCTTCCCGCTGTATCCCAGCGGCCCGATGGCGGCGGCCAGCGGTCCAGAAGGTCGGGCCGAGCCCCTGCCCTTGGTCACGGCCGGCCGCTTCGTTCTGGCCCCGGAGGACCCCGCGCGGCGGATCACGATCAGCGGCGCGACCGGCGCCCCCCTGTCGCTGTACGACGGCCGCAACCAGGCCCAGAACGGTTGGTACGTGCTGCGCGCGCCCATCCCCGCCGGCAAGACGGGCCGGGTGGTCGAGTGGACCGTCTCGGCCAACGCCCTGCCCGACTGGGTCCGTCCGCCGTCGATCGCCCACTCGCAACTGGGCTATGCGCCGGGCCAGAAGAAGGTGGCGATCGTCGAGCGCGATCCGGCCGATCCGCCCAAGGCCCGGGCCAGGCTGCTGCGGGTGAGCGAGACCGGCGCCTTCACCCCGGCGCTGACCGCGCCGCTGGGGGCCTGGACGCCCTGGCTGCGCTACGCCTACGCCCCGTTCGACTTCTCGTCGGTGAAGACCCCGGGCCTTTATGTGATCGAATACGCCGGCCGGCGCACCGCGCCGTTCCGCATCGATCCGGCGCTCTATGACGACGCCTGGCATCCGACCCTGGACGTCTATTTCCCGGTCGCCATGGACCACATGTTCGTCAACGAGGCCTACCGGGTCTGGCACGGCGACAGCCACCGCGACGACGCCCTGCAGGCCCCGCTGAACCACGAGCACATCGACCTCTACCGCCAGGGCCCGACCACCGACACGCCGTTCAAGCCGATGGAGCACATGCCCGGCCTGAACGTCGGCGGCTGGTTCGACGCGGGCGATTTCGACATCCGCACCCAGACTCACTACGCGGTCGTGCGCAGCCTGGTCGACACCTGGGAGCAGTTCCACCTGACCCGCGACGAGACCTCGGTCGACCAGAAGCGGCGGCACGTCGAGATCCACGTCCCCGACGGGACGCCCGACATGCTGCAGCAGATCGAGCACGGCACGCTGCAGCTGCTGGCCCAGCACAAGGCCGTGGGCCACGCGATCCACGGCATCGTCGAGCCGGACGTCGGCCAGTACACCCACCTGGGCGACGCGGTGACCAAGACCGACGGCCTGGTCTATGACGCCGGCCTGGGTCCCGACGAGGTCAAGGGCGGGCGCAGCGGGGCCAAGGACGACCGCTGGGCCTTCACCAGCAAGTCCACCCCGCTGAACTACGGCTCGATCGCCGCCCTGGCGGCGGCCAGCCGGGCCCTGCGCGGCTATCGCGACGCCCTGGCCGACGACTGCCTGGCCACCGCCCAACGGGTCTGGGACGAGGAGCATTCCCACGCCCCCGACCTCTTCCACCACGGCAACACCACCGGCGGCGACATCGTCGACGAGGAGTTCAGCGCCGCCGTCGAGCTGCTGATCGCCACCAAGGACCCGAAATACGCCGCGCGGATCGACGAGCTGTGGCCCAAGGTCCAGGCCCGCTTCATCCAGAACGCCGACCTCGCCGCCCGGGCCGTCCCGTTCATGCCGCCGGCCTTCAAGGCGCGGATGGAGCCGGCGGTGCGGGCCTACAAGGCCGCCAGCGACAAGATCGCCGCCGAGAACCCGTTCGGCGTGCCGATCGCCATGGGCGGCTGGGCCGGCAGCGGCGGGGTGGCCGAGTTCGGCCTGACCCACTGGGCCCTGCACAAGGCCTTCCCGGAGATCATCGACGGCGAGGCGGTGTTCCGTTCGCTGAACTATCTGTACGGGACCCATCCGGGCTCGGACATCTCGATGGTCTCGGCGGTCGGCACGGTGTCGAAGGAAGTGGCCTACGGCAACAACCGCGCCGACTTCAGCTTCATCGCCGGCGGCGTGGTGCCGGGCGAACTGATCGTCAAGCCGGACTTCCCCGAGAACAAGGAGGACTGGCCGTTCTTCTGGGGCGAGAACGAGTACGTGATCAACGTCGGCGCCAGCTACATCCAGCTGGTCAACGCGGCTGCGGCGCTGAGCAAGGAGAAGGGGCGGTAGGGTTTGGCGTCACCCTATCCCCCTATCGACCGTCATCCTCGGACTTGTTCCGAGGATGACGGACGGGGGGAGAGGCGGCGTCTATCCCGCCGTCACCGGATCCATCTGCGCCAACAGCTTGCGCTCCGCTCCGAACCGGTTCGGGACCACGGTGCAGGCCACGTCCAGCACCATCGTCGGCCGTGTCTTCAGGTCGTAGGCCGGCCACGCCGGCTGCCCCGGCGCGCTCGGCTTTCCCGTGCGGGCGAAGTTGGCCCACATGGTGCTGATGTTCTTCGCCGCCGCGAACCGGTCGGCGCGGTCGCCGGCCAGGGTGGTGGGCGAGGCCACGGTGTTGAACACCAGCGGGATGTCGGCCGCGTGCATGGCCCCCAGCTCGATGTCGGTCCCGTCCATCTTGCGGTTCGAGCGATAGGCGATGTTGTAGACATAGACCGGCGCCCGGCCCTGGGCGACCTTGCGCTCGGCGGTGACCACCGAGCCCGCGCCCATCGCGTAGTAGCTGGTGGCCGCGAAATAGAGGTCGCTGGGCGTCGCGCCGGGGCGAGCGGCCCGCAGGGTGTCGATCGCCGCCTGGGTCTTGTCGCCGAGCCTCGCCGACAGCCGCGCCTTCAGCCCCGCCTCGTCCAGCCGGAAGGCCTCGACGTCCTTGGAGGTCCAGGCGAAGAACGCGGACTCCTTGTCCATCCAGCCGATGATCAGCGGCTTGTCGGCGGCGCTGGCCGGGGCGGTCGGGTCGAACGGATGATGCGGCAGCAGGTCGCCGTCGACGATGGGGCCGTACGTGCCGGGGGTCAGCGACTGGATGCCTCGCCAGCCGCCGCTGTCGCTCTTCACCTTGGCGTTCAGCGCCTTCTGGGCGGCCAGGATCTGGGGCGCGGGCACGTCCAGCACCTTGCGCCAATCGGCCGGGGCGATGCCCAGCTGCTCCAGGAACATCCGCGTCGTCTGGGCGGCGACGTCCGGGGTGGTCACCCGCACCACCGGGCCGCTCTGGATAATGGCCTTGGAGAACAGCGGCGCGACCGAGGGCATGGCGTAGAGGCACGAGGTCTTGGCCCCGCCGCCGGACTCGCCGAAGATCGTCACGTTGTTCGGATCGCCGCCGAACGCGGCGATGTTCCGCTGCACCCACTTCAGGGCCAGCACGATGTCGGACAGGCCCTGATTGCCCGAGCCGGCGTATTCGGCCCCGCCCAGTTCGCCCAGATACAGATAACCCAGCACGCCCAGGCGATGGTTGGTGGCGATCACCACCACGTCGTGCTCGCGGGCCAGCATCGCGCCGTCCTGGGCGGTGCTGCCGCCGGAGCCGGTCGTGTAGCCGCCGCCGTGGCTGTAGACCATCACCGGCTTGCCCCCAGAACGCCCAGGGCCGCCGCCGGCCGGAGTCCAGAGGTTCAGCACCAGGCAGTCCTCGCCGGGCGCGGGCTCGTTGACGCCGTAGACCGTGCTGGCGTCCTGCAGCGAGGGCGTGCCGAGCTTGGTGGCGTCCCGCACCCCGCTCCAGGGCGCGGCCGGCTTGGCCGGCTTGAAGCGAGCCGCCCCCGAGACGCTGGCCCCGTACGGCACGCCCTTGTAGGCGTCGACGCCGCCCGACCTCACGCCGCGCAGCCGCCCCTCGGCGACCTGGATCTCCACGGTCTCGGAGGCGGTGTCGGCGGCGCAGGCGACCATCGGGACGGCCAAGGTCCCGATGGTCGCCGCGCCGCTGACCAGCAGGCGGCGGCGATCGATCCCGGCGTCGCGGATGAGGGGGGTCATGAGCAACTCCTGTTTCGATCGCCAAGGCCATCCTGGGCGAGTCTGTGTTTCACCTGGACCCCGACCTTGGTCGGAGGAACCGGGCGCGTAGCCCCGTTATCGGCACATCTTGTCGAGGTCGGCCCCGCCCCAGGCGGGGGCTTGCGGCGGGAGCGGCAGGCCCTTGGCCTTCATGGCGTTCTCGAGCGTGGTCGGCACGTCGGTCGCTTCGGTCTTGAAGTCGGCGGCATAGAACTTGTCGCGCTCGGCCTCCTCCAGGCCGACGAAGGTCACGCCGTTCTCGCGATACATCGCCAGCAGCCGCGGCATCATCCGGGCGTCGAAGGCGCCGGCGTGCATCAGCAGCACGTAGGGGATGTCGCGGCCGTACAGCGTGGCCGACAGGCCGCGTTCGAAGTCCAGGCTGTCCTTGGCGGCCTTCAGGTAGCTGGCCTCAAGCACGGCCACCGCCGCCGCGTCGCCCTTGGCCATGCAGCGGGCGTAGGGCTCGTTCCAGGCGTAGTCGCCGAAGCTCATGGTCACGCTGGCGATCCTGTAGCCTCGCGCCTTCAGCATCTTGCGGACTTCGGCGTGCTTGCCCGGGGTATGCTCGCCCTCGGCCAGGAACGGATAGCGCAGCCAACGCCAGTCCCCGCCGGCCATGTGCTTTTGCAGCAGCGGCTCGTTGCGCACGAGATCGGCTTCCCAGACCTCGACCGGATTGTCGTTCAGATTGATGTGCGACCAGGTGTGGTTGGCCAGCGGATGGCCCGCCGCGCGCCACAGCGACAGCACGCCCACCGAGTCCGGCTCGCGCTCCTCGCCCACGCCGTTGACGAAGCCGTAGACCGGCCCCGTGCCCGCGTCGTGGAAGGCGGCCAGCAGCCGGCCCGCCACGTCGATGCGGCTGACGCCCGGCGGCAGGGCGCTGTGGTTGGGCAGGTCGTCGAAGGTCAGGGCCATCTTCACCGGCGTCGCGGCCTGGGCCGCGCCCGCCGTCGCCACGGCGAAGGCAAGCGGCGCGATCCAGCGCGCCCAAAGCCCCCGGCGTCGCCCGACGCCGTCGATTCCCGCGATCCCCATGCGTCCTCCCAGTTTCATTCCTTGGCGAATGATAACGCTACCATCTATGCCGCCCAACGGCGTCGCCGCAAGGGCGTTCAGGTGATCTCGCCCATCAGCGCGTCCCAGCGCCGCCGCGACAGCTCGGCCCGCTCGGAGGCCGAGGTGGCGGCGCGGACCTGCCGGCGGTACTCGCCCGGGCTGGCCGCGAACGCCTTGCGGAACAGCCGGCCCATGTGGCTCTCCGACTTGAAGCCGCAGACCTGGGCGATGTCGGCCAGCGGGCGCTCGTCGGCCGGATCGCCCAGCGCCGCGCGCAGCCGCACCAGGCGTCGGGCCTGGATCGCGCCGCCGATCCCGCCGTCCGGCTGGAAGATGCGGTAGAGGGTGGCGCGCGACACGCCGGTGGCCTCGCAGATCGCATCGGCCGTCAGGTCGGCCGCCAGATTGGCCTCTATGAAGCGCTTGACCGACTCCCGGCGGGCGAACTCCAGCCGGCGCAGGTCCGCGCCCCGGCTCAACTCGACGCTGCCGGCCGCCACGGTCAGCAGGTCGATGAAGGCCCGCGACACGGCCGGCAGGTCCGCCTCGCCGATCTCGGGCGCGCGGGCGGCCAGCGACTTCATGTAGTCGGCCAGCAGCAAAGCCTTGTCCTGGTCGATGATCCGGCCGTGCAGGCCCCCGGTCGCGCCCAGCGAGGCCTGCAGCACCTCGCGCGAGACGCTGGCGGTGATCAGCCGGGTGGCGGTCGCCCGGTTCCGCATCGGGCGGGTCATGTCCAGCAGGGCGATCTGGCCGGGGGCCACCGCGACGAAGCCGTCGCCGCTGTCGACCTCGAACCTCCCCTCGACGACCGACTGGACCGTGAAGTGGTCGAACTGGTCGCGGCGCACGCGTTCGGCCGAGCGCTCGTGGGCCACGCCGGCCAGGCGGCGGTCGAACAGCAGGATCCCGGCCAGGCGCCAGCCCGTGACCTCGGCGAAGAACGCGCCGTCCAGGCCCGTCACGTCGGCGCCCGAGGCGTAGAGCTCGCGATAGACCTCCAGGCCGGCCCCGTCGGGCTCGGACGCGAACTGCATGAACTGCTCAGCCATCGAGTCCCGTCGTTTCTTTCGAAGATCCCGCCTGGGCGGCGTCGACAGCGCTTACCCAGGCCCGACGGCCGCCCCAGGCTAGCACCGAGGCAGCCAGACCGGCCGCCAGGGTGGTGCAGAACAGCGCCTTGCCCAGTTGGCCGGGTCCGAACACCCGGTCGCTGAGCACGCCGATGACCGGCGGGCCCAGGCCGACGCCGATCAGGGTGGTGGCCGCGAAGAACACGGCGTTCGAGGCCCCGTGGGCGGCGGTCAGCATCGGCTGGTACATGGCCAGGAACACCACCGCCGCCGCGCCGCCGAACACGGTCAGCATGAAGAAGCCGAGGCTCAGCGAAGCCAGGGTCGGGACCAGGCACAGCAGGCCCGCGCCGACCACGCACAGCGCCAGGGCCGCGACGATCACCAGGGCGGGCGGACGTCCGGCGCGGCGGCAGAGGTCGGTCAGGGCCCCGCCGCTCAAGTGGCCCAGGGGCGCGCCGATCAGGACGATCAGGCCGCTGATCAGGCCGCTCTGGGCCGGCGACACGGCCAGCTCGCGCTGCAGCAGGGTGGGCAGCCAGGCGCTGGCCGCCTGGATCAGCACGATGACGCAGCCGGCCGCCAGCAGGTGCGCGCCGAACGTCGCCGGCCGGGCCCGCATCTGCTCCAGGGCCGACAGCATGGAGGGCCGCCGGACCGGGGCCTGGTCCGTCGCCGGGCCCGGCTTGCGGCCGTCGACGGCCAGCAGCCCCGCAGCGGCCAGCAGGTTGGGCAGGACGCTGAGGAAGAACAGCACGCGCCAGGCCTCCAGCCCGGGGAACACCGACCGCACCAGCGGCGAGGCGCTCCAGGCCAGCAGCGCGCCGCCCAGCAGCATCGCCCCGCTGCGCCCCAGGGCCGAGCCGGTGGTGAACACCGAGATCGAGCGGCCGACATCCCGGGCGGGGGTCAGCGCCACGATCAGCGACAGGGCGGCGGGCTGGACCAGAGCCTGGCAGAGACCCAGCATCAGCCGGCACAGGACCAGTTGCTCCCAGGTCCGGGCCAGGCCGAAACCGACGCCGGCCAGGGTCCACAGCAGCAGGCTGCCGGCCAGCACCTTCAGTTGCGGCGCCCGGTCGACCAACTGGCCGAGGGTCAGGGTCGAGGCCACGAAGAACAGCACGAAGGCGGGCCCCTGCAGCAGGCCAAGGGCGGTGTCGCTGAGCAGGAACTGCCGCTTGAGCAGAGGCAGGATCAGGGCCGGCAGGTTGCGGTCGGCCTGCATCAGGAAATGGGTCAGGGCCAGCAGGCCCAGCGGCGCCCCCGTCGTCCATCCCCACCCTGTCGCGCGCGCCGCGCTCGCTTGCGCCATGTCCGCCCCCCGGCTTCCCGCTAGACCGAAAACGGCGCTGGCGCGGCGACGACGAATCGACGCCTGGACGGAAGCTCGACAACAGACTCAGACATACCGACGCTCAACGGTTAATCGCGCCAAAAGGGCAGACGGCGCCCCCATCGTCAACCGATCGGACGCCGTCGCCTAAAAAGGGATTCAGCAGAGACCCGGATCGCCCGGATGGCGAGCGTCAGAACGTGTAGTCGAAGCCGATCCGGAAGAGGTTGCCCCGGGCGTCGGCCTCGGAGCTGAGGGTGGCGTAGCCGCTGCCGACCGTCCCCTGCGACTTGATCGTGCCGAAGTCGGTGTACAGCCATTCCCCGCGCACCGAGGTGTAGTCGCTCAGGGCGTAGGCGCCGCCCAGGCCCGCGATCCAGCCGAACTTGACGTCGGACTCCTCGTTGTTGCCCGTGATCGGCGTGGCGCGGGTGTCGGAGTACTTGGTCGTCAGCTTGATGTCGGAGGCGGCCACCCCGCCCGTGGCGTAGAACAGCCAGGTGTCGGTCGCGAAGCCGATCCGGGGACGCAGGGTCCAGATCCAGTCGGTCTTCATCTTCTGCTCGATCGTGAAGTCGACGGGCGGAGCGATCGCCAGCCCCGAGCGGTATGTCTTCTTGCGGTCCTCGCCGAGGTTGAAATAGCTGATGTCGGTTTCCAGCCCCAGCATCCAGCCGCCCGCCCAGTAGTTGTAGCCGGTCTGGAACCCGCCGGTGAAACCCAACTCGTTGTCGTCGTCTTCCGAGATGGGAGCGTTGATCAGGCCAAGGTCGCCCGGGGGGATGACCGTTCCGCCGGAGCCGGACGCCGCCTTCATGCTCAGGGTGGTGTCGCCCCAGGACGCGCCGATGTTGCCGCCGACATAGAAGCCGTTCCAGGGGCCGTCCTGCGCGGCGGCGGCGCCCGCGCCCAGGCAAACAAAGCCGGCCGCCGCGAGCGCGGCCATGAACTCGAACCTACGCATACTCGTCCTCCAGGGGATTCGATGGAGGACAAGGCTTCCCGGAACATCCGCGCCTCGATATCCGGTGCGGACCTGAGGGCCGGGCGCGCGAGACCCGAGACGGCGCGCGGAGGACCCGCGCGCCGTCCGCCGTCAGTTCAGGACGCGCAGGGTCACCTTGCGGGCGGCCGCCAGTTCCTCGTCCGACGTGCCGGTCGCGTGCTCCTCGCCCCAGGAGACCGTCGACATGTTGTGCAGCGGAATGCCCTGGCTCGACAGGAACCGCCGGGTTTCCAGGGCGCGCTTTTCGCCGAGGATGCGGTTCTTGTCGACGTCGCCGCGCGCGTCGGCGCCGCCGACGATCTCGATGAAGACCCGCTTGTTGTCGGCCTTCAACTTGTCGGCGAAGGCGGTGAGGGTCGCCTTGGCTTCGTCGGAGAGGTCCCACTTGGCGGTCTCGAAGGTGATCGTGTCGCTTTCGCTGACCACCGTGCGGACCAGGTGTCCTTCGGCCAGGGTGTAGGCGGAGTCCGCCTTCTGACCCGCCGCCTGGGCGGTCTTGTCCACCTCGTCGACGTGGCTCGACAACGCCGTGACCTTGGAGTCGAGGGCGTCGACGCGCGCGCTCACGGCCCCCACCTGCTCGTTGACGTAGGACTCGGTGGCGCAGCCGCCCAGGGCCAGCCCGCCGGCGATCGCGACGACGGCCGCGACGCCCGATAGATAACGCCCCATGATGGATCTCCCAGTTTTCTGTCAAACTCAGGGAGGAGTTTGGTCCTGGGAGCGGCAAGACATATCAGGTGTAGACCTGAGCCTAGACATAGCCACACCCGAAGCGCGGCCGATGGACTACTATCACCGGACGTTGGCCTTTTCCCAAGCCCTCACCTTGACCCGGGCGGCGTCGAAAAGACGCTGGTAATTGCCCTTGAGGACTTTCTCGCGCGTCTCGGGCGTCAGCTTGGCCCAGAGCGGCTTGTAGGTCTCGTAGACGGCGAAATACTGCCCGGGCGAACGGGGCGCGACCACGTCGCTGCCGAACAGGAAACGGTCCGGGTATTTGTTGATCAGGGCGGCCGCCTGGGTCGACGCCTCGTCGGACGCCACCAGGTACTTGGCGACCTCGTCCCACGACAGGTCGAACATCACGTTCTTCATGGCCGGGTTGCCGAGGATCTCTTCCAGATAGGCGGCCTCGGACTTCACCGGCTGGATGATCCGCCCCATGCCGGCGTGGGCCCAGATGATCGTGGTGTCGGGATGCCGCGCGTAGAGCGCCGTCAGCTGGTCGAAATATCCGCGGACCTTGGCGTCCTTGGTGAAGGGCCGGACCATGTCGTTGTGCAGCACGACCACCAGCCCGACCTGGCCGGCGAAGTCGAGCAGGCGGTCCAGCGACGGGTCGGTCAGGCTGGCCCCGCCGCCGGCGATCTTGGGCGAGACGAACTCCTTGTGCACCGAGAACTCGCCGATGCCGGTGAACACCCCGGGGAACAGGGTCAGCACCCGCTTCACATGGTCGGCGGCGTACATGTCGGCCGGGTTGAAGCCGGTGATCATCGGATCGACCCGCTTCTGCTGGGCCGGCGTCAGCGCGCGATATTCCAGGGCGATCGCCGCGTCGGTGAACGAGTAGTAGTAGAGCGGCGCGTCGGCCTCGAGATAGTAGGTCGGCGCCACGTCGCCGCTCTCGCGGTACGACCACTCCTGCTGCAGGGGGATGCCGAACAGGGTGGTGCGGCACACCCGGTCGCCCATCAGCTTCAGAACCTCGCCGGCCGACGGACCTTCCTGGATGTAGTTGGTCAGGTGGAAGTGGCTGTCGCTGAACTGGCAGCCCTTCGGAGTCTGCGCCGAGGCGGATCCGGCGCCGAGCGCCAGCACGAAACCCAGGGCGGCGAGCGATCGGCGGGGCATCGGCGACATCCTGCTCTAGAAGGCGAGGGAGAAATCCGAGACGAAGGTGAACCCGTTGCCGCCGACCGGGACGGGATAGGCCGTGTAGCCGACCGGCGAGCGATCGGTGTAGAGGCCCATCACGTTGATCCGCATGTCCCGGCGCTTGAACGGGAAGTAGTTGACGCCGGCGGCGATGTCGTAGGGATCGCCGTACTCGCCGAAGATCTTCGAGCCGGAGAGGTAGACCTGCAGGGTCTTGGGGATCAGCATGGCCGAGGCCTGGAGCTGGAAGCCGGTGTCCTTGAGGTCGGTGACCGGGACGATCCCGCTGACTTTGAAATTGTCGAGCCAGCGCGTGTAGTACTCGAGCTCAAGCGCGTACCCGCCATATTTCACCCCAGCGTTCAGGGCCAGCATCTGGTAGCGCGCCTCGGTGATCCGGCCCGGCGTGTTGAAGGCGTCCACCGCGAACAGCAGGGTGCCGTCGGAGAGCCGCAGCTGGGTGTTCTCGATCGACTCCGTGTTCGGCTGCGACTGCGGCGTCTCGGTGCTGCGCGTGTAGTGGGCGCTGAACAGGGTCGCGACCCTGTCGTGCTTCTCGAAGTCGCCGAAGCCGTTGATCGGGCCGAACTCGCCGGTGCTCGGCATCCAGGTCAGGGCCCCCGACCAGGTGTTGGGCTTGGCGTCGAGCTGGCCGGCGTTGACGCCGAGCGCGCTCAGGTTGTTGGCGATCATCACCCGGTATTCGAGACCCTTGGCGAGCTTGCCGTCGGCCCAGATGCCCTGGGTGTACGACCCCCGGAAGAACTCGTCGGCGATCGGCCGGTTGTCGTTGCGCAGCCAGTACGGGAAGGTCCGGTTGGTCGAGCGCGTCGACGGCACCGACTGGATGCCGAGATAGACCCGCAGGGCCTCGCTGAAGGTCCAGTTCAGGTTGCCGGCCAGCACCACCTGGGCCCCCTGGCCCTGGGCGGTCTGCGAGGTCCAGGCATAGGCGTTGTAGCCGAACCTCGGATCGAACAGCCAGCCGCGGACGGTGATCTGCACCTTGGCGAGCTGGAAGTCCTCGCGTGGCGTGATGGTCTTGGCCCGCCCGAACGAGTCCACGTAGGCCTTATCCAGCCCGTGCTGATTGAGGTAGCGGAGGTAGCTGACCAGGCCGAGGTCCACCTCCCCCATGTCGGAGCGCATCAGGACCAGGCCCTTGCCCGTCTCGAAGCCGCCCCAGCGCTGCGGCGGCGCGGGGGCCTCGACGTTCTGGAGCCGCTGGATCTCCACCGGCGGCGGGACCGCGGGCGCCGGCGGCGCCTCGCCGGCGGCCCAGGACAGCTGGGCCGCGAGGGCGTCGATGCGCCGGGTCCGTTCCGCCTCGGCCGCCTTGGCCGCCTCGCCCTCGGCCTTGAGGGCCTGGAGCTCGCGCTGCATGGCGGCCAGGGTCTCGGCGCTGGCCGCCTGGGGCGGTGTCGGCGCGGTGGAGACAGCGTCCTGAGCCAGGGCCGGCGTTCCCGCGCCGGCCGCCAGGATCAACCCGGCGGCGGCGCAGGCGAGGGGAAACGCCGCGCCGGGCTTGGCCCGACGTCGATCCGTTACGCGTCGCATGAAAACTCCTCGGACCGATCAGGTCGGCTTTACGTCGTAGGGATTGCCGCCCAGGGCTTCGGAGATGTCGATGATCGCCCGCTGGCCCCGAACGCTGTTGCCGGCGGCGTCGAGCGGCGGGGCGAAGGTCCCGATCCCGAACTTGCCCGGCGACACCGCGATCAGTCCGCCGCCCACCCCGCTCTTGGCCGGCAGGCCGGCGTGGAACAGCCACTTGCCGCTGTCGTCGTAGAGGCCGGCGGTGGCCATCACGGCCAGCAGTCGCGCCACGTGCTTGGGATCGATCACCTGCTTCTTGGTGATCGGGTTCTTGCCGCCGTTGGCCAGGGTGGCGGCCATGTTGCCCAGGTCCTTGGCGTTGACCGCGATGGCGCACTGGCGCGTGTAGATGTCGGTGGCCACGGCCGGGTCGCTCTTGAACCGTTCGTAGGCCCACATCAGGGCGCCGATGGCGCGGTTGCGCTGGTTGGTGTCGGCCTCGGACTTGTAGACCTCCTGGTCGACCGACAGCTGGCGGCCGGCGAAGTCGGAATGCAGCGCCAGGATCTTGCGCCACACCTCCTCGGGCGAGCCCTTGACCAGGCCGGTGGTGGCGATGGCGCCGGGATTGACCAGCGGGTTCATCTCCTTGCCGCGATATTGCTCCACCGCGACGATCGAGTTGAACACCTGGCCCGTGGCGTCCACGCCGATGCTGTCTTCGATCAACTGCTCGCCCGACTCCTGGAACACCAGGGCCAGGGTGAAGACCTTGGAGATCGACTGGATCGAGAAGGTCGGCGTGATGTCGCCGGCGGTCGACAGGGCCCCCTGCGGGGTAGCCAGGGCGATGCCGAAATAGTTCGACGGCACCTTGGCCAGGGCGGGGATGTAGTCGGCGTTCTTGCCTTCGTTCAGACCCTTGAACTTCTCGTAGGCGGCTTTGACCGCGGCGTCCGCCGCGGCGGCGCCGCTGGGCTGGGCGAAGGCCGGCGCGGCGGCCAGTCCGGCGCCCCCGGCGAGGCCGAGACCCAGGGCCGCGAGACCTCTGGCGAGGTCCCGACGCGAGGCGTTTTGATGCAACATCGGATTGCCCTCCAGTCGCTGACTATTTGAAATCGTTGCTTGAGAAGCTGTACTTGAAGGACACCTGGATCCGCAGATCGTCGCCCTTGTTGTCGTTGAAGTCCTCGCGCTCGCCCCACAGCAGCTCGGCGCCGACCAGGATCCGCGGATCGGGCGTGTAGAGGACGTTGGCCGAGGCGTACTGCCCCGTCTGGTAGGCGTCCGCCGACTGGAAGTTGGTGTTGTCGACCTTGGTCATGCTCCAGCCGACGGAGCTGCTCCACTGGTCGTTCCAGTAGTGGTCGTAATAGGCGGTCAGGCCCAGCAGCGGCAGCACGTCGCCATACAGCGAGCCGGGCGGCACGGGCGGGGCGCCGACGATCGGCTGCGAGACCCCGGGCTTGGCCTTGGGCCCCATGTCGGTGCCGCCGTCGTTCATGTAGCTGGCGATGCCTTCGCCGTAGACCACGCCCAGATGGACGACGTCCTTCTGACCGGCCTTGATGTTGGACGTCAGGTTCAGGCCCCAGCCCATCTTGTGGGACGAAGGCTCGTTGTCGGGCGCGCCTTTGGTTTCGTAGCCGACGCGGCGCAGTATGCCCGCCAGCTGGACGTGCCCCCAGTCTCCGGCATAGCGGTAGTGCCCGGTCAGGTCGGGCAGTTCCTCGTCGCCCTGGATGTTGGAGCCCAACGTCGGATCGACGATGCGGACGTTGCCCGCGTCGATGTCGTTGCCGGGCTTTTCGACCGCGATCGCGAACTGGCTCTGGCCCGAGGCGAAGGTGTAGCGGATCTGCGGGGTGCGCACGAACACCATGCCCGTCGGTCCCCAGTATTCGATCGTGTTGGGGAAGATGTCGCCGTCCATGAACACGCTGTTGGTCTGGCCGGCCAGCACCGGGCCCCACTGGCCATAGGCGTGGCGAAGGCGGAAGGTTGTCTGGCCCGCGTCGCCGCCGACCCCGAACAGGTCGAACTCGAACTTCACGAACAGAGGCTTGCCGGCGATGTCCTGCTGCGCCTTCACGCCGAACCGGCTCTGCTTGACGCTGATCGAGGTCTGGCCGTTGTCGCCGAAGGTGTCTTCGGTCGTCGGAATCTTCGAGGGCCTCAGAGCGTCGTCCCAGTCCGGGTCGACCCGCATGAAGTCCTGAGTGAAGTCGACCTGCGCGAAGCCGTAGACCTCGAACTTCGGCGCGTCTTGCGCTTGCGCCGCCCCAGCGACGCTCGTGATCGCGGTCGCCAAAAGTAGATGCGGCAGCAGCCGCGCGTACGGAGTTCTCATCGTGTCGCCCCTCTCGTCCTGGACCCGGTGACCGGCGCGCCTATGCCGCGCGTCTCCTGGTCAGGTTAGGAGCCGACCCGCCGGAGAAAGTATCAGGTGGGCGCCTGATACGACCGCAGGTGGATTGCCCGGACGTCCGCCGCCCCCGAGCCGTGTCGCGTCGGGACCGAGGCGGCTCGGGCGTCCACGCCCCGGCGGCTCGGGAATACGCCGGATGGCCGTGGCCCGCGGCCCACCCGACGGTGGCGGCAAACCCGGAGGTTCCCCATGTCCCACGCCCGAACCCTCGCCGCCGCCCGCACGGCGGCCCGCCCCCTGCGCGCCGCCGGAGACCGGGTCTGACCCTGGCCCTGCTCGTCGCGGCGGCGCTCGTCTCGGCCGAGACGCCGGGCGAGACGCCGAGCGAGCCGGCCCCGCAGGCGAGCCCGGCCGCCGCCGGGCAACAGCCGAAAGCGCCCCCGGCGGAGGCCCAGGCGGAAGCGCCCAGCGGTCTGCTGTACGTTCCCCTGAAGCTGCTCTCGGTGCTGGACCAGGACTTCAGCCTGGGGCCGTGGACCTTCCGGGGCTACATCCAGTTCGACGGCGCCGACTATACCCAGGAGCCCGCCGGCCCGCCGGAGACCGACTTCCGGCGCGGCGCGATCGGCAGCGGCGACACCCTGGACGCCCAGGCCCTGACCGACGGCTCCTACCTGCGCAAGGCCCGCCTGGGCGGCGAGGGACAGTGGGGCGAGAACCTGTCCTATCGGGCGATGTTCGACATCGGCGGGCGCGACGAGCAGGGCGAGGCCCGCATCGCCGAGGTCTGGGCCCGCTACAGCCGCTTCGCGCCCTGGGTGCTGATCGTCGGCGCCTATCCACAGCTGGCCAACATGGAGGACGCCACCAGCACCGACGCCAATCCGTTCCTGGAACGGGCGACGGCGGCCAACCTGGCGCGAGGCCTGGGCGGCGGCGACGGCCGGCTGGGGATCACCGTGCGGCGCGCGACCCGGAACTGGATGACCGCCGTCAGCCTGACGGGGCCCGTGTTGCACGAGGACGACGAGACCTCGCCCCGGTCCGCGATCATCGTCCGGACGTCGCGGGCCTTCTATCCGAAAGCGGACTCCAGCGTGCACGTGGGCGGATCGCTGATCTATGTGCTGTCGCCCGGCAAGGCCCAGGACGACCGGATCCGGGGGTTCGGCGTCCGCCTGATGGCCACGCCCGAAGTGCGGGTCGACGACACGCCGCTGCTCGACACCGGCGACATCGTCGCCCACCGCGCCAGGGTGCTGGGCCTGGAGTTCGCGGCCCGACGCCGCAATCTCTACCTGCAGGCCGAAGCCTTCCATTTCGCGGTGGAGCGCGCGTCCGGCGAGACCCCGCGCGACCCGCGGTTCTTCGGCTTCTATGTGGAAGGCAGCTGGATGCTGACCGGCGAGGCGCGTCGCTTCGACCAGACCCGCGCCGTGTTCGGACGGCCCAGGACCAAGCACCCCTTGCGGGCCGGCGGCTGGGGCGCCTGGGAGCTGGCCTTCCGCTACAGCCGCATGGACGCCAACTCGCACGAGGGCCAGGCCGGCGCGCCGACCCCGATCGGCGGGGTCCGGGGCGGCGACCAGGCCATCCTCAGCCTGGCGCTGAACTGGTATCCCTCCGACCGGATTCGCGTGATGCTGAACGCCATGCACGTGCGGGTGGATCGTCTGAACCCCGCCGGCCCCGTCGATCCCGAACCCTTCGGCCCCGCCCCCCTGACGCCGCCGGCCGGCGTGCAGATCGGGCAATCGCTGGATGTGGCGGCCATGCGCGTCCGATACGCTTTCTGAGCGATCGGCTCCTGACGCCCCTACCTCGGGGTGTGCGACGCCGGTCCAAGGGTTTTCCCCGATGGTGGTCCTCGCCGGCATGGCGATGCTTGGCTCAGCAGACCGAGGCCGAAAAAATGGATCGTCGACAGCTTCTTCCGGCGGCGCTTCTGGCGTTCGCCGTCGCCACGGCGACACCCGCCCTGGCCGCCAAGCCGCCCACCACCTGGGACGGCCTGCTCCAGATCAAGACCAAGCGCTTCGACCTAGTCTATCTCGCGCCAGGCGCGACGTTCACCGGCTATACGAAGGTCAAGCTCGACCCCACCGAGGTGTCCTTCGAAAAGAACTGGCGTCGCGACTACAACAGCCAGGGCATCGGCATCTCGCGGGACATCTCCGAAAAGGATCTCCAGAAGGCCGTGACCAAGGGTGTCGCCGCCGCGAGCGAGATCTTCGTCGAGGAGTTCAACAAGGGCGGCTACCAGGTGGTCACCGAGGCGGGCCCCGACGTGCTCTGGCTGCGGACGGGCGTGCTCAACGTCCGCGTCTCGGCGCCGGACACCATGGAGCCCGGCCGCACCTACACCTTCGCCAACGACGCCGGCGAGGCGACCTACTTCATCGAGGTGCGGGACTCGCAGACCGGCGCCCTGCTGGGCCGCGCGGTCGACCGGCGCCTGGCGGGCGACAACACGATCGGCCAGCGCAACCGCGCTACCAACCGCTCGGACTTCCGGCGACTGGTCGAGCGATGGGCCGAGCTGAGCATTCGCGGCCTCAACGAGCTGAAGGCCCGGGCGCCGATCAACGATGCGGGACAGTTCGCGGGGAGCGCGCCGTAACGCTTGTGGCGTAAGGGGCCGCGCGTCGGCGTGGCCCCAGTTTGCTTATCTGTCGGTAGACGCCAACAGAAGGACGTTCGAGATGTCCCAACGGCTCGACCAGACCCTGCCCATGCCTCTATGGCCTGGGCCGATCTTCAGCGGTCGCGACGGTTTCGCGCCGTCCGCCTCCCTCAACGGCCTCGCCTCGTCGGTGACGGCGATCCTGCGCCGCGCAAGGTCGGCCCTGGCGACGTCGGATGCGCGGCCCGTCGAGGTTTCCGTGCTGAAGCCCGCCAGCCGCGCCGCCACCCGGCTGCTGGCCACCGTCTCCAAGGCGCTGGTGCAGGAAACCGCCCTGCTCAACGAGGCCGGCGTGCTGATCGCCGTCAATCCCGCCTGGAGAGCGGCCGCGCGGCGCACGGGCGCTTCTCGTCGGGCCGGACTGAGCGAGCCCTACCTGGACTTCTGCACACGGATCAGTCCCATCCTGGCGCGGCCGGCGTTTCGCCAGGGCGTCCAGGACCTGCTGGCCGGAAAGAGCGCCTCGTTCACCCATCGCTACACGGTGGCGGACAGCGAACCGCCGCGCCGTCGCCACGTGCGGATCACGCCCCTGCCCTTCAGCCCCCGGCCGGTGTTCGTGGCGGTGCACGACGATCTGCCCCTTCCGGCCAAGGGACGTCCCTCGGCGACCCGGGCCCGCGACCTGCTGGCGGCCCAGGAAGAGGAACGCGTGCGCATCGCCATGGAGCTGCACGACTCCACCTGCCAGCACCTGGCGGCGCTCAACCTGTCGCTCGGACGGCTGCGGCCGCTGGTGTGCGGCGACAAGGCCAATGCGGTGCTCGACGACATGTCGATATCGGTCGGCGAGGTGGTCAAGGAGATCCGCGTCCTGTCCTACCTGATCAAGCCAGCCGGGCTGGAGCAGAACGGGCTGGCGCGCGCGGTCCGCGGCTTCGTCGACGGCTTCGGCGCGCGCACCGGCCTGACCGCCAGCTTCCTGACCCGGGGCCCGGTCGACTCGGCCCCGCAGGACGTGCAGCACGCCGCGTACCGCATCGTTCAGGAGGCGCTCTCCAACGTCTACCGGCACGCCGACGCCCAGCATGCCGACGTCGAGCTGGTCAGCGAGGGCGGCGTCCTGACCGTGCGGGTCAGCGACGACGGCAAGGGCGTGGCGGCCCTGATGCGCGGCGAGCCGGCCAACCTGGAGTCCGGGGTCGGCATCGCGGGCATGCGCACCCGGGCGGCCCAGCTGAAGGGACGGGTCGAGGTTTCCTGCCCCGGTCAGGGCACGGTCGTGGTCGTCGCCCTGCCGGTCGGCTCCCGTCTCTCGTCGTCGGCGTCCCGGAACGGCCGACCCCGGCGCCTCCGCTCCCGACGTCAGGGTAATCACGGATCGTCTCGGCCCTCGCCAGGCGCGAGTTTGGATCGTCCGCCCTCCTCCCCCCTGACGGCGGACTAGAAGGTTTTTCAGGCCTTCCTGACTGGCCCCGCATTCGTGCGGGGCCGTTCTTTGATCGGGACCCGGAGAGAGAATGGTCCGCAAGACCGACTCCTATGACAGCGCCGCCGATATCGCGGCCACCGCTTCGGCCAGGGCCAGCCTGATCGAGACGGTGACCGCCGTGGTGCTGTCCGTCGCCGGCCTGATGGCCTCATGGGCCAGCCATCAGGGCGCGATGTGGAACGGCATGCAGACCGTCCATTTCGGCCGCGCGAACTTCGAGCGCGGCGCGGCCTCGCGGGCCAGGTTCGAGGGCGACATGGTCCGCGCCGTGCAGATCGACCTGTTCAGCGACTGGATCGAGGCCAAGAGCCGCGGCAACGAGGCGCTGGCGCAGTTCTACCGCACCCGCATGCCGGCGAACTTCCACCACCAGTTCGAGGCCTGGCTGGCCACCCGTCCGCTGGACAACCCCAAGGCGCCCCCGACCCCGTTCGCCATGGCCGGCTACCAGCCCCCCGGCTTCGCCGAGGCCGATAGGGCCGAGAGGGAGGCGGAGACGCAGTTCGCCCTGGGCGAAGCGGCCAGCCGCACCTCCTACGCCTACAACCGCGCGGGCGTCGTCCTGGCCACGGCCATGTTCTTCGGCGGCATCGGACAGGTGTTCCGCCAGACCTCCGTGCGTTTCACCCTCGCCGCCGTGTCGATCGTCACCTGGCTGATCGGACTGCAGCTGATCCTGACCATCCCGACGGCGTCCCTGGGCCAGTTCTCGCTGGCCAACGCCCTGAAATCGCCGCCGGCGGCCGCGCCAAACCACTAGACCCCATTCTCCGCTCATGCCGGCCTTCGCCGGTATGAGCGGGGAACTAGCGCCTCAAGCCCCCTAGGGCTGAGGCGGCGTCGTGGGGACGGGCGCGGCCGGCGGCGTGCTGGGAACCGGAGCCGTCGAGGGGACCGGCGCCGTGGAGGTCCCACCCTTCTTCGCCTCCGCCGAAGCGGGATCGGGCACGGTGATGTAGACGATCGTGTCGCCCTCGTAGCGCGGCTCCAGATAGTAGCCGTCGCAGCGATAGTAGGAGGCGCCGTAGTACGGATAGCCCCCGCATCCCATCGGCAGCGAGTAATAGGCCGCCCCGTAATAGTAGGGGCTCAGGGCCGCCGCGGTCACGGCGGCGGTGGCGCCGATGACCATGCCGGCCGCGATCGGGTGGTGGAAGTGGTCGTCCCAGCCGCCCCAACCGTCGTCGATGTTGATGTTGGTGTTGTTGTTGATGTTGGTGTTGCGGTCGCCGTCCCCGCGGTTTCCATCGCCGCGATTGCCGTCTCCACGATTGCCGTCCCCCCGGTTTCCATCGCCGCGGTTCCCCCCATCTCCGCGATTGCCGCCGGAGGGCCTGGTGCTGGCCGTGTCCCGGCCGCCCCCGGTGGCGCCCGTGCCGGCGCTGGGTCGCGAGCCGGCGGCTCCCCCGCCAAGGCCGCCGCCCGCGCCGGCTCCGGTGCTGGGACGCGTGCCGGCGGAAGCGCCGCCGCCGAAGCCGCCCCCCGCGCCCGCCCCGGTGCTCGGACGCGAGGCGGAACCGCCGCCGAAACCGCCGCCGCCCGTGGAGGGCCTGCTGGGCTGGGTCGACGGCCGGCTGAAGCTGGACGAGCCGCGGTTATAGCTGGAGCGACTGCCGCCCATCGAAGAGCCGCGGCTGCTGCTGAAGCCGCCGCCTCCGCCCCGGCTCATGCTGCTCATGCCGCCGCCGCGGGCCCCGCCGCCGCGTCCTCCGCCGCCGCCTCGACCGGCGGTGGCCTCGGCGACATAGAGGGCCATCGACGCGAAGACCCCGGCCGATATGGCGATCACATGGAGGATGCGGACTTTCATGGCGTGCTCCCGGTCGGTTCGAGCGTACTCATTCGGATGGACTTGGCCTTGGGGCCGGCGCGATAGGTGAAGGTGTCGGCCGGGAAGGTCGGGTTCAGGGTCCAGGCCAGCCGCGCGACATAGGCGGGCTGTTCGGTCTGGGATCGGTCGACGATCATCAGCTTGCGCGGCAGCGGGCGCTCGCCCTGCTCGATCCACACCGACCAGTCCACCTCGCCCTGGCGGAAGGCGTACTGATTGGTGAGCACGCCGTCGATCGTGGCGGGCCCCACCAGGAAGGCCCCCGTGAGGTCTTCCGACCGCCGGCTCTTGAGTTCGTTCCAGCGGAACAGGTCTTCGAGCGGCAGGGCCAGGCCGTACTCGTCCCACAGCAGGTCCAGCATCTTCAGGGTGGTCGGCGGCGCCGCGACCGTGGAGTAGAATTCATGCTGCGGCGAGAACACCGTGAAGGTCTTGCCGTCGTAGAAGAAGGTCCGCTTCTTCAGGTCGGTGACGACCTCGATGACGAAGCCGTCGGGCTTGCGCACCTTGTAGTGGGCCGTGCCGTCGATCTGCACGCGCTGTCCGGTCTCGGTGACGATGTCCAGGCTGGTCTGGGTCCGAATCTCGAAGGTCTTCAACGTGCCGAGATAGGCGCTCATCCGCTCCAGGGCCTGGCGGGCCTCGGGCTCGACTATCGGCGCCACCAGGTCGGTGTCGGAGGCGGTGGCCGGAGGAGCGGTCGCCGGGGGCGCCGTCTGGGCCGAAGCTAGGGACGGCGCCAGGGATGGGAAGGTCGCGGCCGCGACGCTCAGGACGCAGCAGGCGACGAAGGGCAGTGGTCTCACGAGGGAGTCCTCCTGTTTGGCTTTTCAGACGATGAGGGACGCGGCCCCGGGCCATCGGCGTCCAGGTCCACGATCTCGATCGAGGGCATGCGCCAGGCGCCGGACAGGGCCGCGCCCCGGGGTCCGTAGAGCCGCATGACCAGGCACATCTCGCCGCGTGGCGCCGGCAGCCAGTTGGCCAGGTCGCCTCCGGCCGGCGGCTTGTCGTGGATGATCAGGTCCAGCGCGCCGTCGTCGTCGAGGCTCAGGTCGTTGCGGTTGCCGATCCCGTGGCGCTTGTCCGCCGAGGCCGTCGGCCGGGTGTAGAGCCGCCAGAAGCCGCGCACCGGCGGCAGGGCTTCGGCCTGGAAACGCAGGCGCGAGCAGCGGTCGCCTCGCAACGGCCGGCCATGGCCGTCATGCTCGCAAACCAGGGTCAGCAGCTCCTCGCGCGCGGGCGCGCCGAGGCTGGAATAGGCTCGCCCCGCCTGGGCCAGAGACGCCCCCGACTCGTCATGTTGCGGCACGGCCACCGCGTGCCAGCCGACCCCCCGGGTCTCGGAAATCGCGGCCGTGGCCGCCCGGATCGCCGCCAGGCCGTCCGCGAACCCCAGCTCCAGCGCCTCGGCCATGTCCGACGACCAGTTGGCGGCCGGCGGCGGCCCGTCCAGGTCGCGGCGGAACTGGTCTAGCAGCGGCCGCATCGACCGCTCGAAACTGATCGGCGCTCGATCCAGCACCGCGTCCAGGCGATGGAAGAACACGGCGGGACCCAGCTCGATCACCTGCCGCAGGCTCGAGACGGCCGGCGGCTCAAGGCTGGTGATGTGGCTGGTCTGGTGATCCGGCCGCCGTCCTATCGAGCTCAGGCACTGGTGCCTGGCGATGGCCAGGGTCTCGGGCCGGTCGAGCGGCGAATGGGCGTGGATGCGGCTGACCGCCCAGCAGGCGTCGCTGGGCGCCCGGCGGGCCAGGTGGGTGTGCGGGGTCTCGCCGTTCCAGCGCGGCGGGACCACGGCGACGTCCACGCCCCCGTCGTTGTCGGTGCGGGATCCGAGACTGGCGAACGGCTCGCCGGCGGTGTCGATCAGGGTGAGGTCGAAATGACGCCCATGGGTGTGCGGCAGGTGCAGCACCACGGGCCCGTCGGTCAGGTCGATCCAGGCGCTGGCGATGACGATGCAGGGATCGTCCTCCAGAAGGCCCGGCGCCAGGTCGGCGCTGTCCGGGGGCAGCAGGTGGAACTGCTGCAGCGCCATGGGATGGGCCCGCCGCACGGCGTCGACCAGGAACAGCGGAAAACAGAGCGAAAAGACATTGGCCGCGACCGCGCGGGTCGTGTTCTGGCCTCGCTGCTTGAAAATCTGCTTGGTCACCATACGCCTCCGAACAGTCGGAGTGTTTCGGGATCACGGCAGGGGGGGTATCAGGCCGAACCCGGAGGCGAGGGCGTTCACGACCTAGGCCTGGATCATTTTGTGCTTTATCGCGAAGCGGACGAACGCCGCCGCGGTCCGCACGCCGGCCTTGCGCATGCCCGCCGCCCGATGGCTCTCCACGGTCTTGATGCTGATCGTCAGCTGCCGCGCGATCTCCTTGTTGACCTTGCCCTCGGCGATCAGTTGGGCGACCTCGAGCTCGCGGGTCGTGAAGCTCTCCAACCGCGACTTCTTGCGTTCGTTGAGCGCGGCGTAGAGCAGCAGCTCCGAGACCGGGGACGAGAAGTAGAGCCGGTTGACGTGCAGCGCCGAGATCGCCGCCTCCAGGTTCGCCCCGGTGTCGGACTTCAGCACATAGCCCCGGGCCCCCGCCGCCAGCGCGCTGCTGACGGTCTCGTCGTCGTCATGCATCGTGAACAGCAGGACGCGGATCTTCGGGCATTCCTTCTGCAGGAGCCGGGTCAGGGCGACCCCGTTCAGGATCGGCAGCGACACGTCGAGGATGGCGACGTCGGGCTTTTCCTTCAGCGCCAGCTCCAGGGCCTGCTGGCCGTCGGAAGCTTCGGCGCAGACCATCCAGCCCGGATGGTCCTCGATGACGTTTCGAACGCCACGGCGAACCATGTCGTGGTCGTCGGCAATCAGAATACGCAGCATCACGCCCCTCCCTGTGGACACGCGTCGCGCCCGGCCATGGCCGTGCACGACAGTCGGCAACACAGGGGACAGGCCCGCTCACGCGGTCGCCTTCGCGAAACCATGCCCCTCAACGCCAACCTATGGACCGAGACGAGGGTTTTTCTTGATCGTTCCGCCCCTCCGTCCAAGGGACTTCCCCCCGCCCCAAACAGCCCCAACTGTTTGTTTCGATAGGAACAGCAGACACCCGCGGGCCTTTGGGCGCCATCGGCTAAAACATCCACTTCATCTCAGGCCTTCACCTAAGAGGCGTAGAGGGGACCGAGGCGCATTATGGGTTGAATTGGAGGTTCTCCATGCTCCTGGCCGGTTTGTTCATCGCGTTGCTGACCCCTGGTCTTGCCGAGGCTTCGGCGGGCGACGCCTGGATCTTGCGCTGCCGCATCGACAGCACGACGCAGGCCGAGCGGACCTTCCGCGTCGCGCCCCGGCTGCTGCAGGAATGGAAGCCGGCCGACAAGCAGTACGGGCCCAATCTGTGCGAGGTCTTCAGCTGCACGGCCGATCGCGATCGGCTAGAAGGGATCATGACCTCGGCCTCGCTGATCCTGACGCTGCGCGTCGACCAGACCCGCGGCCAGGGGTCCTGGAAGACGGTCGGCGCCTCGGGCCAGAAGGAGACCAGCGGCCCCTGCAGCGTCGAACGCGAGAAGGCCGGCCAGACGCCGGGGTAGAGGCGGGTCACGCGCCCCGCGTCCTAGCACTTCCATCCGTCCCTCCCGCCCTTGCGGCGGGAAGGACAGTCCCGCCGCGCGGAAGAACGACCAGGCCCCCCTTCGCCATCCACCGGGGCCGTCCTGGGCGCGCGGACCGGTCTAGCGCAGCGTCGCCACCGTCAGGGCGCCGCCCGACTGGACGCCCTGGGGCATCTGCCCCTCGGTCGTCAGGTTGGGCTCGGGATCCCAGTCCAGCGTGAAGTCCGGACCCTCGTTGAGGTGCTTGAGCGACGACGAGCCGCCCTGGTCGTTCGACGGCACCGGCCGGATCGTGAACACCGCGCCGGTGAAGCTCAGGTCGTAGTTCGCCGACAGGGCCAGCGCCCCGCGGGTGATCCCGTAGTCGCCGGGGTTCTCGCCCGCGGCGCGCGCCAGGGCGCCGGTGAAGGCGTCGCCGGCGGCCAGGTCGCCCACCGTGATGCGATAGCTGAAGGTCGGCTCGACCTGACCGAACGCCTTGAACGCGTTGTCGGCGGCGACCGTCACCGACCGTCGCAGGATGTCGGCCAGGGCGGCGCTGACGCCGGTCAGGCTGTAGTTGCCCGCGTCGGCGCCGGCCAGGACGGCGCCGGACGCCGTCACGGTCTTGCCGGTCCCGGCGTTCCTGTCGGCGAAGGCGTAGGCGCCCGAGGCCGTGACCGTCTCGCCGGCCAGCACGCCCGTCAGGCCGATCGACCCGGTGGCGGTCGTCGTGCCGTCATAGGTCTTGTTGTTGGCGGTCAGCGCGCCGGTCAGGCCCTTCTTGGCGATGTCGGCGGTGTCGGTGGCGGTCGAGGCCAGGGTGTAGTTGCCCGCGTCGGCGCCGGCCAGGGTCACGCCCGAGGCGGTGACCGTCTTGCCGGTCCCGGCGTTCTTGTCGGCGAAGGCGTAGGTCCCCGACGCGGTGACGGTGTCGCCGGTCACCACGCCGGTCAGGCTGACCGATCCGGTGGCGGTCGTCGCGCCGTCATAGGTCTTGTCGTTGGCCGCCAGCACGCCGCTCAGGGCCTTGGGATCGATGCGCAGCGAGCCGGGGGTTCCGGCGGCGAAGGCGTAGTTGAGGTCGGAGGTCAGGCCGCTGGTGACGGCGGTCAGGGTGTAGGTCCCGACGTTCTTGCTGGTCGCGCCGTTGATCACCAGCGCGCCGGTCCAGGCGTCGGTGAAGAGGTCGCCGTTGACCAGCCCGGTGACCGTCGCCGAAAGCGACGGGATCGCCCCGTCATAGGTCACGATCTTGCTGTCGGGCGTCACCGTTATGGTCGGCTGGTAGGCGTAGACGAAGCGGTTGCCGTTGTTGACGCCCGCGGTGAAGCCCGAGGCCGCGAAGTCGTAGGCCGTCCCGTAGTAGCTCTTGCCGGACAGGCCGTTGAACGTGTTGCCCGCCGTCGAGCCCTGCGGATCGCCGAACGCCTGGGTGTAGATCAGCCACCGGCCGCCGGCGCTGGCGGCGGTCACCGCGTCGGCCCCGCGGGCGTTGGTGAACACCCCGTCCGAGGCCAGCACCACCGCGTCGCCCGCGCCGTTGGCCCGCACCGTGCCCGTGCCGGCGATGGTCATGCCGCCGTGCGAGGCGATCGACAGGGTGCCCGTGCTCAGCACGGTTCCGCTGACGGTCAGGGCGCGGTTGTCGACCAGCTTGAACAGGCCGCCGGTATTGGTGAAATCGCCCAGCTCGACGATCTCGTTGGCGGCGCGGAAGTTGGCGGCGCCGACCGACGAGCCGGTCAGCTTCTGGGCCAGGATGACGCCGGCCAGGTTCTGGCCGATCGTCCCGTCGGACCGCAGGTCCACCGTTCCGTGTTGGACGTCGACCACGCCCTGCACGATGAAGGCGCTGGTCCCATGATAGGCGAAGCCGTCGTTGGAGACGGTGACCGACAGCAGGTTCGGGATCAGGTTGTCGCCCAGCAGCGTGGCGCCGCTTCTCGCGCTCACGGTCAGCGTATCGGCCTTCAGCGCGCCCTGCTCCTGAACGATGTCGGTGAAGGCCTGCAGGGTGAGCCCGCCGCCGACATCGATAACCCGGCCGGGCGTCCCGTCGCCGAGCCGCACGCCGCCGGCCAGCGACTGCAGGGTCAGCTGGGCGTCGGCGTCGGCCGCGACCAGCCGCATGTCGCCGATCGCGTTGATCCGCGAGGTCGAGCGCGCGGTCAGTTGGTCCACGGTCAGGAGGCCGGTTGGACCGTTGATGGTGACCGCGCCGTTGGTCGAGGTGACGGCGCCGATCGCCAGCGGGCCGTTGACGACCTTGATGTTCACAGCGTTCGACGCCTCGACCGTGGTCAGCTTGGCGTTCGTCGTGTGATCCAGGTTGATGTCGGCGCCGCCCGTCGCGCTGCCGACGGTGACCGTCGTGGACGTGCCGGCGGAGGTGACGAGGTTGGCCGCCGTGATCGCGCCCGGCGTCGCGGCTCCCAGGATGGCGCCGCCGCCCGCCAGGGCGTCGACCACAAGGGTGTTGGCGCCCGTACCGGTCAGGTCCGCCGCGCCCAGGCGGGCCGTGCCGCCGTTCAGGGTCCGGACCTGGACCGACAACGCGGCCATGGAATCCACGTCGATGCCCCCGACGCTGCTGTCCACCCCGGCGAAACTCACGGCGGTGAGCTTGCCCAGATGCCCGCTCTGGGCCGTGACAAGGATATTGCCCGCGTCCACGGTCATGTCGCCGCCGTTGACGACGCCCTGCACGTCGAGGACGATGGTGCCGCCGTAGTGCAGGGTCTTGCCGCTGAAGTCGAAGCCGGCGGCCCGGTCGGTGATGAACCAGGATCCGGTCTGGAGGCCGACCGGCGCCAGGGCGTTGTCCGAGAAATCGCCGCCCGACAGGCTGTAGTTCCCGTCGACGCTGACGCTGGTGGCCACGTCCACCAGGCCGGTTCCACCGTCCAGGAACACCGAGCCGTTGCTCGACGCCGTATCGACGGCGATGGCGTCGGCCGTCACGTCGACTCGGCCGTTGACCAAACCAGCTCCCGCCGAGAGTTGCGCCGCGCCAGTCACCGCGCCGTCCTGGGCGACGATGGTCAGCCGGCGGTCGGCGTGGATGGCGGCGCTCCCCAGGTTCAGGTCGCCCAGGGTGTCGGTGATGGTGACGTCGTGGATGAGGCCGGTGGTGAGGGTGGGAGTCAGCACGTCGCCCAGGAAGTCCTGGGCGGTGACCGTGTAGTCGCCCCCGCCGCTGAAGGCCGCGCTGGTCTCCAACGTGCCCGCCTGCGCATCGAGCGTGATGTTGTAGCCCGCCAGTTCGTCGATCTTCAGGTCGCCGGTCTGCAGGGTGACGGTCGCGTTGTTGAACTCTCCAGAGGCGACCAGGACGATCGGATTGCTGACCGAGTACGCATTGACCACCGCGTCGCCGAACGCGGAATAGACCTGCAGCCCGTCCGGAGCCGGCGAGCAGCCGCAGCCCGAACTGGGACCGGTCAAGGCGTAGTTGGCGTTGGTGATCAGCGCCGCGGTGTCGGCGCCGAAGGTCGCCGTACCGGTGTCCGTGGCCTCGACCAGGATCCCGAGGGCCGCCTCGCCGGCGCGCAGCGTCGCGTCGCCGTCGGCCTGCACGACGATGACGCCGTTGGCGCCGTTGACCTTGGCCAGGTCGACCACGGCGTTGCCCGCCGCCTGCACGGCGACGCCCTGGTCGTCCGCCTCGGCCGAGCCGACGAAGACATTGGCGGTGAACGCCGCGACCGTGACCGCGACGCCGGCATGGGCCGACTGGACGTCGGCGTCGCCGGTGCTCGCCACCACCCCGATGATCCCGTCGGCCTCCAGCGTCCCGACATCGACCGTACCGCCGAGGATCGTCAGGTCGTCGCCGCTGGAAATCAGGGTGGCCGCCGTTCCGTCCACCAAGCCGTTGGCGCCGATCTGGACCGGGCCGTCGCCGTGCACCGAACCCGCGATCGTCACCGTGTCGCCGCCCAGCACCACCTCGTCGTCGCTGTTGACGGAGCCGGTCGAGGTCACGTGCAGCAGTCCATCGCTTTCGATGTCGACCAGACCGGCGCCGTGCACCGCCCCGAGGATCGTCAGGTCGTCGCCACCGCCGCTGTACAGTTCCACGTCGCCGTTGGCCGCCGTGGCCGCGCCGACGGTCAGGGCGCCGTCCAGCGCTTCGACATAGATGTTGCTGGTGTTGGCCGTGATCGTGCCGAACGAGGCCGGTCCGGTGTTGATGGTGACGTCGACGTCCTCGCCTTCCAGGGTGTCGATCGCGGCGCTGGTGTCGAGATAGACCTTGGCGTCGCCGGTGGTCGACCGGACCGTCGCCGTGCCCGTGTTGCCGCCCGTCCGGCTGAAGGTGTTGGCCGTGGTGATGCTCGAAAAGTCGCCCGCGCCCAGGATGGCGTCGCCGCTGCCCGAGACCAGCAGGTTGTGGCCCGCGCCGGTTCCGGTCATCTCCGCGGCGCCCAGGGTCGCGCCGCCGCCCGTGGACGACACGGTGATGAAGCGCCCGGCCGTGGCGGAGCCCAGGTCGATGCTGCCCGCCCCCGTCATGGAGACGTCCAGCGACGCCTGCGCGGCGGTTCCGGTGATCGTGCCCGCCGCGTCGGCGGAGACCTTGCCCAGAGCAACGCCCGTGCCCTCGGTGATCGCCGTGCCGAAATCGATCGAGCCGTTGTTCGCGGTCAGCAGGATGTGAGCATCGTTGCTGGCCCCGACGCCGGTCGATCGCAGCGTCGCGGCGCCGGCCACGACGTCGCCGACGGTCGCGGTGATTTCAAGGTCGTCGCCGGCCGTGGCGCTGGTGACGACGGTGGCGTCGCCCGTGGTGCTGGTGACGAAGAGGTCGCGCGCGGCGTTGCCGCTGGTCAGGCCGGCTGTGACGCCCGCGACGGTCAAGTCTCGGCTCGAGCTGCCCGAGCCGAGGGTCGCGGTGGTGGCGGCGCTGATGATGACGTCGCCCGCCGCCACACCGGTTCCCTGGGTGAGGGCCGAGCCGACGCTGACCGTGCTGCCCGTCGAGCGCGCCAGGACGTGGCCGTCGTCGGCCGCGCCGACGCCGGTGGACCGCAGCGTCGCGGCGCCGGCCGAGACGGCGCCGGTGGTCGCGGTGATCTCGACGTCGTCGCCGGCCGTGGCCGCGGTGGTCACGGTCGCGCCGCCGGTCGTGGCGGTCACGAAGATGTCGCGCGCCGCCGTACCGGTGGTCAGGCTGGCGGTGACGCCGGTCACGATCAGGTCACGGGTGGCCGTGGCCGAGCCGGCGCTGGCGGTCGTCGCCGCCTGGAGGGTGATGTTGCCGGCCTGCGTGCCGGCGCCTTGGGTCTGGAGCGTGTTGGTGGCGGTGACCGAGCCTGTGTCGGAACGCAGGAGGATGTGCGCATCGTCGCTGGCGCCCAGGCCGGTCGACCTCAGGAAGGCGCCGCCGGCCGTGATGTTGCCGTTGGACGCGGTCAGCTCGATGTCGTCGCCCGCGAAGATGCGGTTGGTCACCGTGACCCCGGTATCGCCGGTCAGGATGGCGTCACGCCCCGTGTCGAGGGTGCTCAGGAAGATGAGCGGGGCGGTGAGCAGGGTGTCGCGCGCCGAGTTGCCCAGGGTCAGCGACACCGAGCCGCCGCTGCCGAGGACGATGTCGCCCGAGGTCGTGGTGGTGGCCGAGCCGACCGAGGTGTTGCTGTCCGACGAGACCGTCACGCCTGTCGCGCCCGTGATCGCGCTGACGGTGGCGCCAGGGCCGCCGGCCGTCACCGAGGCCGCGCCGCTGGTGGCCGTGACCTCGCTGGCGGTGATCGAGCCCGAGGTGGTCGAAATGTCCACCGTGGCGCCCGCCGCGACGCCGACGTTCAGGGCGCCGCTGGACGCGCTGAGCAGGACGTTGCCGCTGGAGTCGATCGAGGCGCTGGTCGCCGACGTGATGGAGTTGATCCGGATCAGGGCGTTGGTGGCGGCGCGCAGGTTGGCCAGCGGATCGGCGGCGTCGACGAAGCCGGCGTCCACGATCCCCGTCCCGCGACTGAACAGGAAGCCGCCGCCCGTCATCACCGCGCCCGGCGAGACGATCACGCCCTGCGGCGAGTAGAACCAGATGTTGCCGCCGGCCGAGGCGCCGACCAGGCCCGAGACGGTCCCGCCCGCGTCGATGGCGATCTGGCTGGTCGTCTTGTTCAGGACGATGTCGCTGTTCGCATCGAAGTGGAAGGTCATCGCGTCGGCGCCGCTGACGTGCAGGCTGGCCCAGTTGATCACCGTGCGCGGTGCGTTCAGGTCGATGTCCAGGTCATTGGCGGTCGGCGCTGTGATCGCCGGCTGCGAACCGCCCATGGAGACCGTGATGTTGGCCGCCGACGGGATGCCCGGCAGGGTCTGGGCCAGGGCCGGCTGGGCCAGCATCGTCGCCACGCCGCAGAGGGCCGAGGCCGCCAGCAGGCTGGTCCGGCGCGCGGGGCCGGTGCGGGAAGGGATCGGGCGGGTCGGCGGCGAGGTCATGGGGGACGCTCCGGAACTTTCAGCAGGCTAGAACAGGGCGGCGGACAGGGAGATCAGGACGCGCGACGACGGCTCGTCGCCCACGCCGTACGGACTGTCGAACGGCTTGGCCCAGGTCAGGTCGAAGGCAACCCGCGAGGTGATCTGGGCGCGGACGCCGACCCCGGCCGAGGACAGGTCCAGCTCGTTCGCGCCGAAGCCGATGTTCTTCAGCTCGGCCGCGTCATAGAAGGCGTAGGGCCGCCAGGCGGCGCGGCCTCCGGCCAAGGGCAGCGGCACGGTGCTGATTTCGACCGAGGCCGAGGCGGCGCGGTCGGCGGAGGCGACCGAGGGGTCGTAGCCACGGCCGATCGTCAGGTTGCCGACCCCGTATTCCTCGTAGGACAGCAGCGGATCGTCGGTGTGCTGCCAGGCGACTTTCAGCTTGCCGATCATCGGTCCCGCGCGGCCGCCGATCTCGCCCTCGGCCCGGATCACCGTGGCGTCCGGCACGCCCAGGAAGCGCGAGGCGGTGAACTCGCCATAGCGGCTGGCGCCCAGGCTGTGCACGCCCTGGCGCACCTCAACCACGCCGGTCAGGGCCACCGAATTGGCCGCCAGGCTGGCCGGGGCGTAGTGGCCGTCCAGGCGGAGGAAGAACACCCGCAGCTTGTCGTCGGTCAGCACGGCCGCGCCGCCGCCGAACTCGACCTTCTGGTCGATCCAGTCCAGCCCGACCCCGATGTTGAGGTTGTAGCGGCGGTGGCGCATCAGCGGATAGGTCAGGCGGACGCCGCCGGCGAACGACTCGCCCTCCAGGTCCAACGGCTTGAGCACGTCGCCCGGCTTGGTCCAGGCCCACGAGCCGGAGAAGTCGGCCGCCAGGCCGTCCCCGCCGATGAAGAAGCGCTCGACCACCTGGACGACCTGCTGCTCGTCGCTGGACAGCGTGCCATAGCCGATGATCGAGGTGCGCTCGCCCAGGGGGGTGAAGCCGTTGAGGTCCAGCCGCGCCAGGGTCAGGTCGCGGCCGACGGTCTTGGAGCCGTAGTTCTGGGCCACGACCGAGCCGTCGACGGCGTCGCGCGACACGGTGATGTCCAGGTCCAGCGCGCCCGGGCCGGCGAGCGAGGGCTTGAGCACCGACTGGATGCGCGCGCCGGGCACGTCGGAGGCCAGCAGCAGGTAGCGCTGGGCGACGTCCAGGTCGAACGGCGCCATGCCGCGCAGATGGTCGAGGAAGCGCACGACCTGCTTCTGGGCCGGGCCGGCGTCGCCGTGATAGTTCACCGAGGCGATCCGCGCCTCGACCACCGTCAGGGTCAGCTTGCCCTCGGCGATCCGCTGCTCGGGAATGACCACGCTGGCCAGCACGCCGCGCCGCAGATACAGCGCCGCGGCCCGGTCGCGGATGTCGCAGACCACGCTCAGCGGCGCCTCGCGGCCGATGAACTCGGCATAGGTCGAGGCCAGGGCCTGGTCCGACAGCGCCAGGGCTCCAGACGTCGCGCCGTGGAACTCGACCGCCTTCAGGGTGACCTTGATGGGACTATCGCGGAAGGCGCAGGGCCCGGCCTCGACGCCCTTGAACAGGTCGCCGCGCGGCGCGGCCGCGATCGGGGCGGCGCGCGCTGGGTCCAATTCCTGGCGCGAGGGCAGGGCCACCTGGGCCGCCGCCGGGGTCGCGGCGAGCAGGGCTACGCCCAGACACGCCATTGCGCTCGCGCCCATGACGGCGCGACGCATCCTGAACAAAACTCGCAACAGCCCCTCCGGCCACCCAGCGTGGCGCCGCCCATTTTCGCGGCACTATGCCGCAAATCTTAACCGGATAACAGTGATCGCGGAACGATCCACCCGAAGACGCGCTCACGCGACGCCGTAATCATGGCCTTCCCGGGCGGTCGGGCGTTGTAGGACCAGCCGGGTCGAGGGGGAAACCTTCAGAGGACCATGCCCTCAAGCCGCCGGGTGGATGACCCCTACCGATCGTGAGGCTCCTATTCCGCCGCCTGGCGCGGCTCGGCCGCCGGCTTGACGACGGGCAGCGCCAGGACCAGGCACGCGCCCCGCTCGCTCGGGGCCCAGACGATGGTCGCGCCGATCGCCTCGGCGCGGCGCAGCTGGTTGGCCAGGCCGCGGCCGCCGTTCGACGGCGCGGCCGGGTCGAAGCCGGCGCCGTCGTCGCGCACCCGGATCTCCACGCGGTCGCCTTCGGTGGTCACGGAGACCCGGATCTCGCCCGCTCCCGAATGCTTGAGGATGTTGGCGAAGGCCTCCTGCAGGATGCGCAGGATGTGCAGGGCGTGGCGCTGGTCCAGCCACTCCAGCGGCGGCACGTCGTCGGCGTTCCAGATCAGCTTGACCCCGCTGGCCTCCAGCCTCGGCTGCAGCCGGAACCGCAGGGTGGCCAGCAGCAGCAGCAGGTCGGTCTCGACCGGCTCCATCGAGTCGATGGTCAGCTTCAGGTCGTCGATGCAGCCGCGCAGCACCCCGACCAGATCGAGCTTGGCCGCCCGTCCGTTCTCGACCACGCGCAGCGCGCCGACCAGGGTCGAGCCCAGGCCGTCGTGCATGTCCTGCATCAGCCGCTGGCGCTCCTGGTGCAGCAGTTCGCGGTGCTCGACCTCGCGCAACCGCGCGTGGCTGTCGGTCAGTTCGGCCTCGCGTTGGGCCAGGCGCCGGGCGAGGTCGGCCTTGGCCAGGGTCGCCGTCTCCAGCGCCTCGATGTAGCGGCGGAACATGATGTACCAGAAGACGATGGTGATCCCGACGCCGGCGAAGTTGGTCAGGAACACGCTCTCGATGTTGACCAGGTTCTGCTGCAGGCCCCAGTCGTAGGCGCCGGCCCCGATGGCCAGCAGGCTCCAGGCCGACAGCAGCATGGCGAAGGTCGAGCCGGCCCGCACCGACTGCCGCATCCCGTTCACCGACACCACCAGGCCGACGATCAGGATGTTGATGTAGACCAGGGACGAGATCAGCGTCGCGTCCAGCAGGCCCGGCAGGGTGGCCAGGGTCCAGCCGGCCCCGTTGGCGACGATCGCCCAGGTCAGGCGCGGCTGGCGCACGCCGTGGAGCTGGGCCGCGAACAGGTGCAGCACGATCATCATCCAGTAGAGCGAATTGACCGTGATCCAGCCGAACCAGGCGTCGGAGACCATCAGCGGCTGCAGGCCGACGAAGGTGTGCAGCATGCGCAGGAAGCAGACCACCGACATCAGGAAGAACAGCAGGTAGATCGGCTCGCCCCGCCGGCTGAACCAGACGAACAGGGCGAAGACCCCGGTGGCCAGGAACGAGGCGGCCGAGAAGGCCGGCAGTCTCACCTGGAAGGTGTCGCGCAGGTCGTAGCGCGGCGCCAGCTGGCGATGCGTCCCGATCCAGACCGACGAGAACGCCCCGCCGATGCCGCGCACGTGCTGCAGCCGCAGGTCCAGGGTGCGCGGCGGATGCGAGCTGGTGGTGTGCGGCAGGGCGATCCAGATCGGCTGGTTCGAGCCGTTCCATTGCAGGTTGGCGTGCGACTGGTAGACCAGCGCGCCATCGGCGTAGACGGCCAGCGAGCCGTCCGACTTCCAGCGCGGGATGTAGAGGTAGAGCTGCTCGCCGTCGTCGGCCAGGGCCGGGACCTCCAGGCTGTACCAGCTCACCTGGGTGGCGATGCGCTGGGGCGAGGGATCGGTGCTGGGCAGCCAGGCCGGGGCCGGGGCGTAGGGCAGCCGCACCACCGCGGCCCCGTCGCGCGGAACGGCTCCCGCGCTGGTCGCCGGGGGCGGCTGGTAGCCGGTGGTGTCGTACCGGACGAGGCTGGCCGAGCCGATCCGCTCGCCGCCGCCGGCCATCGAGATCGCCAGGGCCAGGACGACGAGGATGGCCGCCGCCGCCGCGAAGCCGAGCCAGGACGGCCACCGCGCGAAGGGCGGCGCGGCGCCGGAGGCGACCTCGGACGAGGCGGGACTAGAGGAGCCCATGGGCCCGCGCCTCGAACACCGCCTCGGTCTTCGAGCGGACCTCCAGCTTGGTGTAGATGCGCCGCACGAAGGTCAGCACCGTATTGCGCGAGACGTTCATCAGCTCGGCGATCTCGTCGAACGAGAAGCCCCGGGTGATCAGCTGCAGGGTCTCCTGCTCGCGCTCCGACAGGCTGGGCGCGGCGGCCTTGTCGGCGGCCGCCGCGTCGTCGGTCGAGACCGGCTTCTCGTCGGGCCGAAAGCGCATCAGCACCTGGCGGGCGATGCGCGGGCTGATCGGACTGCCGCCGCCGTGCAGCACACGGATGTCCTCGGGGATGGCCGGCAACGCGCTGTCCTTGAGCAGGTAGCCGCTGGCGCCGGCCTCGATCGAGGCGATCACGTGCCGCTCGTCGGCGAAGGTGGTCGAGACCATGATGGCGCAGTCGGGCCACAGGGCGTGGGCTTCGCGGATGACGTCGATGCCCGAGCCGTCGGGCAGGCCCAGGTCCACGACCAGCACGTCGGCCGCCGGCCCCTGCAACAGGATCCGCGCCTGGGCCACGGTGGCCGCCACGCCGATCACCGAAAGATCCGACGCGGCGCCCACCGCCGCGCGGAAGGCGTCCTGAAAGGCCACGTCGTCCTCGACCAGGACGATGGCCAAGGGAGTCGGATGGGGCGTCGCCTCGGTCGTCATGTCCCTCCCCTGCGCGCGTCGACCGGAAAACCCGATCCCATAAGGATTCGCAGAGCTCGCGCGAGTTGACGTCATCATATCTTGCGACAGGCCGAACGTTGCTCTCCGAGCGTCGACGAGGCAACTAGGCGTTGCTTGGGTCATCGAGACGAACCTTCGCGAAAGACGCGGGGAGCAAGCAAGAACGCCGGGGGGCCCGCGGGGGGCGAGGGACGAGGGACGCCAGGTCGGCGTCGTCCGGCTGGGGGCCGGACGGCGACCAGCTCAGGCGTCCCTCGTCGAGCCCCACCGCCTCCTCCCGCCGAGTGCGCCGCGATCCTGGTGGGCGGCCTTGAGAGCCACCACGGCCAAAAAAAGAAATCTCGTCAGGGAGGGCGGCATGCCCAATTTCAACACGACTCTCGAAATCTGCGCGATCGATTCCCGGGCCGGCAACATCTTCGGCTCCGGCGTGAACTGCATCACCGGCGGCGTGGTGTCCGGGGCCAACTGCGTCGGGAACATCGTCAAGCTGGCGCCGCAACAGCGCAACCAGGACAATCTCAACGTCAAGGTCGTCAAGAGCAGCTCGGACTTCTCCGATTTCCTGAACGCCGGCGGCGCCGTGTCGGCCTCGGGCCTGAGCTGGTCGGCCACGGCCTCGGTGGCCTTCGCCAGCGCGAACGCCTCGACCGACACCTCGATGTCGTACATGGCGCTGCGCGACGTTCGCACCGCCGACATCTATCTCGACATCACCAAGGCCACGATCTCGGCTGACGCCCTGGCCTTGCTGGGCGGTCCCAACGGCCCGACCAACTTCATCAACCGGTATGGCACCCATTGCGTGATCGGGGTTTCGTACGGCGGCTCGTTCGCCGGCTACATCCGCCTGGACACCCACTCGGCCAGCCACAAGGAATCGATCTCGGCCTCGATGTCGGCGTCGGCCTCGGGCTTTGGGATCAAGGGCTCCGTCAACGCCGACTTCAGCACCGGCCTGAGCTCGATCGTCGGATACTATGACCTGACCTCCAACTCCAGTCTGGTCGGGGCCTCCCCCGGCGCCGGCTTCAGCCGCACCGACCCGGACGGCATGCTCGGCGCCGCCCAGGCCATCATCCTGAGCGACAGCGGGATCCCGGACGTCAAGGGCGCGCCCGTCTCCTTCATCTGCGTCACCTGGGACCAGTTCTCGCAGATCCAGCAGAAGCTGAACGACATCGGCCAGCCCAACGCGCTCAGCCTCGGCTCGGCGCTGAACGCCCTGAGCCAGTTGTCGGCGGAATACGCGGCGCTGAGCTATATCATCGGCACCTGCCGCAGCATGATCACCAACGGCGAGTTCGCCATCCCCGCCCAACGCGGTCTGGCCGGTCGACTGATCAGCGCCGCCACCGCGGGTCAGGCCACGATCCAGAGCCAGAGCCTGGCCCAGCTGCAGGCGATGTCCTCCGGCGTGCCGCAGAGCCTGCTGATTTCCGGCGGGTTGAACGACCAGGTGCAGGCGCTGACGCACAATTCGCTGCGGATCAACGTGGCCTGGTACACAGACGAGGCCTTCGTCAACTGGGGCCAGCACAGCAGGGTGGTCAACGTGCCGATGAGCACCATGCCCAGCATCATCTCGGTCGATCACAAGGACGGGGTCGCCAACCTCTATGTCCACGTGGGCAGCGACCCGCAGGGCGACTACCTGGTCACGCGCTGGTACTGGAACGACGACTATCTGTTCGACAGCGCGCGCATCGACATCGGCGGCGACACCATCAACACGACCGTCGCCAGGGCGCAGTGGACCGGCGCGGCCTGGAACAACATCTCGGCCAACCTGGTCGACCAGGCCTGAATCCAAATCGTCCGAATACGGACGGATCACCGTGGAGGACGCCCTGACCGGCGCCCTCCACGGCTTCCGTTTCCATCACGCCAGCCGGAACTTCGGCGGCGGCAGGCTCAGGCGGGTGTCGGCCACCGCCTCGCCGCGGAAGAACCGCACCAGCAGAGCCTGCACGTCGGGATGGGCCTCGAAGACGTTGTGGCCGGCGTTCTCGACGATCACCCGCGACTTGCGCTGGAACTGGGCCGCCACCTCGTCCTGCTCGGCCAGCGGCGTGCGGCCGTCCAGCGTGCCCGCGACCAGCAGGGCGGGATGGTCGATGCGGATCGAGGTCCGGAAACCTTCGCCCAGGTCGGCGCCCGGGACGGCGCCCAGCAGCTGCGGCATCGGGAAGTTCAGCGCCTCGCCCAGCACGGCGGTCTTCGCCTCGCGCCGGATCAGGGCCAGGCGGCCCGGCGAGATGCCGGACGCCAGGTCCGTGGCCTCGGGCATGCCGGTCACGCCCAGCAGGTCGGCCACATCGCCCAGGAACGGCGCCAGCACGTCGGTCCGTCCCCCATCGAGGGCCAGGTACAGGCCCGGCAGCATGGACAGGGTGTTGGGGTTGGCGATCAGCCCGCCCGCCAGCAGCTGGACGCAGAAGCCGCCCATTCGGATCTCGCCCGGCGCGCCCTTCAGCGTGACCTTCGTCACGGCCGGCCGCGCCTCCAGATTGGCGTGCACGCGGCGCATCAGGGCCGGCAGGTCCGGCACGGCGGCGCGGACGGCCGGGTCGGCGGCCAGCAGGTCGTCCACCTGGCGCAGAAGCGCGTCGATCCGGGCCGGGCGCTTCACCGTCTGGTCCTGGCCCTCCAGGCTGGCCAGGGCCACGCGGTTCACCCTGTCGCCGTGGCGCTTGAGCACGCTGAGCGCCAGGTGCGAGCCGTAGCTGATGCCCCAGAGGTCGATCTTCTCCGCGCCCAGGTGGCGTCGCAGGTCGTCGATGTCGTCGGCGTTCTGCTCTGTGTTGTAGCCGGTCATGGCCACGCCGGCCTTGGTCCAGTCGACCCAGGCTTTCTGGAACTCGTCGCGGAAATACGACGTCAGCCCGGCTTCCGTGAACACCGGCGGCGGGCGCGTCGAGGCCGGCCGCGCCGGGATGCTCCTGGACAGGCCCGTGCCGCGCTGGTCGAAGGCGATGACGTCGGCCACTTCGCGCAACGCCATGAAGATCGGGAAGCGGGGTCCGGTCGCCGCCCCCGTTCCCTCGCCACCCGGACCGCCAGCCAGGTAGACGATCGGCGGACCGGGCTTGGCCGCCGTCGAGGCGAAGCGGACATAGCCCAGCCGGATCTTCCGCGAGCCGGGATCGCGCCGATCCTCCGGGACCTCGAAGAAGCCCCGCTCGGCGTCGGTCTCCTGGCCCTTCCGGTCCTTGAAGCGGAAAGGGCCCGCCTGGGTCGGAGCGGTGGGGGCCTGGCAAAACGCCAGGGCGGGAAGAGCCAGGCCCGGAAGAACCAGGCCGGCGGCGGAGAGCAGGGCGCGGCGATTGAGCGAGATGTGGGTCATGCCGACAGCTGAGCCGTCGGCGGGGCCGTCCGCCACGCCGCTTCGGTCAATGGCGCCCCATCATCGGCGAATGGCGGCGCATCTCGGCGAGCGGCGCCTTAGAGTGGGGCCATGTTCCGAACCCTGCTTCTCGGCCTGCTCCTGGCCGGCCTGACGACCCTGGCCCACGCCCACGACATGCGATGGCAGACCTGCCGCGGCGCGGCCGGGCCGGACGGCCCTGTGCTCAGCGACTGCCGTCCGATCCAGGATTTCGTCGATCCCCAGGGTCGTGAGCTCTGGATCCGCTCCATGATCGCCGTCCCGAGCGACACCCAGCCGCGCGCGCTCTATGTGGCGGGCGTCGCCTCGTCGGAGGTCTGGCTCAACGGCAAGCCCCTGGGCGTCAACGGCCGCCCCGGCGCCACGGCCCGGGAAGAGACCCCCGGGCGCTACCAGGCGGTCTTCCCGATCCGCGAGACCGCCTGGCGGCCCGGCGCGAACACCCTGGTGCTGCACCTGTCGTCCTTCCACGGCGGCCTGCGGTTCGCCCGCCCGATGAGCGCGATCGTCGTCCTGCCCCATCCCTATCCGTCGCGCATCGCGCTGCTGGCGGTCACCTTCGTGACGGCCGGCGCCCTGCTGGCGGCGGCGTTCGGCTTCGGTGTCATCCACGCCATGCGCCGCACCGGGTCCAGCCTGCTGCTGGCCGCCATGGCCGGGGTCGCGGCCCTGCAGGCCATCGTCGAGACCCTGCGGACGATGTTCGACTACCCCTATCCCCTGCACGCCTGGCGGATGAGCGCGATCTGGCTGCTGGCGGCCGCCTTCGCGGTCCTGCTGGTCAGCTATGTGGCAACCCGGTTCCTGCCCAGGGCGCGCGGCCTGATGATCGGCCTGACCCTGGGCGTGGTCGGCGCCACGGCCCTGCTTCCGGGCTTCGACTTCAAGACAGTCTGGGCGCTGATCCTGGGGGTGGCGCTGGCCGCCCTGCCGGCCGCGGCCGGCGTGTGGGACAAGCGACCCGGCGCGCGGCTGACCCTGGCCTATCTGGCGCTGTTCCTGGTGCTGGCCCTGGGCTTCCCCGAATGGCTGGCCGACTTCTCCTACTTCCTGCTTGCCGCCGGCCTGGTGCTGCCGCTGCTGGTGGTCGAGATGGTGCGGCTGGGCCGCGACGACCGGGGCCGCGAGGCCGCCCTGACCCGCGCCGCCAGCCGCCCCGACCGCCTGACCGTGGCCTCGGCGCGCGGCGTCGAGCTGGCGCCCCTCGCCGAGATCCTGGCCGTGGTGGGCGCCGACGACTATGTCGAGCTGCGAATGGCGGGCGGCCGCAGCCTGCTGCACGCCGCGCGCCTAGACGGTCTGACGACCCAGCTACCGGCGAACTTCCTGCGCATCCACCGCTCGGTGATCGCCAATCTGGACCACGTGCAGCGGCTGGAGCGCGACGGCGACCGCTGGCGGCTGCACCTGAGCGAGGGCGCGCCCCTGCCCGTCAGCCGCTCCCGCCAGCCCGCCCTGCGCGAGGCCCTGGACGCGCCTCCTCCCGTGGAGACGGTTCAGACCGGCCTGAACCGGAAGGTCCATTCCCCCGGCACGACCCCGTAGCCGGCCACATCGCCTCGCCGACCGAGCCAACGCGCGCCCGGGGGCGGACGGGTCAGCCGCGCGCCGCCGTTCGGGAGCCAGACCTCGCCGTCGCATGCGCCCGGAATGGCGACGTCCAGCGTGACCGCGCCGTCGGACTCGCGACGCCAGCGCGAACCGATCTCGCCGCGCGGCGTGACCAGGCGGGCTCCCGCCCGGGTCAGCCCGTCGGGCACGACGGGACGCACCTGGACGCGCGCATAGCCCGGCGCGGCAGGCCGGATGCCCGCCAGGCCCTCGTAGAACCAACTGCTGATCGAGGCGAAGTAGTGGTGGTTCCATGAGCGGGAGCCCAGGCCCCAGCCCTCGGGCATGCTGCGGATGTCGTTCTTCAGCCAGAAGCCCCAGCTGGGCTCGTCGGTGCGGGTCACGACCTTCCAGACCACCTCGCCATGGCCATGGTCGCTGAGCAGGCGCGGCAGGTAGCGCAGGGCGTAGACCCCGACGTCCAGCTTGTAGCCCTTGGCGGCGATGTCGGCGGCCAGGCCGTCCATCACCGCCTGGGCCTGTCCGTCCGGGACCAGGCCCAGCGCCACGGGCAGCACGTTCATGGTCTGGGCGTAGGGCGCGGGCTTGCCGCCCTCGGCCGGCGCGACATAGCGCCTGGCCGCCGCGTCCCAGTAGCGGCCGTTGTAGGCGGCGCGAACCTTGGCCGCGAGCTCGGCCTGGCCGGTCGCCTTGAGCATGTGGAAGGCGAAGGCGGTCGAGGTGGAGTCGACGGGCCCCGTCGGCCCGGCGGCGGCGTATTCGCCCAGGCCGTGGTCGTAGCGATAGTCCGGCGCCTTCAGGAAACCCGCCGTGTAGTCGGCCAGGCGCTTCTGCATCTCGCGCAACCGGGTCCCGATCCGGTCGTCGCCGAACCGCAGGGCCAGCTCCTCGGGCAGGATGAAGGCGGCGGCGTCCCAGGCCGGGGTCGGGCCCCAGATGTAGTTCCAGCCCGGCGAGTTCTCGAACCCGTAGAACGGCGTAGACGGCACGATCTCGGGCAGCTCGCCGCTGGGGGCCTGGGCGTCGACGAAATCGCCCAGCCATTTCTCCCAGGTGCCCACGACGTCGAAATTGATCGCCGCCGCGGCCGAGGAGGCCTGGGCGTCGCCCGTCCAGCCGTTCTTCTCCAGGCTGGGCGTGTCGGTCTGGGCGGCGTGCAGGTTGTTCAGCAGGCCCTGGCGGGCGGCGTCGTGGATCTGGTTGACCAGGTCGTCGCCGCAGTCGAAGACGCCGTTCGAGGTCACCGCCGAATGGATCTCGACGGCGACCACGGCATCGGCGGCGGGCGGTCCTTCCAGCCCCGTGACCTGCACATAGCGGAAGCCGCCATAGCCGAATGCCGGCCGCCAGGTCTCGCGTCCTGTCCCGGCCAGGGTGTAGCGATAGGTCATCAGCTGGGCGTCGATCAGCCCGCTGGCGACCTGGATCGCGCCGTCCTTGCGCAGCTTCTCGGCCAGCACCATCGACACTGTCCGCCCGGCGGGACCGGTGGTGTTCAGCTCCGGCGCGCCCGTGCGGATACGGCCGAAATCGAACAGCCAGACGCCGGGCTTCACCTCTTTCACCGACACGGCCGCATGGCGCGCGACCGGCGCGATCGGCTCGTGGACGGCGGCGACCAGGCGTCCGGCCGGCCCCTTCGCCGTCAGGGCGAGGTCCCAGCCGCGGTCGTCGAAGCCATCGACGCGCCAGCCTACGGGCTCGCGTCGGGCGTCACGCCGCTCGCCGGCATAGATCGAGTCCCACAGGCAGGGACCGTCCAGGGTCCGCCAGGTCCCGTCGCTGACCAGCACCTGGGTCGAGCCGTCGGCCAGCGCGATCTCCAGCCGCGCCTTCAGCGCCGGCTCGGCGGTCCAGGGCGCCTTGTGGAAGTACCATTCGTTGGGCTCGGTCACACCGTACCAGCCGCGTCCCAGCTCGGCCGCCAGCACGTTGTCGCCCGCCTTCAGCAGGTCGGTGACGTCGTGGGTCTGGTAGAGCACGCGCTTGTCGTAGGCCGTCCAGCCGGTGGCCAAGGCGCCGGCCCCGACCTGCCGGCCGTTGAGGCTGAGCGCCGCCCAGCCGCCGGCGGCGGTGTAGAGCCGCGCGCGGACGATCGTCCCGTTCACGACGAAGGCCCGTCGCAGCAAGGGCGCGGGATGGGCCAGGGGCGCGACGATGTCCTTGCCCGGCACGCCGGACGCGATCACCAGGCCCTGGTCGCCGACGTCGCCGCCGGTGAAGGGATTGTCGCCGTCCGGGAACGTGCTGGCGAAGCCCGGCCGATCCGGCGCCTTCAGCTCGACGGCGTGGATCGTCGCGGCCTCGGCCTCCGGGGCCAGGAAGCCGAAGGTCCCCTCGCCTTGGGTCGCGTCGTCCAGCGTCCCGACCGGCGCGCCGTCCAGGGCGAAGCGCAGCGACGTCCCCTTGGCCTCGATCGTCAGGCGACGACGTCGGCCGCCCAGCGGGACGAGCGTGGGCGGCAAGGGCCAGACCTGCAGACGCTTCAGCTTGACCGCCGGACTGGATCCGCCGGGATATTGCCGCACTTGCAGCATCAGCGACGGCGCGCCGTCCACCTCGCCGACGCGCAGCATATAGGCCTCGCCATAGGTCTTGCCCTCGGGGCGGGCCCGGAACAGCACGTCGAAGAACCGGCCCTTCAGGGTGAAGTCGATCGTCAGGGTCTGGTCGGCCCAGCCCTTGGGCGGCGCTGTGTGACGTCCGATCCAGGTCGCGTCACCCCAGTCCTTCGGCGAAAGCAGCCCCATCTCGAAGGCGGCGGGCGCGCTCCAAGGACCGGGCCGGCCGGACGCGTCCCACAGGCGGACGCGCCAGACGCGGCGGTCGCGCGCCGCCAGGGTCGGTCCAGCATAGGCGGCTTCGACCGTGTGGACGCCGGCGACCTTGCCGCTGTCCCAGGTCGTCCGGCCGGCCAGCAGATCGGCTTGGGAGGCCGCCACCTGCACGCGCCAGGCGCTCTGGCCGGCGACCGGCGGCCGCCACATCAGCCGGGGATGCGGCTCGTCCAGACCGATGGGCTCGACCGCGTATTCGGCGCGCGGGTGAACTGGCGACGCGGCCACAGAGGGCGCGGCCAGACTCTTGTCCGCCGCCAGCCAGCCGGCCAGGGCCGCCGCCCCGCCCAGGGCGCCGCGTCGCGTCGTGCCGGTCATCGGCGGATCAGTTCGCGGCGGGCGCGGCCGGGGTCGCGGGCGCCGGCACCTTGGCCAAGGCGTCGCCCAAGGCCTTCAGGCCCTCTTCGTCGAGATTGGCCTGGGGGAAGGCGGCCAGTTGGCGCGGGGTGAAGTTCTTGATCACCTGGGCGGTGTTGGCCTGCTCCTCGGGCGTGGCCTCGGGCTGGCCGGCCGCCTCGCCGCGCTTGCGGAAGAACTCGCCGAACACGGTGCGGGCGTTGGGATCGGCGAAGATGTCGGCGATCTTGGTGTCGAGGGTGAAGTAGGGTTGGGCCGCCGCGGCCTGCCGCGCGAGGGCCGCGCTGGGCGCCACGCCGCACAGGGCCATCGCCATCATGCCCGMCGCCAGGGCCGTCATCGTCGTCCGCGCCATCGCGTCATCTCCCCTATGCCTTGCGTCCGTCCTACTCGGCGGCGCTGGTTATCGACGATCACGTTATGCAGATGCATAACGAAAGTCGAGGGGTCTCAGCGCACCATGATCGCCACCAGCGCGTCGGCGTGGTCCTCGATCACCTTCGGATCGGAGGGGTCCAGGCCCCACACCCGCCGGACTTCGGGCGCCAGGGTGTAGAAGAGCTGGGCCGCGCCCACGAAGATGTAGACCGAGGCCGCCACCGAGACTTTGGGCAGGATGCCTTCCTTCTGGCACAGCACGATGAAGCGCTCGGCGGCGTTGCGGGTCTCGACGATGAACTCGTCGGCCGCCCAGCGAAATCGCTCGCTGTCGCGCACGCTCTCCTGGACCATCAGGCGGGCGTGTTCGGGATGACGCGCCGAATAGAGCACCACCGAGCGGATCACGGCCTTGGCGAAATCGCGATACGAGCCATGGGCCGGGTCGCCGGGCGCCGGCAGCTGCAGCTCCTCGGCCTGGCGCTTGAACAGGAAGCTGACGGCGGCGCGCCACAGGGCGTCCTTGTTGTCGAAATGATACTTGATCAGCGCATGGTGGACGCCGGCCTTGGCGGCGATCTCCCGCGTCGACGCGCCCTCGAAGCCTTGCTCGGAGAAGATCTCCAGGGCCGCCTGGAGGATGCTGGCCTGGGTGGCCGCCTTCTGGCGCGCGCGAATGTTCAAGACGGAATCCTCGTGGAATCGGGTTCGACGCAACCTGCGCGCGGGGGCGTGAGACTAGCAATAGTCGCACGGGAATGGAAATTGGCTCACCAATCGGTGAATCAGTCTCGACATTTCATTATACAACTGCATAACGTAACATATGGGACGGACCGAGAGAGTCCGAGGGAAACGCCGATGCTCGACTTGCGCCCGAAATCCACCCTGACCCGCCGCGTCGCGCCCGTGCTGGCCGTGGCGATCAGCCTGGCGGCCTGCGGGGCCAAGAGCCAGACACCGGCGCCGACCGCGCCCCTGGCGCCCGTCGAGGCGACGGTGGCGAGCGGCGGTCTGCGCGGCTACCTCGAGAACGATGTGCGGATCTTCAAGGGCGTGCCCTACGCCCAGCCCCCTGTCGGCCCGCTGCGCTGGCGGCCGCCGCAACCGGCCCAGGCCTGGGCCGGCGCGCGCGACGCCCAGGTCTTCGGGTCCGACTGCATGCAGAACCGGGTGGGCTGGGACGACACCCAGACCAAGCTGCCGGTCAGCGAGGATTGCCTGACGCTGAACGTCTGGACGCCCGCCAGCGCCACGAAGGCCCCGGTGATGGTGTGGATCCACGGCGGCGGCTACGTGATGGGTTCGGGCAGCCAGCCGGTGTTCGACGGCGCGGCCCTGGCCCGGCGCGGCGTCGTGGTCGTGACCTTCAACTACCGCCTGGGCCGCTTCGGCTTCTTCGCCCACCCGGCCATCGACGCCGAGCATCCCGACGAGCCCAAGGCCAACTACGCCTTCATGGACCAGGTGGCCGCCCTGGCCTGGGTCAAGGCCAACATCGCCGCCCTCGGGGGCGATCCCAGCCGCGTGACGATCTTCGGCCAGTCGGCCGGCGGCGGCTCGGTCGGCCAGCTGATGCTGATCCCCGAAGCGAAGGGCCTGTTCCGGCAGGCCATCGTCCAGTCGGGCGGCGGCCGCGACGTCTGGCCGTTCCTGGCGACCGACCGGCCGGGCAAGGTCTCGGCCGAGAGCATCGGCGTCGCCTTCGCCGACAAGGCCGGCGTGAAGGGCGCGGACGCCGCGGCCCTGCGCGCCCTGCCCGCCGCCAAGCTGCTGGGCAAGCTGGACCTGCTGAACGGAGAGGAGGCCACCTTCTCCGGACCGGTGGTCGACGGCCGCCTGGTGACCGGCTCGGCCGTCGAAGGCTTCGGCGCCGGCAAACAGGCCAAGATCCCGCTGCTGATCGGCGCCGCCAGCGACGAGCTGGGCATCATTCCGAGCTTCCTGAAGGGCATGTTCGCCGGCCGGCTGATCGGCCAGCTGGGCCTGCCCGAGGATCGGCTGCTGGCCGTCTACGGCGACAAGTCGGCGATGAACGCCGACCTGCCCAGCGACGCGACCTTCGTCGAGCCCGCCCACGCCCTGGCGACCCGCGCCGCCAAGTCCGGCCAGCCCGTCTGGACCTACAGCTTCGGCTACGTGGCCGAGGCCAAGCGCAAGGACTGGCGGGGCGCGCCGCACTCCAGCGACCTCGGCTACGTCTTCGACACCCTGGGCAAGCTGAAGGATCCGCCCTCGCCCGCCGACCAGGCGACGGCGACGCGCTGGGCCGACACTTGGGCGACCTTCGCCAAGACCGGCGATCCCGGCTGGCCCCGATACGACCCGGCGACCGACCAACGCATGACGGTGGCCAACGACGGCGCGGCCTTGAAGCCGACGCCGGACCGCATCCGCGCCCTGGGAGCCCTGAGGGACGACCAGGCCGGACGCTGAACAGACAACAAGAAAGAGGGGAAACAATGATCAGGTTGAAGACAGTGCTGGCCGTGGGCGTCTCGCTCACCGCCCTGGCGGCCGGCCAGGCCATGGCCCAGGAGACCAAGTCCGACGACGTGATGATGATCACCGAAGTGGTCGTCACCGCCCAGAAGCGCGAGGAAAAGCTGCAGGACGTGCCGGTGGCCGTCAGCGTGGTCGGCGAGACCGAACTGCAGCGCCGCAACATCGGCAACATCGACCAGCTGAAGCTGGTGGTGCCCAGCTTCGAGGCCACCTCGTTCGGCGTGTCGGTGCGCGGCGTGGGCACCTCGACCTTCTCGACCTCGATCGAGCCCACGGTCTCGACCGTGCTGGACGGCGTCGTGCTGGGCCGGCCCGAAATGGCGCTGGGCAGCTTCTACGACGTGGCCCGGGTCGAGATCCTGCGCGGTCCGCAAGGCATGCTGTTCGGCAAGAACGCCTCGGCGGGCCTGGTCAGCATCACCACCAACGCGCCCAAGATCGGCCGGCTGGAGGCCATCGGCAACTTCAACCTCGGCGAGGACGGCTACAACAAGTCCGACGCCACCGTGAACCTGCCGCTGGGCGACAAGGCGGCCCTGCGGGTCGGCGGCTTCGTCAACAAGCTGGACGGGGTGCTGAACAACAAGTTCGACGGTCGCCGCTTCAACGGCAACGACGAATGGGGCGGCCGCGCCAAGCTGCTGTGGCGGCCCAGCGACACCGTCGACGTGCTGATCACCGCCGACTACGCCAAGCAGGACCAGTCGCTCACCTGGTCGCCCTACGCGGTCAATCCGGTCGGCGCCCTGGCCTTCGTCTATGCCGGCTGCGGCGTGAAGGCCTCGCCCGAGAACACCGACCTCTGCATCGATGGCCCGCAGTACAAGGACCGCGAGAACTACGGCTTCGCGGCCCAGGTCGACTGGAGCCTGCCGGGCGGCCAGACCCTGACCTCGATCACCGCCGGCCGGCGCGACTTCGACTTCAGCAACGGCGACTCCGACAGCCTGCCGATCAACATCCTCAACGACAACATCTCCAACCAGGACCTGCGCCAGGTCAGCCAGGAACTGCGCCTGGCCTCGCCGACGGGCGGCAAGCTGGAATACGTGGCCGGCCTCTACTACTACCGCCAGAAGACCAACCAGGTGACCGACCAGACCGGCACCTTCGGGGTCTTCCCAGCCCCGGTGGTCAACTCCACGATCAACAGCCTGGTTGACGCCGCCAGCTACGCCGCCTTCGGCCAGGCCCACTATCAGCTGAACGACAAGCTGGCGCTGATCGCCGGCGCTCGATTGACCCACGACAAGGTCAGCCTGGACTTCCACCAGTTCACCCGCCCTGGCTATTTCGGGATCAACCCCACCGTCACCTTCGACGACACGGCCAAGGAGACCAATGTCTCCTGGCGGCTGGGGACCCAGTACCAGTTCGCCGAGCGGACCATGGGCTACGCGACGATCTCGCGCGGCTACAAGGGCCCGGGCTTCAACCAGACCGGCGTCAGCAACGCCACGACCAGCCAGGAGGTCGGCCCCGAGATCCCGACCAGCTACGAGCTGGGCGTGAAGACCACCCTGCTGGGCGGATTGGCCGTGCTGAACCTGGCGGCCTTCAGCACCAAGTTCGAGGACTATCAGGCCCAGACCGTCGACTTCACCCTGACCCCGCCCGCGTTCCGCACGATCAACGCCGGCGACTTGAAGACCAAGGGGATCGAGGCCGACCTGACGGCGATCCTCGCGCCCGGCCTGATGGTCACCGCCGCGGCGGCCTATATCGACGCCCGCTACGGCGACTTCGCGCCGATCTCGTGCGACCCGCTGGTGACGCCGACGGGTTGCGTGCTGATCGCGCCCGGCCTCTACGGCTACGACGCCTCCGGCCAGCGGCTGAGCGGGGTGTCCAAATGGAAGGCCAGCTTCGCGGCGATCTACGAACGTCCTATCGGCCACGGCCTGGCGTTCAACGCCTCGGCCGACTACGGCTGGCGCGACCGCTACAGCGCCTCGGCCACCGGCGATCCCGCCACCCAGATCGACAGCTACGGGATCCTGGGCGCCACCATCGGGATCGGGTCCGAGAACGACCGCTGGAAGCTGGCGGTGTGGGGCAAGAACCTGACCGACAAGCGCTATCCCAGCGCCCTGTTCGGCACGCCGTTTGGCGGCAAGGGCGACTACAGCCAGGTGCTGACCGGCGACGCCTTCCGCCGCTACGGCGTCACCCTGAACCTGCGCTACTGACGAAAGCGGGGTCGGCCTGGGGTCTTGCAAGCCAGGCCGACCTCGAAACGCCGAGGCCCGAGGCTTCGCGTTCGCTGACCGGAGGGGGAAATCCCCTCCGGTCTTTTTTCGTTTCGGAGCCTAGGGAGCGGGAGCCCTAGGCCCCCTCCACCACGATCTCGAGCGGCCCGGCCTCGACGGCCCAGACCCGCACCGTCTGCGCCGCGCGGTCGTGGGTCCAGCGGGCCCCGGCTTGCGAGACGCTGACCCGCACGCCGTCCGGGAAGCGGACTTCGGGGACATAGATCTCGGTCGGCGCCGCGATGGCGGGATCGGCCTCCACCCCCAGCTCGAAGCGCCCGTCGGCATAGGCCATCGTGCTGATCACGCCCTGGGTCAGCGGCGCGTAGGGCCGGCAGAAGCCCAGCAGGCCGCGCGCCCCCGCGTCGGGATCGTTGCGCCCCGGATCGCCGGCCTGGTCGGGCGAGAAGATCGACAGGTCCTCCTGGTTCCAGCCGTCGCCGATCCGCAGATCGTTGCGGTTGCTGGCCGTGTAGTTCCACTGGGTGGACGACAGCTGCAGGGCGTCCAGGGCGTCGTACATCAGCGCCAATGCCTGGGCGTGGGCGGTCCACACGCCCTCGCCGCGCTCGCCGCGCGCCCAGGCCTCGAAGGCCTCGCCGTCGTTCAGGTCATAGGGAATGCCGAACTCGCCGATCAGGGTCGGCGCGCCGTCCTGGCCGAACCGCGTGCCCAGCCAGCCGATATAGGCCATCTGGTTGAAGTAGCGGGCGCGCAGGGCGTCGGCGTCCTGGTCGGGGTCGAACCGCTTCTTGCGCAGGATGTCGATGTCGTACCAGTGGGTGGCGTTGACGCTGCGCTCGGGCATGGCGTCGGGGAACATCCGGCCGGTGCCGACCAGGTACGGGCAGAGCTCGGCGAACAGCAGCCAGTCGGGCCGCACGGCGCGGATCGTCTGCGCCACCCGGGCGAAGAACGGCGCCATGCACTGGTTCTCGTGATCGATGGGCGCGCCGTCGCGCAGGCGGAAGAAGTCCTCGTCCAGCACCTGGTCGCCCGCGTCATCGAACCGCCAGGCGCCGGCCCGTTCGAACGGATCGGGGCCGTCGTCCAGCCAGATCGAGGCGCCCGCCAGATTGGCCGGCTCCTCGTCGATGACCCGCAGCACGCCGCGCTCGTCGCTCCAGCCCAGGCGCGCGATCGACACCGTGCGTCCGCGCGCGGCCCGCAGGCCGTCCAGCGGGGTCCAGGCCCGGCCCGGCCAGATCGGCAGGGGATCGGCCGGGGTCGCCTGGAGGCGCGGCGTGCTCATCGGCAGGCCGACCCAGCCCAGGCCGGGCTCGTTGAAGCTGTCGAAGCCCACGACGTTGTCGAGGTGGGCCACGCGCCGGGCCACGGCCGTCATCGCGCCCAGATAGTGCTCCTGCAGGAAGCGCTGGACGTTGCGGCCCTCGACCGTCCAGTCGGGCGTCAGGATCTCGCCGGCGAAGAAGGCGGTCCAGGCGATCCCGTTGGCGGCCAGGCGATAGTTGCCGGCCCAGCTCATCATCGGATAGCGGTCTTCCTGCCGCGCCTCCTCGCTGGCGTAGTCGTAGCGATGCTGCATGACGTGGGCGGCGTCGGCGGCGTCGAACCGCGTGAAGTCCAGGCCCAGCGCCTCGAACACCCAGCCCGGCGCGCCGTCACCGCCGCTCATCCGGCTCCAGACGTCCTGGTGGAAGTCGACGAACACGAACAGGCCATGGGCCCGGGCCCGTTCGACCACGGCGGCGAAGTAGTCGAGATAGTCTTCGTCATACTGGCCAGGCCCGGCGTGCTCGACCGCCTCCCAGGTGGTCAGCAGGCGCAGGGTGTTGAAACCCCAGCGCGCGATGCGGCCCAGGTGCTGGTCGGCCTCCTCCAGGGGGAACGGCCGACCGACGAAGCTGACCGTGCGATGGTCGGAGAAATCGCTGGGCCGGTCGGTGCCGCCGTCGGGCCAGGGCACCTTGCAGTCGCCCCCCAGATTGACCCCGCGGAGGATGGCGTGCCGCCCGTACGCATCGACGAACCGGCTTCCACGAACATCGATCAGCGGCTTTGACATTCCATTCCCCCAGAGGCATTGTGATTTCGTTATACAACTGGTGAATAAACGGGGCGCGCCGATTGGTCCAGCCCCGACGAGGAAACGGGGAAGAGATGCCAAGCTTGACGCAGGGCGACGCGCCCAGGCTGACGGCCGTCCGCAAGGCGGCGATCGGGGTCGGTGATTTCGGGTTCAACCTGTATTGGCAGACGGCCGGGCTCTACCTGCTGTTCTTCTATACGGACGCCCTGGACCTGCCGGCCGCCACGGCCGGCTTCATCTACATGGCGGCCCTGATCTGGGACGCGGCGCTGGACCCGATCCTGGGCGCGCTGGTCGACCGCACCCGCTCGCGCATGGGCCGCTATCGTCCGTACCTGCTGCTGGGCGCGGCGCCGCTGGCCCTGGGCTTCATGGCCCTGTTCGTCGGTCCCGCCGCCCCGACCGCCGGCGCGATCGCCTTCGCGGCGGTCACCCACATCCTGTTCCGCACCCTCTACGCCGTGGTCTCGATCCCCTATGCGGCCCTGTTCGCCCGCATCACCCAGGACAGCACCCAGCGGGGCGACATGGCGGGCGTGCGGATGGTGTTCGGCACCCTGGCGGCGATCGCCGTCGCGGCCCTGACCCTGCCGCTGGCCCAGGCCCTGTCGACGCCCGAGGCGCCGCGTCGCGGCTGGCTGATCGTCGCCGCCGTCTACGGCGCGATCTCGGCCCTGTGCCTGCTGGCCGTGGCCTGGGCCGCGCGCGGCCTGGACGTCGCCGACGAGGCGCCGCCCGCCCCGCGCCCGGTGCGCGACGTCGTCCGCAGCCTGTTGGCCAACCGCGCCCTGCTGCTGGTGCTGGGCGCGGTCGTGCTCAGCGCCTTCTCGGGCACGATGTTCTCCAAGAACCTGCTCTACTATTTCAAATACGTGGTCGGCGACGCCAAGCTGGGCAGCGCGGCCCTGGCCGTGGGCGCCCTGACCGCGGCGATCTGCGTGCCCGCCTTCGCGGTGATCGTGCGGCTGGTGGGCAAGCGCGCCGCCTGGCTGATCGGCGCGGTTCCGGGCCTCGCGGGCCTGATCCTCTGGCACTTCGCCGACGGCCAGGGCGTGACCCTGCTGCTGGCCGCCGTGGTGCTGCAGGCCATGGGCCTGGCGTCCTACATCGTCTGCTTCTGGGGCATGCTGCCCGACACCGTCGAGTACGGCGAATGGCGCACGGGCGTGCGCACCGAGTCCCTGGTGTTCGGCCTGCTGGTCCTGGGCCAGAAGGCCGCCCTGGGCCTGGGCGCGGGCTTCCTGGGCATCGCCCTGACCCACGTCGGCTACGTGCCCAACGCGCCGCAAAGCCCCGAGACCCTGGCCGGCATCAAGGCGATGATGTTCTGGATCCCGCTGGTCGGCGGCCTGACCTCGGCGGGCCTGATCGCCTTCTATCCGATCACCCGGGCGTCGCACGAGAAGATGGTGGCCGAGATCGCCGCCCGCTCGGCCGACGCGCCCGTCGCCCCCACCAAGATTTCCCTGCAAGAAACGGTGATCCAATGAGCTCCGCCGCCGTCGCCTCGATCGCTTCCCTCGCCGCCCTCGGCGCGGCCATGCTCGCCGGCCAGGCCCAGGCCGCCACCTCCTGCGACGACCTGGCCAAGGTGAAGATCCCCGGCGCGACCATCACCGCCGTCAAGGCGATCCCGGTCGGCGGCCTGCAGGAGATCGAGGTCTTCGGCATCCCGCCGCTGCCCAGCGCCGCCGCCTATTGCCGGGTCAACGCCACCCTGGCGCCCACCGCGTCCTCGTCGATCAAGGTCGAGGTCTGGCTGCCGCCCGAAGGCAGCTGGAACGGCAAGTTCATGGCCACCGGCAACGGCGGCTACGGCGGCACGCTGGGCGGTCCGCGCCTGGCCATGCGCCCGGCGGTCAAGGCCGGCTACGCGACGGCCGGCACCGACATGGGCCACACCGAGGACGGGGCCGGCGGCGACGCCAACTGGGCGCTGAACCAGCCCGAGAAGATCGTCGACTGGGGCCACCGCGCCAATCACGAGACCGCCGTCTTCGCCAAGGCCCTGATCGCCGCCCACTACGGCAAGGCTCCCAAGCGCGCCTATTTCTCCGGCTGTTCCGACGGCGGCCGCGAGGCGCTGATGGAGGCCCAGCGCTATCCCGGCGACTTCGACGGCATCGTCGCCGGCGCGCCGGCCGCGCCCTGGACCCGGCTGATGGGCAGCTTCGCCTGGTCGTGGAAGGCCGTGCACGAACGCGCCGAAAGCCGTCTCACCGAGACCAACCTGGCGATCGTCCAGAAGGCGGTCCTGGCCCAGTGCGACAAGCTGGACGGCGTCGCCGACGGGGTCATCGAGGACCCGCGCCAGTGCCGCTTCGATCCGGCCGTCGTCGAGTGCAAGGACGGCAAGACCGGCGACTGCCTGACCCCGCCCCAGGTCGACGGCCTGCGCAAGCTGTACCAGGGCCCGCGCGGCGCCGGCGGCAAGGCGATCTTCCCCGGCTATCCGGCCGGCGGCGAGGCCGTGCCCAACGCCTGGCCGCTGTGGATCAGCGGCGAGAAGGCCCAGCACCCGTCCTTCGCCCGCTCGTTCTTCGCCAATTTCGTCTATTCGGACACCGGCTGGCAGCTGGCCCAGTTGAACCTGGATCGCGACCTGAAGGCGGCCAGGCGCCTGGCCCCGACCGTCGCCTCCGACAACCCCGACCTGTCGGCCTTCAAGGCCAAGGGCGGCAAGCTGATCCTCTATCACGGCTGGGCCGACGCGGCGATCACGCCCTATTCGACGATCCAGTACTATGACGCCGTCCGCGCCAAGATGGGCGTCAAGTCGGCCGACGGCTTCTCGCGCCTGTTCATGGTCCCGGGCATGTCGCACTGCTTCGGCGGTCCGGGCCCCGACACCTTCGACATGCTGGCCACGCTGGACGGCTGGGTCGAAGGCGGCGCGGCGCCGGACGTGGTCATCGCGGCCAAGACCGACAACGACTATGCCGGCCTGCTGGGCTTCCCGGCCAAGACCCTCAAGACCCGCCCCCTCTGCGCCTATCCGAAGACGGCCCAGTGGGACGGCAAGGGCTCGACCGATCAAGCCGCGAGCTTCAGCTGCAAGAAGCCCGCGTCCTAGCCGTCGACCACTCTCCCCGCGCGGCGGAGGAGCCTCGAACCGGCTCCTCCGCCGAACCGGCCGGACGTCCTTGGACGTGCCGGATCACCGGCCGGGGATCCGCTCGTAGACGATCAGTCGCGTCCCCCGCAGCGGCACGACCTTCACAGGCCTGTAGGCCCGCCGAAGCTCGGTCCTGACGATGGCCACGACCTCGAAGTTGAAGTCGCGCGCGGCCGGCTCGTGGTCGACGATCACGCTGGGCCGTCCGGCCAGGATCCGCCGCACCTCCGCGGCCTGGTCGACGCCGATCGCGCCGTTTTCCCGCAGCAGGTTCAGGTGGCCCGCGAAGGGGTAGCGCGTGGGCAGGCAGGACCCGGTCAGGTGGTACAGCAGCGGATCGCCGTTCCAGACGTAGAGGCACCCGGTCAGGCGGGGACGGATCGCCTCGACCATGGCCGTCATTTCCGCCTGGCCGCCCCGCTTGAGGTGCATCTTGCGGACCACCGCCACATTGGCGACCGCGCCGGACAGCAGCATCAGCGTCGCCGCGACCAGGCCCAGCCGATAGGGGCGATAGAGGAACAGCGGCGCGCAGGCCACGGCCAGCGGCGCGAAGAGCGGCAGGGCGTAGTGATCGAAATAGGTGCCGAACGCCAGGTAGCCGAGGACCGCCGCGGCCAGCCAGGCCAGGGCGAACTTCATGGTCGACGGCCCGCGCGGGAAGGCCCGCCACGACGCCAGCAGCGTCGCCAGGACCACCGCGAACACCGGGATGTGCAGCAGCTTCCAGGCCTTGGCCAGGCGTCGCGCCAGTTCCTGCGGCGGCGCGCCCGAGCGATCGCCGATCGACAGGAAGTTGGCGTAGATGAAGGCGTCGGCCTGGCCGATCCAGGCGTACCAGTAGAAGGCGGCCAGGGTCGGCGCCAGGGCGACGGCGATCCAGATCGCCGCGTCCACCGCCAGGCGGCCCGGCCGGCGGCTGACCCTCCATGAGGCCCACATCAGCGCCAAGCCGAGGAAGACGCCCTCGAACACGGCCGTGTACTTGACCTGCATCGCCAGACCGATCAGGCCCATGGCCAGGGCGCCCTTGCGCCGGATCTGTTCGGCCGAGACGCCGCCGGGCGTCACGGCGGTCAAGGTCGCCAGGGCCGCCCCCGCGACGAACAGGTTGTAGAAGACCGGCGCCTGCCCGCCGGATCCGCCGACCAGGCCGAGCAGCAGCAGATAGATCACGCCGGCGATCGTCGCGGCCTTCAGCCCGGCCATCGGCGCGGCCATCCGGGCGACGATCAGGGCCGTGCCGGCGGCGAACAGGGTGGCGACGACCTGGTACTGGACGATCCCGTCGCCCCCCAGCAGCCGGATCGCGGCGAACAGCACGAACAGGCCAACGGGCTTGCGGTCCCAGATGTCCACATAGGGAACGGCCCCGTGCAGCATGCGGTCGCCGACCAGCAGGTAGAAGTTCTCGTCGACATGGATCAGCGGATTGCCGAACTGCGCGCACCGGATGGCGAAGGCGGCCAGCAGCAGGATCAGGCCCACGACCGCCCAGCGCCGGCGGCCGTGGAGCGCCGACAATCGTTTCAGCAGCGACCCGCTCATCGGATGGTCCTCCCCGCCCAGGTCGCGAGGATCGTTCCGGCCTTGCGCACCGCCTTGGCCGGCCGCCAGGTCAGGCGCTGCACGGCGCGATAGTTCCAGAACGCGCCCGCCAACGCGCCGGCCGCTCCGGCCGCGAACCAGGGAACGTCCAGCGCATGCAGCCCCGCGCCGACCGCCTCGCTGACGGCGGCCCCGCCCAGGCAGGCGACGTAGAAGCTCGCCAGGCCTTGCCAGAGGGCGCGGCCGTGCAGGCGGCGATCCCGGAACGTCAGGCCGTTGTTGAGCATGAAGTTCCAGTTCATCGCCAGGAAGATGGCCGCGCTCTGGCCCAGCCAGAACGGAACGCCCAGCGCCCGTCCGGTGCTCAGGGTCGTCAGGTGGACCAGCAGGCCCGTCAGGCCCACGAACAGGAACTGGGTCATGCGCGCCGACAGGGCCCCGCCCGTCCGCTTCTCGACCAGCAGCGCCAGCAGATCGAAGACGACCCGCAGGTCCAGCTTCGATACGCCGCCGACGCGGGCCCGCAAGGCGGTCGGGACCTGCAGCAGCTTCGGCCGACGACGGTCCGAGGCGACGACGTCGATCAGGATCTTGAAGCCCAGGCCCGACAGGCGCGGCCGGACGGTCTCGTACCAGGCCCGGGTCATCAGGAAGCAGCCGCTCAACGGGTCGGCCAGGCGCAGGCCCAGCAGCAGGCTCGAGACCTCGACGCCCGCACGGCTGCCCCAGTGGCGAAGGCCGGTCAGCCCGGACCCGCCGTTGTCCAGGTAGCGGCTGGCCACCACGACGTCGGCGGGCGCCTGGGACAGGCGGTCCAGCATCCGCCGGATCAGCCGGGGATCATGCTGGCCGTCGCCGTCCATGACCGCCAGGGTCTGGCCCCGCGCCGCGTCCCAGCCCGCGATCGCCGCCGAGGCCAGACCGCCGGCGCCGTGGCGGCGGATCAGGCGAACCGCGGGTCCCCCCCGGGCGCGGTCGAGGACGACCTGGGCCGTGGCGTCGTCGATGGAGTCGTCGACGACGATGATCTCGTGCGGGATCCCCGCCAGGTCGGCGATCACGTCGTCGAGCACCCCGCCGATCGCCTCGTGCTCATCGAGGGTGCAGATGACCACCGACACCCTTGGAAGGGGCTGAGGCGTCGTCATGGGAACATCGCGGCGCGGCGCGGCGAGCGCGCCAGATATGGAGCGTGGGAACATGGATGGGGTCCGGGTTGCGGTCGGCTGAGCCGGCGCCTGAGAAGTGAAGCCCAGGCCTGATCGGTGGACGGACCGAGCGCCTCGCGAGGGCGCGCGGCCCCTGGGGCGGCGTCACCCAAACCCTATGTCACATAGTTTTCACTTGTCTAGTTATTACTATACATCCGACGCTGCATCGTCGCATCGGGCATGCGCCAGGCGGCGATCACTCAGCCGATGATGTCGGTCCAGCCCGACCAGCTCTCGCCGGGGGCGATCAGGCAGGGGTCGAATCCGTGGTCGACCGGCGCGGGATCGGCCGGCGCGGCGTGGCCTTGGGGCCCGATCAGCACGTAGCCGTCGACATGCCCGTTGCCGTCGAGATCGACCTCGACCTTCTGGCCGCCGCGGGCGTCCGGAGGCGTGTCGACGTGTTCGTTCGACGGCGGCACGGCGACGACCTCGCCCTTGGCGGTCACCAGGCGGTCGCCTTCGCGGGCGCTGTAGTCGAGGATCGTGCCCAGCAGGGTGTCGGCGTGGTCCATCACCTTGGGCGCGCTGATCACGAAGGTGTCGGCCCCGCTGCCGCCGGAGGCGAGGGCCTGGGACGTCAGCACGATCCAGTCGTCGCCCGCTCCGCCGTCGAGGATGTCGGCCCCCCCGCCGCCGATCAGCACGTCGTCGCCGTCGCCGCCGACCAGGTGCTCGGCCTCGGCCCCGCCGACCAGGACGTCGTCGCCGTCGCCGCCGCGGATCTGCACCAGCAACGCCGCCTTCCCGTCCACGTGGATGTTCTCATGGATCGCCTGCCCGTCGGCCTGCGAGACCTGGGCGACCTGGACAGGCGCGGCGGCCTCGGCGATGGCGGGGTGCGAAACGGAAGGCGACGGATCGTCCCTGTCGGCCGGCGCGGGCGCGAGCGCCGCGAAGACCGGCGCCGACCGTCCGTCCGGATCGTCGACGCCGGATCCGTGCGCCGGGGCGTGGCCCGCCGCCTCGGCCTCGATCGGCGCCAGGTGCTTGGTCGGCCCCTTCGTCGCGTCCGCGATCGGCGTGTCGGCGATCGGCCAGGCGACGCCGTCCATGCCCTGGGCCTGGTGGTGGCGCAGCGCCTCCTCCAGCAGGGCCGCGACGGCCACGAGGATCATCATGTCCACGCCGCTCTGCAGCCTGGCGAACGGCACCACCACGCCCTGGCGTTCCGGCTCGGGCCTCAGCCATCGTCCGAGCGCTTCGCGCAGGTTGTCGCCGCGCGAGACGACCTCCTCGCCGGCCACGTGCACGAGGAACTTGTCGGCCAGACGGGCGACGTGGACCAGGACCTCGCCCTCGCCGTTCATCACCGCGCACCACGGCGCGCCGTCGTCGGTGGCGCCGAACACCACCTCCAGGTCGCCGCCGCCTGGAAAATGCTCGGTCAGGGCCTGGAGCCGGCCGCGCTCGGCCGTGGTCCATTGGCCGCTGTCGCGGATCCATTCGGCCAGGGAAAGGATGGTGCCCACGTCAGGAAACTCGCGGCGGCCTAGGCCTGCGCCTGGCTGGCCGGGGCGGCGTTCCCGAACAACAGCCGGTGCAGCTCGGGCTCATAATAGGCCAGCAGCGTCCTGGCGAACTCCGCCTCGTCCAGGCGCAGCGCCTTGGCCCAGGCGGCCTGGGTCTCGATCGGCAAGCGGCCGACCCCGCTCTCCACCTGCGAGACGAAGGTGTAGTAGCGCAGCCCGACCTCGTCGGAGAGCTGAGCCTGGGTCAGGCCCGCGCGCTCCCGCGCGGCCTTGAGCCAGCGCCCCGCCTCTTGCCGCAGGACCTTGGTCTGCGCGGCCTTGGCGGCGTCGGGAGCGGATCGTGACATGCGGCATCCTGATGATCTGGCGGCGCCGAACAGGCTGGCGCCACGCCGACAACAGTAATTATGCAATGCTTTATCACGCAATGCCAGCGGGCGGGTGCGCCGGGGACGTCCGAAAGAGAGCGCTCTTGACTTCAGTTATAACTAGATGCGATAGAATGCATCTCGCCGCCGGATCACTGATCCAGGATCACCGATGATCAAGCGTCCCCCCGACTGATCGCAGGTTGATCCGGCGGCGTCCCTCGAGGACCGCCACGCTGGTCCTCGTTCCCCCGGCAAACCTCACCCGCCATCATCGCCGACCAGGGCCTGGGCGTAGTGGTGGCGTTCGATGATCGGCCGGCAGAACCGCAGGACGCCGTCGATTACCGCGGGCTCGGCCAGGATGGCCCTGAACCAGGCGTTGGCGTCCGCCGTGTTGGCGTGGACCAGCGTGATCCGGTAGCTGTGCTTGCCGGTCACGGCCGCCGCGAGGGACACGTGGACGTCGCCCGCCAGCCTGGCCTCCAGCCGGCGCAGGTCGTCGGCGTCCATCAGACGCGTGCGCAGGTCGACGATGGAGTGGCAGGCGTTTTCGGGCAGCCTGACGCGGTCCACCAGCTTGAGCATCCCATTGCGCCTGACACGCATGAGGAGTCGGAAGGCGGTCGTCTGCGAGACGTCGAACAGCCGCGCCAGCTCCAGCGTCGTGGGCAGGGGCCGGCCCTCCAGCCGGGCCATGATCTGCAGGTCCGCCTCGAAGCTGTCGCCTCCGGCCGCGAGGCCGCGGGACGGTTTCAGCGATCCGGGTCTGAGCTGGTTCACGGGCGCCTCGCCTGGTCTTCAGACGGACGCCCTCGCCCTTCCGCGACAGCGTGACCTAAGCCCAGGCCCATACCGATGGCAATCGAAATTCTCTAATCAGAGAATTTAATCTCGAACAGAGAATTGGCCGGCGTCCTACGGCTGCGCGGCCTTCGGCGTGAACAGCAGGTCTTGGTAGTCCCAGCTGAAGTCGGCGATCGGCGAGACCGGCTTCATGGTCACCCGCTCGACGCCGCCGTCGGCGTTCAGGCCGAAGGTGACGTAGGCCGGCTCCAGGGTCTTGTCGTCGAAGCGGGTGACGAAGCTGTCGTACTGCCAGTGCTCGAGCTTGCCGGCCATGCGCGGCGTCGACTTGAAGTCGATGCGCAGGCCGTCGGCGCCTTGCGTCACCGCGATGTCGCCGTACCAGGGATCGCTGTAGGTCCCGGCGTATTTCGCGGTCGGCAGGGAGGGGCCGACGCCGGCCGGCTTGGCCTGGGCGCCGCCCAGGCTCTTCAGCGCCCCGGCGACCAGTTGCTTCTTGTAGGCGATGTAGCGCTCGGTCCACGGCTCGGGCTTGAGACCCAGATAGTGGTCCAGCAGTTCGAACATCAGGCCGCGCGGCAGCTCGCCGTCCTCGCTGTTCAGCTCGATCGAGAAGCCGACATTGCGGTCGGGGATCAGCACCACCACGGTCTTGAAGCCGAACACCGCGCCGCTGTGCCAGACGATCTGGGTCCCGCGGTAGTCCTGGATGTCCCAGCCCAGGGCGTAGGCCGAGAAGGTCGGCTTGGTGACCTCCATGCCCGGCGGGACCCTGTCGATCGGCTGGATCACCTCGGGCCGCCACATGGCCTCATGCTGGGCCTCGCTGAACAGGCGCTTGCCGCCGGGCAGCGCGCCATGGGCCAGCTGCAGCTTGAGCCACTTGGCCATGTCGTTGGCGCTGACCGCCATGCCGCCGGCCGGGGCGGCGCTGGTCGCCAGTTCCTCGCGCTCGTCGAGCACCTCCTGGTCGCCCGCTCCGCGCAGGCCGCCGTTCATGCGGGCGTGCGGCTGGGCGCGGTTGGCGAAGTCGAAGCGGCGGCCGTCCGTCGTGGCGGTCGCCATGCCGGCCGGCGCGAAGACGTGCTCGCGGACGTAGTCCTCCCAGGTCTGGCCGCTGACCGCCTCGATCAGTTGGCCGGCCACCATGTAGAGGATGTTGTCATAGGCGTAGCCGCTGCGGAAACTGGTCGCGGGCTTGAGGTAGCGCAGGCGGCGCACGGCCTCGGCGCGCGGAATGTTGCTGCGGGGCACGAACAGCAGGTCGCCCTGCCCCAGGCCCAGGCCGCTGCGGTGGACCAGCAGGTCGCGCACGGTCATCTCGCGCGTCACCCACGGATCGTACATCTGGAAGCCCGGCAGTCGGTCGGCGACCTTGTCGTCCCAGGACAGCTTGCCGGCGTCGACCAGGGTGGCCAGGGCCGCCGTGGTGACGGCCTTGCCCGTCGAACCGGTCATGAACAGGGTGTCGGCGTCGACCTTCTCGGGGCTTCCTTGCCTGCGCACGCCCCAGCCCCTGGCCAGCACCGTCTGGCCCTCGTCGACGATGGTGATCGACAGGCCCGGCGCGCCGACCTTCTGGCGCAGCTGCTCGACATGGGCGTCGAAGCCCCTGGGCGGCTGGACGACGGGACCGGCCGCCAGGGGCGCTGCCTGGAGGGCGGCGGCGAGGACGAGGCTGATCATGGGACCTCCGTTTGGAAGGCGGGACGCCGGACGAGACGAAACAGCCCCAACGTCGCCAGCGGAACGACGTAGAGCGCGATCAGGGCGTAGGCCAGCAGGCGATAGCCGCCGGCGATCAGGCCGACCAGCCCGACCCGCTCGGCCAGCAGCATGCAGAAGACCAGCAGGCCCAGCGCGCAGAGCGCCCGGGCCCGAACGCCGAACGTGCGTCCCAGCCGCGCCTGGAAGGCCACGGCGACGCGCTCGTTGATGGCGTGCACCGCGCCCGTGCCGCTTTCCAGCAGGGCCGCGAAGACCATCAGCTGGAACAGCAGGCGGAAGACCGGCAGGTCCAGCTTGGCCAGCAGCACGTCCGACGGCAGGGCCGCTGCGCCGACCTCCGGCGCGTAGGCGCACATGCAGACGAAGAAGACGAAGGCCGGGATCATGGCCAGCGGCCCGGCGATCAGGCCCGCGGTGACGGCGTCGCGGTCGCTGAGCAGGTGGCGGGTCACCGGCAGGATGATCACCGCCCCGATGATGTTGTAGCCGGCATAGGTGGTCCCGCCGATCAGGGCGTCCGCCCCGACCTGGACCGGAACGGCGAAGGCCGCGGCGATGTCGTGGCCGAACGCGCCCAGGGCCAGCACCAGGAAGAGGGCGTAGACGCCGTAGAGCAGGATCGACACCCAGGCGAACAGTTGCTCGACCAGCCTGTTGCCGAAGGCGACGAAGACGGTGACGCCCAGCAGCAGGGCCAGCATGCCGGCGAACCTGGGCGCGCCGAACAACGCGTGGCCGATCTCGCCCGCCGCCGCGCCGAACACGGCCAGCACCACGACCACGAAGAAGGCGTAGGCCAGTTCGAACGCGATCCATCCCCGCCCCAGCAGGGCCTTAAAGAAGCTGCGATAGTCCCGCGCCCCGGTCGCCCGCGCGAACAGGAAGGTCAGGACGCACATGCCGCTCCAGATCAGCGTCGCCAGGGTCAGGCCGACGAGGCCGCCCCAGGGTCCGGAGGGCAGGAAGAACTCGGCGATCTCACGGCCCGTGGCGTAGCCGCCGCCGATCACGGCCGCCTTGAAGGCCAGTCCCGGAAGCAGCCAGCGGCTGAACCGACCGGGCGTCTTGACGGTCATGCGAGGCAGGCGTCCAGCAGGCGCTCGAACGCCGGCCCGCCGCGCAGGGGGTCGGCGGTCGGGAGGCCCAGGCGCGCGGCCGTCGCCTCGATCTCGGCCAGGGCCGCCTCGGGCGACAGCTTGCCGGTGTTGAGGCTGATCCCCGCGCAACGGATGTGCGGGCTGGTCACCCGTCCCAGGGCGATGGTCGCCGAGATCACCGCCTCGATCGAAGGAATGGCGTGGCCGGCATGGCCGAGGATCTCGGTCCGCCCCGGCTCGTGGCAGACGACGAAGGCGTCAGGCTGGCTGCCTTGCAGCAGGCCCACCGACACCGCGCCATAGGCCGGGTGCAGCAGCGAGCCCTGCCCCTCGATCACGTCGATGTGGCTCCGCGCGGCGGCCGGGCTCAGCATCTCGGCGGCGCCGGCCACGAAGTCGGAGACCACCGCGTCGATCGGCATGCCCGCGCCGGCGATCATGATCCCCGTCTGGCCCGTGGCGCGGAAGTCGACGTCCAGGCCTCGGCCCTTCAGCGCCCGGGCGATCGCCAGGGCCGCGTACTTCTTTCCCAGGGCGCAGTCGGTGCCGACGGTCAGGATGCGGTGTCCCGAGCGTGGCTTGCCCGAGCCGACCGGGATGCCCGGCGGCGGGGTGCGCACGTCGATCAACCGCCGCCCGGTCCGCTCCGCGGCCGCCTTCAGCTGGGGGATGTCCGACAGCCGCGCGTGCAGGCCCGAGACGATGTCCAGCCCGGCCTCCAGCGCTTCGACCAGGCCCCCGATCCAGGCCGGCGGGATGATCCCGCCGGCGTTGGCGACGCCGATCACCAGGCCGCGCGCGCCCATGGCCGCCGCCTGGGCGGGGGTCATGGCCGGCAAGCCGGTGCTGACCCGCGCGCCGGGCAGCGCGAACTCGCCGACGCAGCGCTCGCCCACCCAGTCGCGCAGGCCGAACGCGGTCTTGGCGTAGCCGGCCTCGACCGTATCGCCAAGGAACAGCAGGTACGGCGACGGCAGGCCGCCGATCTCCCCCGAAGCTTCGTCACGCGGGGCCCTGGCGATGGCGCTCATGCGATCAGAAGCCTGCGGTCAGGCTGACGCCGATGGTGCGCGGCCGGGTCACGCCCGTGCCGATCGCCCCGCCCGGATAGATCGGCAGGCCGTTGGCGGTCACCGCGCTGGTCGAGGTCTTGCCCTCGGCGTCGGTCAGGTTCTTGACGTAGGCCTCCAGGTCGACCCGGCCGAAACTGATCCCCGCGCGCAGGTCGACCACCTCGTAGGAGTCCAGTTTGCGCTGGGCGCCGTTGGCGGCGCGATAGTCGGCGTCGAAACTGCCGCTCTGCTTGCCCATCACCCGCAACGAGGCGCCGACATAGGCCTCCTTGTCGCCGATCGACCAGCTGTAGTCGCCGTTGAAGCCCAGGCTGATCTTTGGCGTGAACGGCAGTTGGTCGCCCTTCTTGCCGCCGACCAGGTCGCTGGTGTCGCCGGACAGCTTGGCGTCGGTATAGGCGCCGTTGGCCGACACCGTCAGGCCGGACGCCAGGCGCGCGGTGGCGCTGAACTCGACCCCGTCGCTGTCGGCGTCGGCGCCGTTGGCGTTGATGCCGAAATTGTTGACCACCGTCAGCAGCTGAATGCCCTTCCAGTCGATGTGGTAGACGGCTAGGTCCAGGCTGAAGCGGCGATCGGCGCTCTCGCCCTTGAAGCCCGCCTCGTAGCTGGTGACCTTGTCCGGCGCGAAGCTGGTCGGGGTGTCCGCCGGGGCGTTGGGCGGCAGCACGTTCGGGCCGCCGGGCCGGTAGCCGTTGGCGATCCGGCCATAGATAGAGCGGCGGTCGTCCAGCTTGAACTTCGGCGCCACCGAATAGGTGAAGACGTTGTCCGATGACCTCAGGTCGCTGTTGATCGGAATGCCGCCGGCCAGCACGCCGTCGGCCTCCTGGCTGGCGGTCTGCTTGTTGTGGCTGTAGCGGCCGCCGACGTCGATGTCGAAGCGCTCGCCCAGGTGCAGGGTGCCGTTGGCGAAGCCGGCATATTCCTTGTAGCGCGAGTTCAGGTTCAGTTCGGCCAGCAGCGGCAGGCCCGAGAGCTGGGTCAGCGTGCCCGGCGTCACGGCCACGTATTCCTGGAAGATCAGGCCCTTCTCGTCGGTGTAGTAGCCGCCGACCAGCCATTCGAACGGCGCGCCCTCGTTCGAGGCCAGGCGCACCTCCTGGGTGTATTTCCGGTTGTTGGTCTTCTGGCCCAGATAGAGCTCGTTGGCCGGGCCGAACACCGCTTCGATCAGGCCGCTCAGATTGGTCGTCGCGTCGTCCCGCTTGGTCTGGTTCAGTTCAGTGTAGCTGCTGGACGAGGTCAGGGTCGCGAAGCCCAGGTCGTAGTTGAACAGGCCGTTGTAGACTCGGTAGTCGATGTCCGAGAACGACGGCACGAACTGCGACAGGGTCGGCGCGCCGTACAGGGTCTTCAAGGTGTCGGGATCGCTCTCGGCGACGGTCGAGCCGTCGGCCTTGATGTCCTGCAGCATGGCGGTCAGGCGCAGGTCGAAGACCTCGTTCGGCTTGTACAGCAGCGAGACGCGGCCGCCATAGACTTCAGTGTCGTTGATGTCCTTCTCGACGTCCGAGCCGGCGGTGCCGATCGAGTCGATGAAGCCGTTTTCCTTGCGGTAGAAGCCCGAGCCGCGCACGGCCACCGTCGGGCTCAGCGGGATATTGACCATCGCCGTGGTCCGATACGACAGGCCTCCGCCCTTGGTGTCCTCGACCGAAACGCGGCCCCGGGCGCTATAGCCGTCGGTGTCGGGCGTGTTGGTCACGAACTTCAGCAGGCCGCCCATCGAGCTGGCCCCGTACAGCGTGCCCTGCGGCCCGCGCAGCACCTCGATGCGGGCCACGTCGAAGGTGTCGAAGTCGCCGGCCAGCACCGCGCCGTTGACCAGGGCGCTGCTCGAGCCGAACGGCGTCTCGTCCATGTAGATGGCCACGGTCGAGGCCACGCCGCCGGTGTTGACGCCGCGCATGACCAGACGCCCCTCCCCCGGCCCGCTCTGGGTGAGCTGCAGGCCGGGTACGAGCTTCAGGTAGTCGGTGAAGTTGGTGGCCTGCTGGGTTTCCAGCGTCTCGCCCGAGACCACCGAGATGGCCTGGGGAATGTCGATCAGGGTCTGCTCGCGCTTCTGCGCGGTGACGACGATCTCCTCGATGATCGACGCGTTCTGCTTGGGCTCCTCGGCCGCGAAGGCCGGAGCCTGGGCCAACAGCGTCCCGATGGCGCTGGAGATCAGTAGGGCCGCACGATTGATTTTCATCCCATTCCCCCTTGTTGAAGCGCCCCCGCCGGCGCTGGAGTCCGCTCGGATGTTCCCGTGCTCGACCCCGGTCATTACGTAAATTTAATCCTGATCAGGACACTTTTATCCCAATTAGAGAATTGTCAACGGCAATCGCGCGGTCAGGCGGACGGTTCGCCCGCCTCGACGCGGCGCGCCCAAGGATCGATCAGTCGCAGGAGGATCGCGGCGATGACGGCCAGTTCGGCCAGCAGCGCGAAATAGGCCGTGTGGGACATCCGGCCCCATAGAGTCCCCACCAGGCCCGCGCTGAGGCTGCCGGCGAAGATGGTCAGATACCAGGCCGCCACGGTCGTAGCCCCGAATCCGGGCGGGGCCAGGCGCGCGAACAGGCCCAGGCCCGTGGGCAGGATGAAGAGCTCGCCGAAGGTGTAGACCCCGAAGAACGCCACCAGCCACAGCCAGTGCGCCTTGCCGCCGCTGAAGGCGTCGACGGCGCAGAGCATCAGGTAGGCGCCGGCCACGATCAGAGCCCCGGTCGACATCCGCAGGGCCGGCGAGGTGTCGCGTCCGGCGTCGGCCCGCGACTTCCAACTCGCCAGCAGCATCGGCGTCATGGCCATGACCAGCAGCGGATTGAGCGACTGGAACCAGGTCATCGGCACGGTCCAGGATCCCAGCGCCCGGTCAACGCCCGCGTCGGCCCACAGGGCCACCGTGTTGCCGGCCTGCTCGTAGGCGCCGCGGAAGACGGTGACCGACAGGGCGACGGCGGCCAGGACCAGGACGGTGGGCAGACCCATCCGTCCGCGCGCGGCCAGCGACGCCGACGGCGTTGGCGCGGCCCGCGCCCTTCCCTGCTCGGCCGGCAGGTAGCGTTGCCCCCAGAGATAGATCACAAGGCCGGCCAGCATGCCGATCCCGGCCGCCGCGAAGCCGACGTGCCAGCCGAACACCTCGCCCAGCGTGCCGCAGATCAGCGGCGCCAGGAAGCCGCCGATGTTGATGCCCAGATAGTAGACGTTGTAGGCCCAGCCGCGCCGGGGATCGCCCTCCGCGTAGAGGTCGTTGATCTGGCTGGGCAGGGTGGGCAGGAACAGGCCGTTGCCCAGGGCGATCGTGGCCAGGGCCACATAGAGCAGGTCCTCGAAGCCCATCATGAAATGGCCGGCGGCCATCACGCTGGCGCCGATGATGATCGCCCGGCGCTTGCCCAGCAGCCGGTCGGCGATCACCCCGCCGACGATGGGGGTGAAATAGGCGCAGGCCGTGTAGGTCCCGTAGATCAGGGACGCCGTCCCCTGGGCCACCAGCAGTTGCTTGGTCATGTAGTAGACCAGCAGGGCCCGCATGCCGAAGTAGGAGAACTGCTCCCACATGTTCGTCAGGAACAGCACGGTCAGGCCGCGCGGCTGACCGAACCAGGGCGGGGCGTCCAGCGCCGTCCGGCTCATGCGGCGGCCGCCGCGGCGGGGCCGCCCCAGACGCCGTCGTCGGCCCAGACGGTCCCGTCGCGATAGACCACGCTGGGAGGCCGGTCCTTGGCCAGGAAGGTCGGGCCGTCCAGATCGACCAGATCGCAGACCTGGCCCAGCACGAAGCCCGGCCCCGTCGCCAGGCTGGTGCCGACCATGGTGCCGACCATGACGCCCAGGCCCAGCCGCCGCGCCTTGGCGGCCATCAGCAGGCCCTCGGTCAAGCCGCCGCACTTGTCGAGCTTGATATTGATCACCTGGAAGCGCCCGACCGCCGCCGCCACGTCGGGCAGCGACACCACGCTCTCGTCGCCCGCGATCGGCACGGCGCTGGCGAAGCCTTCCAGTTCGGCCTCGCAGCCGCGCTTGAGCGGCTGTTCGAGCAGCGAGACGCGCTCCTCGACCAGCGTGGCGACCAGGTCGTCCAGCTGGGCGCGGACGAAGCCCTGGTTGCCGTCGACGCCCAGCCAGGCGTCGGGCCGCGCGGCCCGGATCGCCCGCACCCGCGCCTGGTCCAGCGACAGGTCGCCGGTCAGCTTGATCTTGATCGACCTGGCCTGGGCGTAGCCGACCGCGCCCTGGGCCATCGCCTCGGGCGTGTCCGCGCCCAGGGTGAAGGTCGTGCGCAGCGGCCGGGGCGCGTCCAGCCCCGCCAGCCGCCAGACCGGCTGGCCGGTCCGGGCGGCCTCCAGCTCCCACAGGGCGCAGTCGACCGCGTTGCGGGCGCCGCCCGGCGGCAGGATGAACCGCAGGGCCTCGCGCGTCGGCCCCGCCTCGATCGCCGCGCGGACAGCCTCGATCTGCGCCCGCATGCCATCGGCGGTCTCGCCCAGGAAGAAGACCCCGGACGCTTCACCTCGCCCTTTCGCGCGTCCGTCCGCCAACGTCACGACGATGATGTCGCAACTGTCGAACACATGGCCGGCGATGCGAAAGGGCTGGGCCAGCCGCAGCGTTTCGCTGGCGATGTCCAGGGTCAGCGGGCCCATCAGTAGGCCACCCTCATGGCCAGCAGCCCGAAGGTGAAGGCGACGTAGAACAGCAGCAGCACGGCCAGGACCATCAGGACGCTCCAGGCCTTGCGAGGCCAACGCCGTCCGTCCGTCCAGGTCAGCCAGAGGTTCCACGCGGTGGCCGCCAGAGCCAGCGGCAGCAGCACCCAGCCCAGGGCCTGCAAGGTCCACATCAGCCAGTCCAGGCCGCCGGCCAGGGCGGCCGGGCTGGACATCAGCTGCGCCAGGCCGACGCCCCAGCCGATGAACAGGCCCAGCAGCAGCCCCAGGCTGGCGCGGGCGGCCCGGGAGGCCGTCAGCGCCTTGCCGGAAATGTCGGCCTCGGCCTTGTAGCGGCGACGCACCAGGGCGACGACCGGCCAGTAGAGGAAGCTGAGCGCCAGCACGCCGAGGCTGGCGATCAGGGCCGGCAACAGCCAGGCGCTGGACCGGGCGGCCGGCGCGCGGTCGAACACCATGAACGGCGAACCGAAATCCCAGCTCCAGCGCACGGGCTTGCCGTCGACGACCTGGGCGGCCAGGCGGTCGTGGCCGCCGACCTCGCGCCAGACATAGGGCGCGATCTCGACCCATTCGCGCGGACGGCCGTTCGGCGCCGTCAGGCTGGCGACCAGCAGCGTGCCGTTGGGACCGACCGTCACCTTGGTCTGCTCCAGCATGTAGAACAGCGACAGGAAGTTGCTGTCGGCCCGACGGCTGACCCACCAGACGCCGCTCATCAGCTTGGCGTGCTCGGCGGCGGTCTTGGCGTCGACCTTGCCGTCCGGTCCGCCGGCATAGGGGAAGTAGCGATCCGAGAAGTCGCGGAACACCGCGGTGCGCAACACGCCCGCCGCGCCCTCGCGGCCGCCGCTGTTGACCGACAGGTACAGGCCGACGCCGTCGTCCATGTAGAGGTGCAGCGACGAGTGGAAGCCCTCGGTGTCGCCCAGGTGGCCGATCACGGTCTTGCCGTTGATCGAGGTCTGGAAGAAGCCCAGCTCCATGCGGTCCAGCGGCGGGATCAGCGAGCGCGGATCGACGTGGTCCAGCGGGCTGTCGTGCATGGTCTTGGCCGTGGCCGCCGACAGGATGCGCGCGCCGTCCAGCTCGCCGCCCTGCAGCTGGGCGATCATGAAGCGGCCCATGTCCGTGCCCGTCGACGAGGCGGCGCCGGCCGGGGCCGGACCGACGATCTCGAAGCCGCTCGAGGGCTTGCCGGGCTTGGAGTAGCCGATGGCCGCCTGGCCGGCCAGGTTCGCGGGCAGCGGCTGGCGGAACGTGGTGTTCGGCATCTTCAACGGGCCGATGACGTGGCGGTCGAGATAGTCGTTGAACTTCTCGCCCGACACGCGCTCGACGACGTAGGCGGCCAGGGCCGTGCCGTAGTTCGAATAGGCCGGCGTCGTGCCCGCGTCGAAGATCCGCTTGGGCACGTTGTGCTTGACGTAGTCGCCCAGCGTCGGCTCGGGACGGTCGTAGAAGATGATGCCCTTGGCCACTTCCTCGAAGCCGGCCGTATGGGTCATCAGCTGGCGCAGGGTGACGGGCTTGCCGTGGCGCGGCGGAATCTTGAAGTCGAGATAGACATTGACGTCCTTGTCCAGGTCCAGCTTGCCGGCCTCGACCTGCTGCATCACGGCCGTCCAGGTGAACAGCTTCGAGATAGAGCCCGGGCGGAACAGGGTCTTGTCCGGATCGACCGGGGTGCGCTTGTCGCGATCGGCGTAGCCGAAGCCGCGCGTGGTCAGGATCTGGCCGTCCTTGACCACCGTGACCACCGCGCCGGGGATGTCGCCCGTGCGCAGGGCGTAGGGCATGTATCCGTCGAGCCAGAGATCGACATCGGCCTTGGTCAGGGCCGGCGTCGCCGACGGGACGGACGGCGCGACCGTCATGGACCCCGCCGCCTTGACGGCCGGCGGCGTCGCCGTCTCCTGACGCGTCTGGCCCTGGGCGGAGCCCAGCCCCGCCAGCAGCGCGAACACCGCGACAGCGGCCCCCTTGATCGCTCGCATTCCTTGACTCCCCTCGGCCAATGGCAGGATTGCTCCCACACGGCCCAGCCGATAAATTGGGAAGCAACCATCCTGATCAGGACAATTGCTATCCTGATTAGAGAATTCGTCAACAGCCATGAGGAGTCGCGGCGCGTGCCTGCAAACCCCCACACGCTTGGAACCCTGCTTCGTGGCCTGAGAGATCGTGAGGGTTTGACGCTCAAGCAGATGAGCGAGAAGAGCGGCATCCCCGTCTCGACGCTCTCCAAGGTCGAGCACGACCGCCTGACCCTGACCTATGACAAGCTGCACCAACTGGCTCAGCGCCTGGGCATGCGCATGTCGGAACTGTTCGCCGAGGACGCGGCCAGCCCGCCCCAGGCGGTCACCGCCCGTCGCAGCCTGGGCGAGGTCGAGCGCGCCGTGCGCGTCGAGACCCCGAACTACGACTACTACTACCTGCACACCGAACTGCGCGGGAAACGGATGATCCCGGTGATCACCAAGATCCGCGCCAAGAGCGCCGAGCAGTTCGGCGATCTCGTCCGCCACGCCGGCGAGGAATACATCTACGTGCTGAAGGGCCGGATCGTCGTGAACACCGAGTTCTACGACCCCGTGATCCTGGACCAGGGCCAGTCGATCTATCTCGACTCCAGCATGGGCCACGCCTACCTGGCGGCCGAAGGCTGCGACGAAGCCGAGGTCCTGGGCGTGATGTCCAGCGAAGACGAAGAACTGATGAAGGCCCTGCTGGATATCCACGAGGACCAGAAGCAGATCCACCTGTCGCGCGCCTGATCGCGGATGGACCATCAGAAACCCTGATAAGGCTTCTTAGGATAAGTCTATTGATTCAGTAGGAATTAAGCGCCCTTCTCTGGGAGGAAGGGCGCTCGCGCCGCAACGGTTCACGGAACGGCGCCGCCCATGCCCTCGACGGTCACCCCCAGAAATTCTCAGCCGCCCCGCGAGGTCGCACCGTGAGCGGCGCCGCTTTGCGGGTGACCGAAGCGCCGCCCGCCCTGCCCGATCTCGACACGGTCCTGCCCGGCCTGACCGCCGCCTTCGCCGCCACGGCCGGCCGACATGACCGCGAGGCCAGCTTCCCGACCGCCAATTTCGCGGCCCTGCGCGACGCCGGCCTGCTGGCCCTGACCGCGCCGCGCCGCCTGGGCGGGCTGGAAGCCGACCTCCCCACGGCCCTGAAGGTGGTCTCCGCCGTCGCCCGGGGCGAGCCGGCCACGGCCCTGGTGCTGGTCATGCAGTACCTGTTCCACGCCTCGGTCGAGGGCCGCTCCGGCTGGCCCGAGCACCTGAAGCAGCGGGTGATCGGCGAGGCGATCACCGACGGCGCCCTGATCAACGCCCTGCGGGTCGAGCCGGATCTCGGCACGCCCGCGCGCGGCGGCCTGCCCGCCACCATCGCCCGCCGCACGCCCGAGGGCTGGCGGATCAGCGGCCGCAAGATCTACTCCACCGGCTCCACCGCCCTGACCTGGTTCGTGGTCTGGGCCCGCTCGGACGATCCCGAACCCCTGGTCGGCGGCTGGCTGGTCCGCGCCGACACGCCAGGCGTGGTCATCGAGGAGACCTGGGACCACCTGGGCCTGCGCGCCAGCGCCAGCCACGACGTGATCTTCGAGGACGTGCTGGTTCCGCTGGACCACGCCCTGGACCCGCAGCCGGTCGGCGCCCCGCCGCCCTATCCGGCGACCTTCGCGGCCTGGTCGGCGGTGCTGACGGCGGCGATCTACGACGCCGTGGCCCGGGCGGCGCGCGACTGGCTGGTCGAGTTCCTGGCCAACCGCAAGCCGGCCAATCTGGGCGCGGCGCTGTCCACCCTGCCGCGCTTCCAGGAGGCGGTCGGCGACATCGACGGCTTGCTGCTCTCCAACCGCGTCCTGCTGGACACCGCCGCGCGCGGCGAGGTCGGCGGGGTCGAGGCGGGCCTGGTCAAGCACCTGGTCACCGAGAACGCCATCAGCGTGGTCGAGAAGGCCCTGAAGCTGACCGGCAACCCCGGCCTGACCCGGCACAACGACCTGGAGCGCCATCACCGCGACGTGCTGTGCGGCCGCGTCCACACCCCGCAGTCCGACGTCGTGCTGACCGGCGCCGGCAAGGCCGCCTTCGCCGCGCATGAGGCCGCCAAGTGAGCCGCCTGATCGTCGCCAGCCAACTGCCCGAGCTGTTCAACAGCGTCTTCGCCCAGCACGCCGGCGACGCCGAGATCATCGCGGTGCCGCCGGGCCTGCACGCACCCCTGCCCGCCGAGGCCAAGGTCCTGGTCGCCGCCCCGTTCCGCAAGGCGGGCGGCGTGCTGCCCGCCAAGGCCCCGGCCGGCTGGCCCTATGACCTCAAGTGGGTGCAGTTGGTCTCGGTCGGCATCGACTTCTATCCCGACTGGCTGTTCGACGGCCCGGTGGTGACCTCGGCGCGCGGCTCTTCGGCCGTGGCGTTGGCCGAGTTCGCCCTGGCCGCCATCCTGGCCGAGGCCAAGCGCCTTCCCGACATCTGGATCGACAAGGCCGAGCGCTGGTCGCCGTCGCCGCTGAAACTGATCTTCGGCACGACCCTGGGCCTGGTCGGCTTCGGGGCGATCGGCGAGGCCCTGGCCCCGCGCGCCCAGGCCCTGGGCCTGGACGTCATCGCCACCCGCCGCTCGGACAAGCCGATCCCGACCCCGGGCGTCGAGCGCGTCGCCGACCTGAAGACCCTGTTCGCCCGCAGCGACCATGTCGTGCTGGCCGCCCCCGCCACGCCGGAGACCCAGCGCCTGATCGGCCGCGAAGTGCTGGCCGCCGCCAAGCCGGGCCTGCACCTGATCAACATCGCCCGCGGCGCCCTGATCGACGACGAGGCCCTGCTGGAGGCGCTGGACGACGGCCGCGTGGCCCGCGCCAGCCTCGACGTCACCCATCCCGAGCCGCTGACCGAGGGCCACCCGTTCTACAGCCACCCCAAGGTCCGGCTGTCGCCGCACACCTCGGTCCACACACCCGACACCCGCATCAACCTGGCGACCCGCTTCGCCGAGAACCTCGCCCGCTTCCGGTCCGGCGCGCCCCTGGCCGACGTCGTCGACCTGTCGCGCGGCTACTGAAGGACATCGCCATGACCGCCATCAGCCCGGCCCGGGCTTTCACCTCCCAGGGTCCGCACCCCGCCAAGATCGAGACCGTGCTGCCGGAGTTCGGCTCCAAGGTCCTGCCGGTCCAGCCGACCCACGAGCAGGAGCGGCTGTATCGCAAGCAGCGGCTGGCCGCCTCGTATCGCCTGTTCGGCCGCTACGGCTTCGACATGGGCGGGGCCGGCCACATCACCGCCCGCGACCCGGAGCTGACCGACCACTTCTGGGTCAATCCGTTCGGCGTCCACTTCTCGCGGATCAAGGTCTCGGACCTGATGCTGGTCAGCCATGCCGGCGAGATCGTCCAGCCGCCGGCCAAGGTCCCCGCCCGGCTGAACCGCGCCGCCTTCGCCATCCATTCCCAACTGCACGAGGCGCGGCCCGACGTGGTCGCCGCCGCCCATTCGCACTCGCTGTACGGCAAGGCCTGGTCGGCCCTGGGCCGGCTGCTGGCCCCCCTGACCCAGGACTCGGCGGCCTTCTACGACGACCACGCCCTGTTCGAGGAATTCTCGGGCGTGGTGCTGGACGCCAGCGAGGGTCAGAAGATCGCCAAGGCCCTGGGGCCGAAGAAGGCCGTGATCCTGCAAAACCACGGCATCCTGACCGTCGGCCAATCGGTCGAGGCCGCCGTCTGGCGCTACCTGGCGCTGGAGAACGCCTGCCAGACCCAACTGCTGGCCGAGGCCGCCGGCCAGACCAAGCCGATGCCGCCCGAGGTCGCCAAGCACACCGCCGGCCAGGTCGGCAGCGAGGCCGGCGGCTTCTGGGCCTTCCAGCCCTACTGGGACGTGGTCACCGAAGAAGAGCCGGACCTGTTCGACTGATGATCCTTTCCCGACGCCACCTCCTCGCCGGCGGTTTCCCAGTCGCCGGCTTGGCCGTCGCCGGCCTCTCGACGCTGGCCGCCTGCTCGCCCGGCAAGACCGCCAGGCCCGGTTCGCTTGAAGACCTGACGCTGCGCGCGGCCACCTATCGCGGCAATCTGGACGCCTTCTTCCAGGAGGCCGGCGTCGCCGACACGCCCTACAAGGTCGCCAAGTCGCAGTTCGCCGGCGGCAACCTGATCGCCGAGGCCATCAACGCCGGGGCCCTGGATGTCGGCGGCATGAGCGAGATCCCGCCGATCTTCGTGGCCGGCGCGCCCGGCAACCAGGTCCGCATCGTGGCCGTGCTGCAGGGCGACGTGAACAATCAGGTGGTGCTGGTCCCCAAGGACAGCCGGGCCCAGACCTTCGCCGATCTGAAGGGCAAGCGGATCGGCTATGTGAAGGCCACCACCTCGCACTACATCCTGCTGCGCCTGCTGGATGAAGCCGGCCTGAAATGGACGGACATCAAGCCGATCGCCCTGTCGCCGCAGGACGGGCTGGCGGCGTTTTCGAGCGGCGCGGTCGACGCCTGGGTGATCTATGGCGTCGTCGTCCAGCAGGCCCGTCAGGCCGGAGCGCGGGTGCTGCGCACGGCCCTGGGCATCCTGTCGGGCAATTATCTGGTCGCCGCTTCCAAGGCGGCCCTGGACGATCCCCTCAAGCGCCAGGCGGTGGGCGACTATCTGGGCCGCTATGCCAAGGTGGCCGAATGGGCCAACGCCGACGACGCGCGGTGGGCCCAGGCCCGAAGCGTCGCCACCGGCGTTCCCGCCGAGCTGTATCTGCGCGAGTTCAAGGAGCGCAGCAGCCCGACCAGGCTGCTGAGGATCAGCGACGCCGCCATCGCTTCGCAGCAGGGCGTCGCCGACGCCTTCACGGCAGCCGGCCTGATTCCCGGCAAGGTCGACGTTCGCCCCCTGTGGGACGACCGCCTGAGCAGTGTTCTTCCCAAGGGGTAGAAATACTCAATCAGTATATTTGAGATCACGATATGAGCGAACCTCTAAGCTTATAGATTTTATATGGATTGAGGCGCAACAAGTCTTCGACACTTATCCTCGACAACAAGAACGGGGATAATCATGTCGCTACGCTATATCTCGCTGTACTGGATTTCCGGAACCTCCGCCCTGGCGCTGGCGGCCGCCGCTCAGGCCGCGACGCCGGCGTCGCCCGCCGTCGCCGAGCCCGACGCCAACGCCGCCCCGGCCGTCGAGCAGGTGGTCGTCACCGCCGAGCGCCGGGCCACCGACCTGCAGAAGACCGCCATCGCCATCTCGGCCTTCAGCCAGCAGGTCCTGGCCGACCGCAAGGTCGACAGCATCCGCGACCTGTCCGGCCAGATCCCCAATCTCAGCATCAGCCGGGTCACGATCAGCCACACCACCCAGACCTACGCCCTGCGCGGCGTGGGCGAGAGCGATCCGATCCAGGAGCCGGTGCTGGCGGTCTATGTCGACGACGTCTACATCCCGCGCCAGATCGGCTCGATGGTCGAGTTCAACGACCTGGAGCGGGTGGAGGTGCTGCGCGGCCCGCAGGGCACGCTGTACGGCCGCAACTCCAGCGCCGGGGCCCTGCGGATCATCACCCGCGACCCGGGCGACGCCTTCCGCGCCAAGGCCGAGGTCGGTCTGGGAAACTACGGCGCGGTCGACGTGCGCGGCCTGATCGAGGGGCCGCTGGTCGAGGGCAAGCTGGCCGGCAGCCTGTCCTACATCCATCACAGCCGCGACGGAGTCACCTTCGACCCAACCCTGAACCACGACGTCAACCGCATCGACCTGGACGCCTACCGCGCCAAGCTGCGCTGGACGCCGACCGATCGCTGGGACGTGCTGTTGACGGTCAACGCCCTGAAGGACCGCAGCGACAGCCGCAGCTATGTGCCGGTCATCCAGCCGAACGGCGCGCACCGCACCGACCGCTCCTATTCGGAAGTCGAGCCGAAGCAGGATCTGGACCAGATCAGCGGCGCCCTGCGCGTGCAGTACGAGCTGAACGACAATCTGAAACTGAAGTCCGTCACCTCGTACGGCGGCTTCAACCTCAACCCCGTCTACTACGACAATGACGGCCAGGCGGCGCTGATCCAGAAGAACCTGATCCACTACAACGACCAGTACGTCACCCAGGAAGTCCAGCTGAACGGCGACTACGGCAAGGTGACCTTCACCAGCGGCCTGTTCTATCTGCACGAACGGTTCTTCGTGCAGCGCGACGGCTACAGCCGCCGCAACGCCCTGCCCACCGACCCCGTGGCCACGCCCGGCAACTACGGCTTCGCCCGCGCCCACAACATCACCAACACCGACGCCTACGCGGTCTTCGGCGAGGCCAGCTATGCGCTGAACGATCGCCTCAGCGTCACCGGCGGCCTGCGCTGGACCAACGAGGAGAAGGAGTTCACCTTCGACAACAAGGTCCTGAACCTGCAGGGCCAGGTGGTGGGCCAGTCGATCGCCGGCCAGGCCGACAAGATCTTCTCGGCCGTCACGCCCAAGCTGTCGGCCCAGTTCCAGTGGACGCCGGACGTCCTGCAGTACGTGACCTGGTCCAAGGGCTTCAAGTCGGGCGGCTTCGACAACCGCGCCACGCGGCTGGACCTGGCCACCCGCCCCTTCGCCCCCGAGAACGTCGACGCCTACGAGACGGGCTTGAAGACAGAGCTGTTCGACCACCGCGCGCGGGTGAACCTGGCGGTGTTCTACAACGACTACCAGGACCTGCAGGTCAGCTACAGCGACCCCGCCTATCCGGGCAATTCGGTGCGGTCGAACGCCGGCAAGGCCCACACCTACGGCGTGGAGCTGGAGACCGACATCCGCGCCACCGAACGCCTGAGCCTCCAGGCCTCGGCCGGCTACCTGTTCGCGGTCTACGACAAGTACCGGAACGCCGGCGGGATCGGGGTGAACGCCGACGGCCACCGGCTGCTGAACTCGCCGCGCTGGAGCCTGTCGGGCGCGATCACCTACGATGTTCCCATCGAAATCCCCGGCGAACTGCGCGTCGGGCTGAACGCCCAGTTCCAGACCAAGACCTATTTCAACGCCCTGCAGCGCCCGCAGGACGAGGCCCCGGCCCAGACCTTCCTCAACGGCGTGGTCACCTGGCAGACCCCGGACCCGCGCTGGAGCGTGGTGCTGTCGGGCCGCAACCTGCTGGAGTCCGACGAACCGGTCAGCGTCACCTACACGCCGGCCACGGGGGTCTACTACAAGAACTACCCGGACCCGCGGACCTGGCTGGTCACGCTGAAATACGCGCTGTGATCCGCCGAGCGTGAGCGGGCCGCCTCCCCGGGCTGCGCAAAGCTGCCCGGGGAGGGCGTCGCGCAAGCCGGCGAATACGATGAAGGCGCTCTTCCCCTCGGCGGCGGAACCTTAGCTTTAGCCGAACCTTCTATCGCCATGATCGATCTCAACAGCGCCAGCATCCACGATATCGCCAACGCCGGGATCGAGCCCGCGGTCGCCCGCGAAATGGTGTTCTGGGGCCCCTTCCGGACCTGGGAAGATCTCCTTTGGATCCAGGGCGTCGACGACGCGATCCTGGATCGACTGAGAACGGAATTCGAGATTGGCCGGGGCGCCGACGCAAACTGGACCATGCCAAAGCCGTTCACACTTTCCGCGGCCAGCACAGCCCACTGAGAAGGCCTGATTTCGGCGCTCGTGGAGCACCCGCGATCGGCGGCGGGCGGCTTGCACGGCCAGGGCCCTTGCCTCGACAGCGGGGGGCATCCGACGAAAGTTTCATCAAGTTATTGTCGGCGAAATTCGTCGATTGGACGGCTTGATCTCGTAGATTTTGCTCGGATGTCGCCCGTAAAAACCCCTTCCTGACGGCGTCAAAAAGCTAGAAAATATCGAATTTTTACTGCGAATTATTTTGAAGGCGCGCCGAGATTCACGCCTTTTTACTCTATAAAATTCGATCTTTTGCGCGACTTGAAGCCATCGCTGCTGTACTTCGGCCTGACAGTTCACGCTAGCGACGACGCCATGACCCAACAGATCAAGACGACAGCCGAACACCTCCAAAAGGCGCCGAGCGGCATCGCCGGCCTGGACGAGATCACCTTCGGCGGTCTGCCCAAGGGCCGCCCGACCCTGATCGCCGGCGCCGCGGGCTGCGGCAAGACGCTCTTTGCCCTGACCTTCCTCGTCAAGGGCGCGACCGCCTATGACGAGCCAGGCGTCTTCATGACCTTCGAGGAACGCGCCGACGATCTGGTGCAGAACGTCAGCTCCCTTGGCTATGACCTGCCAAGGCTGATCGCCGAGAAGAAGCTGGTCATCGACTATGTGCGTGTCGAGCGCAGCGAGATCGAGCATAGCGGCGAATACGACCTGGAAGGCCTGTTCGTCAGGCTCGGACACGCCATCGACAAGATCGGGGCGAAACGCGTTGTCCTGGACACGCTGGAAGCGCTGTTTTCCGGCCTGGGCGACGGTCCCGTGCTCCGCGCGGAGCTTCGCCGGCTCTTCCAGTGGCTCAAGGATCGCGGCGTCACCGCGGTGATCACTGCCGAGCGCGGCTCCGAAGGCCAGCTCACCCGCCACGGCCTGGAGGAGTACGTCTCCGACTGCGTGATCGCGCTCGACAACCGGGTCGAGGAACAGATCACCACGCGGCGCCTGCGGGTCATGAAGTATCGGGGTTCGGCCCACGGCACCAACGAGTACCCGTTCCTCATCGACAAGKGCGGCATCAGCGTGCTGCCGGTGACCTCGGCCGGCCTCTCGCATTCGATCTCCGACGAGGTTGTTTCCAGCGGGATCGGCGGCATCGACGCCATGCTGGGCGTGGGCGGCTACTATCGCGGCTCGAGCGTGCTGCTGTCGGGTCCCTCGGGGACCGGCAAGACCACCTTCGGATCCAACTTCGTCAACGCCGCCTGCCTGGCGGGACAGCGGGCGATCTATTTCTCCTTCGAGGAATCTCCCGAGCAGATCGTGCGAAACATGCGCTCCGTCGGCCTGGACCTGGGTTCGCACGTGGCCGCCGGCCTGCTGCGCTTCGAGTCGTCCCGGCCCAGCCTCTTTGGCCTCGAGATGCACCTGGTGCTGATGATCCGCCAGATCGACGCCTTCAACCCGGCGGTCGTCGTCGTCGATCCGATCTCCGCGTTCCGGGGCTCCGAAAGCGAGATCCACGCCACGCTGCTGAGGTTGGTGGACTACCTCAAGGTCAAGGGCATCACGGTGGTCTTCAACAACCTGGTCAACGGCGAGCAGGACGACCGCAACGAACAAAGCCTGTCCTCGCTGATGGACGTCTGGATCGGCCTGCACGACCTGGAAGCCAACGGCGAACGCAACCGCGGCCTGTTCGTGCTCAAGGCGCGCGGCATGAGCCACTCTAATCAGATCCGCGAGTATCACTTGAGCTCCGACGGCGTCACCCTGATGGAACCCTATATCGGACCCCATGGTGTGCTGACCGGCAGCGCCCGCATCGTCCAGGAGGCGCAGGAAGAGGCCGCCGCCCTCGAACGCCGGGACGAGGTCAATCGTCGCCAGCGCGAATTCGCCGAGAAGAGGAGCGCCGCCGAACGCCAGATCACCGAAACCCGCGAGGCGCTCCAGCGCGAGGAAGTCGAACTGCTTGCGTTGGACACGGTCGATGAGCGCAAGGAGCAGACCCTGACCGCCAGCCGGTCGGCGGCGGCCACCCGCCGCGGGGCGACGACATGACCTCGCCCACGACGCCGGACGCGCCGGGTGAAGGAGACGCCGAGGTTCCGGACGGCGGCGTCTTCCATTTCCGGCTCTATGTCGCCGGCCAGACGCCCAAGTCGCTCGCGGCGATCAGGAACCTGACCCTGCTCTGCGACACCCACTTGCCGGGCCGCCACAAGATCGAGGTGCTCGACCTGGCCGAGAATCCCGAACTCGCGGCCCAGGACCAGATCATCGCCATCCCCACCCTGGTGCGCAGCCTGCCCCCGCCGCTCAAGCGCATGATCGGCACGCTGGCCGATCCCGAGAAGTTCCTTATCGGACTCGACTACAGCAGGCCCGCGTCATGACCCGCCCGGACAACAACACCCCTGCTTCCAGGCACGTTCTGAGGCTCTACGTCACCGGTTCGACGCAACGGTCCACCCGGGCGATCGCCAACCTGCGGCGAGTGCTGGAAAGCGAACTGCCCGACCGCTACGACCTGGAAGTCGTCGACATGTACGAAAACCCGGAGGCGGCGAGCGAGCATCAGATCCTCGCCGCGCCGACCCTGATCAAGCTGCAGCCGGAACCCGTGCAACGGATGATCGGCGACCTTTCCGACACCGACCGCGTGCTGCGCGGCCTTGGCCTGCCGGCGAAAGGCGGCCTTGACGATGGATCAAAGTAGTCCCCGCTCCGCGCCCATGTCGCTTGCCTCCGAGGTTCTGGACCTTCGGCTGCAACTGGCCGAGGCGCTCGAGACGCTGGAGGCGATCCGCAACGGCGAAGTGGACGCCGTGGTGGTGGGGGGACCCGACAACCGAAAGGTCTACACGCTCGAAACGGCCGACCGGTCCTACCGGCTTCTGATCGAGCAGATGACCGAAGGCGCCCTGATGGTCAGCCGGGACGGCGCATTGCTGTACGGCAATCGCGCCTTGGCCGAGATGCTGGGCGCCGAGCCCAGCGCCCTGATCGCCACGGGCCTTCGACCGTTCGTCAGGCCGGAGTCGCTGGCCGACCTGCAACGCCTGCTCGGAGAGGGCGGCAAGGCCGAACTGGCCCTGCGGCGCGCGGCCACCGCCGAGACCTTCATCGCTCAGCTGTCCCTGACCCAGATGGACCCGCCGGACGGCCCGTTTCTCTGCGGCGTGCTCACCGACCTGACCGCGACCTACGCGCAAGCCAGGGAAGTGGCCGAAGCCAAATCCGCGCTGGCGGTCGAAGCGGCGCACCGTGAAAGCGACGAACGCTACCGCCTGATCCTCGAAGGCGTGCGCGACTACGCGATCATGGCCACCGATCTTGATCAGACCGTGACGATCTGGAACGCCGGCGCCCAGCAGATCCTGGGCTGGCAGGCGACCGAACTGATCGGGCGGGCCTTCCCCCCGATCTGGACCCAGGCGGACAAGGCCCTCCAGGCCGACGACCGGGAGCGCGCGCGCTGCCTGCAAGACGGCCGGACCGAAGAAGAGCGCTGGCACGTGCGCAAGGATGGAACGGCCTTTTGGTCCCACACCCTGATGACGCCGCTTCGCCGCGACGACGGTCAGCTGATCGGCTTCCTGAAAATCCTTCGCGACCGCACCGAGCAGCGCGCCGCGGACGAGAAGCAAAGCCTGCTGATCAACGAGCTGAACCACCGGGTCAAGAATACGCTGGCCACGGTTCAATCCATCGCGGCCCAAACCCTGCGCTCCGCGGCGAGCGTTGACGACGCCCGGGCCGCGCTGGAAGAGCGCCTCATCGCCCTGTCGCTCGCCCATGACGTCCTGACCCGCGAAAGTTGGGAAGGGGCGGAAATGCGCGAAATCGTCACGTTGGCCATATCGCCCTATGTGGGCGCGGACGCGTCTCGCATCGTCACGGGCGGTCCCGAGGTCCGCCTGGAGCCGACCATGGCGCTGGCCATGGCGATGGCCTTGCAGGAGCTGGCAACCAACGCGGTGAAGTATGGCGCGCTTTCGACGCCGACGGGCCGGCTCAGCATCCTTTGGACCCTGGAGGCCGGGGTCATCCGCCTCGAATGGGAGGAAAAGGACGGCCCGATCGTGGCTCCGCCCCTGCACCGCGGCTTTGGATCCCGCCTTATCGAACGCAGCCTCTCGGCCGCCCTGGGCGGCGACGCCGCGATCGACTTCGCCCCCAGCGGCGTCATCTGCGTGATAACCGCCGTCATCGCGCCCGTGGCGGCTTCCTCGCGCGAGCTCAGCATCGTCGGCTGACGCCGCGTCGGCGGGCTAATCGTCTTCGGACGGCGCCCCCGCGCTGGAAGGTTCGCCCGGGCGTGAGGGTTGCTCATCCTCCAGCCCTTCGGTTTGCGCGGACTCGTCTCCGAGACGCTCCCAAAGTTGCGCCATCCGCAGGTATTGGTCGCGCAACACGGGCGATTGGGCCGCCAGCAAATTCATCTTCGTCGCCTGACGGCGACAATCCTCGGCGGTGCGCATGCGCTAGCAACGCGTGCCCTGGGGTTTGGCCCGGCGTCGCCGAAAATATAAGTGCTTCAGAAAAATCCGCCGGACGTCAGGGCGCGATCCAGACGAGTTTCAAGACGGGAGGCGTTTCGAGAAACTCGCCGGCAAGCAGCCGCCATTCCAGGGCGTCGACCTCATACTGCCTGCGCTTCAAGGAATCTAAGGCGGCGGCGGCGAGCCGTTCACATTCATCCGCCCGCCGGCGCCTGTAGGTTCGCGAGAACATGGCGCGACTATGTCATGAGTCCGACATTACTGCCTGGCAATTCGACTTCATCCGCGAGTTCGCGCGACGGCAAGACTGCGGCGCCTTCCCGTCTCGGTCGCGCGTCCATCGTCCAACGCCTCTGCCCGTCGAAGAAACCTTGGCTTTAGCTCGGGGTTATCTTCCAGCGGGTCGGCCTAAGGACGACCGCCACAGGGTCGGGAGACCCGTTGCGAGGAGCGTGCATGCCGGTCGATCTCATCCCGCCAACGACAGAGCCCCGTGTCGCCACAGGCGTGCCCGGCCTGGACGAGATTCTTGGCGGCGGCCTGACCCGCGATCGCATCTACCTGGTCGAGGGCACGCCAGGCTCGGGCAAGACGACCTTGGCCTTGCAGTTCCTGCTCAAGGGGCGCGAGCTGGGCGAGAGCGGCCTCTACATCACCCTGTCGGAAACCGAGACCGAACTTAAGGCCGCCGCCGCCAGCCACGGCTGGTCGCTGGACGGCGTCGACTTGTTCGAGCTGGTCAGCGAGGAAGGCCTGGATCCCGACAGCGAACAATCGGTCCTGCACCCGTCCGACGTCGAACTCGGCGAAACGACCCGCGGCGTGATGCGACAGGTCGAGGCGACCAAGCCGATGCGGGTCGTGTTCGACAGTCTGTCGGAAATGCGTCTCCTGGCCCAGAACCCCCTGCGCCACCGCCGGCAAATCCTGGCGCTCAAGCATTTCTTCTCGACCCGCAAGTGCACGGTGCTGCTGCTGGACGACCAGACCGCCGAGGACGGCGACTTGCAGCTGCACAGCATCGCCCATGGCGTGATCAGCCTGCAGCGCAGCCCCCAGGAATACGGCTCCCAGCGCCGCCGGCTGGAAATCGTCAAGATGCGCGGCATCAAGTACCGCGGCGGCTTCCACGATTTCGAACTCGACACCGGCGGGATCACGGTCTTCGAGCGGCTGGTGGCGGCCCGTCATCACGCGGAGTTCACTCACGAGATCGTTTCGACCGGATCGGCCGAACTGGACGCCTTGATCGGCGGCGGCCTGTCGCGCGGCACCAACACCCTGATCAGCGGCCCCTCCGGCGTGGGCAAGACCACCACGGCGGTGCGGTGCGTGCTCAGCGCGCTCGAACGCGGCGAGAAGGTCGCCTACTACCTGTTCGACGAGGGCCTGCCGACCCTGCTGGCGCGGTCCAGGGCCCTGGGCATGGAGCTGCAGCCCTTCCTCGACAACGGCCAGCTGACGATCCGGGCGATCGACCCGGCCGAACTGTCGCCGGGCGAGTTCGCCTGCCACGTCCGGGATGCGGTCGAGAAGGGCCGCGCGGCCCAGATCGTGATCGACAGCCTCAACGCCTATCTGCAAGCCATGCCCGGTCAGAAGTTCCTGCTTCTGCAGATGCACGAGTTGCTGACCTATCTGAACCAGCAAGGCGTCGTCACCCTGCTCATCCTGGGTCAGCACGGCTTCATCGGCGAGGTCCGCAGCGACATCGACCTCAGCTATCTCAGCGACAGCATCCTGCTGTTTCGGTTCTTCGAGGCCGCGGGGTCGGTGCGCACGGCGATCTCGGCGGTCAAGAGCCGCACCACCGAACACGAAAAGACCATTCGGGAGATCCGACTGACCAGCGCCGGCATCGAGGTCGGCGAGGCGCTGACCGATTTCCAGGGCGTCATGTCGGGCCTGCCCTCCTATGAAGGCAAGGTCGCCATGCTCGGCGCAGCGGAGCCCGGCGCGAATGGATGAGCGCATCCTGATCCTGGCCCCCCGGGGGCGGGACGCGCCGGTGATCGCTGAAACCCTGACCTCTACCGGCTACCGCGTCCTGATTTGCCCGGACCTGTCGACCCTGACCGAGGCCCTCGCTCAAAACGCCGGGGCCGCGATCCTCACCGAGGAGGCGCTGGCGCAGGATGCGACCGAAACCCTGACCGCCTGGCTCGCGGCTCAGCCGTCCTGGTCGGATTTTCCGTTCATCGTGCTGGTCACCAAGCAGCCGGGCAAACGCGCTCAGGTCGACGCCGAGCGGCTGCGGGCGATCGGCAACGTCGTGCTGCTGGAGCGCCCCATCAACGCCGAAACGCTGGTCAGCGCGGCGGCCTCGGCCGTGCGGGCCCGGCAACGGCAATACCGGGCGCGCGATCACCTCGCCGACCAGATCAAGGCCGAAGAGCAGCTGCGCTTCGCGCTCGACGCGGGTCATCTGGGCGCGTGGGAGCTCGAGCTTGGAAGCCACGTGCTTTCCGCCTCGCCCATGGCCAAGGCGCATTTCGGCCGCGCGCCGGAGCAGACCCTTACGCTGGCCGATGTCGAGGCGGCGGTGCATCCCGACGACGCTGCACGACGCTCGGCGGACTTGGATGCCGCCCTCAGCCAAGGCGGGGACTACAACGTAGAGTACCGGGTGATTTGGCCCGACGAAAGCGTCCACTGGCTGCAGGTTCGCGGGCGGCTGAATTCGGACAAGCCGGGCGCGCCGCGACGGATGTCGGGCGTGACGCTGGACATCACCGAGCGAAAGGCGGCGGAAGCCGCGTTGTTGGCGATGAACGAGACGCTGGAGCGCCGCATCAGTGAAAGCGTCCATGAACTGCAACGCTCCAACGAGCGTCTGCTCAACGAGATCGGCGAGCGAGAGCAGGCCCAGGCGGCGCTCGTGCAGGCCCAGAAAATGGACGCGATCGGCCAGCTGACGGGCGGCATCGCCCACGACTTCAACAACCTCCTGACCGCCATCGTCGGCAATATCGACATGATCGAGCGGCGCAGCGACGACCCACGCATTCAGCGCATGGCGGCCAACGCCAGGGAGGGCGTGGAGCGGGCCACCAAGCTGACCGCCCAGCTTCTGGCCTTCTCGCGAAGCCAGCAGCTGGACCTGCAGGCCGTCGAGGTCGACGCCTTGATCGACGGCATGGGCGATCTGCTGGCCAGGACCCTGGGCCACACGGTGGAGATCAGGACCGATCTGCGAGCGGGCTCGGCCCGAGCCAACGCCGATCCCAACCAGCTGGAATTGGCGATCCTCAACCTGGCGATCAACGCCCGCGACGCCATGAGCAACGGCGGGACCGTCACGGTCTCGAGCCGCCTGGCCGAGGATTGGCACGAGGGGTTGCAGCCGGGACGCCACGTGGTCATCGCCGTCAGCGACACCGGCCACGGCATCCCCGCGGAGCTGCTGCAGAAGGTGCTGGACCCGTTCTTCACCACCAAGGGCGTGGGCAAGGGCACCGGCCTGGGCCTCAGTCAGGTCTATGGCATCGCCACCCAGTCGGGCGGCACGGTGCGCATCGACAGCACCGTCGGCGAAGGCACCACGATCGAGATCTGGCTGCCGGTCAGCGACGCGGCCGAACGCCTGCATGCGAGCGAAATCCCGACCGGCGAAACGCCCCTGAGCCACGGCGAACGGATTCTCGTGGTCGACGACGACGCCGGCGTGCGCAGGTTCATCGTCCAGTGCCTGCGATCGCTCGGATACGCGGTGACCGAGGCGTCGGGCGGCCAGGCCGGCCTTGATCGGATCGCCACCGACCGGCCGGACCTGATGGTGGTCGACTTCGCGATGCCGGGCGTCAACGGCGCCCAGGTCGCGGCCCAGGCTCGGGAGGCGTCGCCCGCCCTGGCCGTGCTGCTGGTCACGGGCTACGCCGACGCCAAAGCGATCAAGGACCTCGTCAAGTCAGAGGCCGTGCTGCGCAAGCCCTTCAAGGTCAGCGATCTGGCCATCGCGGTGCGTCGCGCCCTGGAGGAAGCCGGCCCCCCGGCGCTTCTTCCGCACCAAGCTCGCTGAACGTCAGGCGTCGGCGCCCATTCTCGCCAGAATGAGTCGAAGGGCCGCCCTTCGTCGCGACCTATGACGGGGCCAAGGCCTCCGCGGCGAAGTTGAAGTTGCTACTTCGGCGTCACGTCCACCGTGGTCCCCAACGCAAAGGCGCCGCGCCGTTCGTCCCACCCCTGGCCCTTCGCGCGGTCGTCGGCGTTGGCCAGGCGGATGGCGAAGCGGGGATCGTCCTTGAGGCGCGGTCCAGCGTCCGGGAGGGCCAGCCAGACTTCCTGCGCGCCCGACACGTCGTTGGGCAGGGTGACCGTCAGCGTTTCGCTCGTGTCCGCTCCCGGCAGCCACCGGCGCGGATCGGCGCCCCGCGCCGGCAGCCGGCGAACCGCGCCCGACGCGCGGTCGCGCAGCAGGATCTCCACCGGCCGGGGATTGTAGAGCCGGGCCCAGCCCGAGTTGCGAAACACGAGCGAGACCGAAAACACGCCGCCCGGGGCGATCGCGGCGGGATGGCTGACCTTGACCAGGGCGAAGCGGTAACCCATCCGGCGGCGCACCTCGTCGATACACCCCTGCTTGCGCCACTTGTCATGGAACAGGCGGCGGTAATAGCCGTCGTTCAGATAGGTCAGGTTATAGCGCGCGCCCTCGCCCAGGATGTCGGCGCAGGCCGTGCGCGGCCGAGGATCGGGATCGTCGGCCGGATTGCAGGTCTCCCCGCCGAAGGGCGCCAGGTCGCCCTGCGCGTCGGCATATCGCCGCTCACGCTCGCGCGGGTCCGCTGCTTCGTCATAGGTGCCGACATCGGTGTCGCTCGCCAGGAAGCAGTCGTTGTGAAACCCGATGCGGAACGAGCCGTCCAGCGCCGCGTCCAGGCCCGGCAGTTTGGGCGTCCAGGCCTGGATGTAGGGCGGATAGCGGAACTGGACGAAGCGCGTGACGGGCGTCGCATCCAGCAGGGCGTCCTTGATCCGGGTCCGGCTCGCGGGCGTGGTGAGGTCGTTTGACGAGGTGTGCCATTCACCCCATGCGCCGATGAAGCCCGCCTGCATGAAGGCGATCACATCCTCATTGCGCTGGAGCAGCGGCTTGAGTTGCGTCAGGTGCGCCAGCACCCGAGCCAGGGACGCGTCCCGCGCGTCGCGGTACTGGGTCTCCCCGCGTGGATAGTTGTAGGTCGCGCGGACGATCAGCTTGACGCCGCCCTGGCGCGCCGTCTCGAACGCGGCGTCGATCCGGTCGAGAAACGCCGCCGGCAGGTCGCTGTCGCGATAGGGTTCGAGGTTGATCCGCGCATAGATCAGCCGATCGCCCTTGGCGTAGGTCCGCGCCACGAACGCCGCGCCCAGGGCGTCGAGATCGGTGTCGGCCGCCTGGTAGAAGCCCCGCTCGGGGTTGGCGAGATCGGCTTCGGTGAAGCGAAAATCGGCGACCGCGACGGCGGCGGGCGAGCTCGGCCCAGCCTCGGCCCGGGCCTGGGCTTGAGGGACTCCGGCCAGCAGGAAGGCGGCCGACAGCAACGCCGACCGCGCAAGGCTGAGCCGTTCCTTCGCCTTGGGCGATGAGGGCAAGACGCCACCTGTTTGATGTGTACTGGAAAGAATCCGCCGCCGGCCGCCCTGATGGGCGAGACCGGCGGCGGCGCGCTTTAGAAGCGGTAGCTCAGGCCCAGCTTGTAGCTGGCGCCGTAGCGGTAGTAGCCCTGCGGCAGCATCGGATTGCCGTTGATGCTGTAGGTGTTGGCCTCGTCCAGCAGGTTCTGGCCTTCGATCGAGATGTCCATCTTCTCGGTGATCTTGTACGACGCGTGGGCCGTGACCCAGGTGATCGGATCGGCTTGTTCGTTGTAGCCCTCGCCGAGCACGTTGACCGCCGTGGCGAAGCCGTCGGTGTGGTCTGCCGAGACGCTGAGCGACACCGGGCCGTGCTCATAGAAGACGCCCAGCGAATAGACTGACGGCGCGATGCCTTCGAGCGGGCGCTCCTGGTCGCCGACATAGCTCTTGGCCCAGTTGCGCGTGTACTGCGCGCGCACGCCAAAGCCGTTGTCCAGGAAGTGCTGCAGGCCGACCTCGATGCCCTTCACCTTGGCGTAGTCGCCATTGATCGGACGGCTGATGTTGAACAGCTGGTTGCCCGGCACAGTGGGGTCCGGGTTTGGCACGCCGATATCCTGGCCTGGCTCCCAGCTCGTGGTGATCTGGTCCTTGATGCGCTTCTGGAACACCGCGAAGTTGAAGATCGAGTTGGGCCGGAAATAGTACTCCAGCGACAGATCGAACTGCTTGGCCGAATAGGGCTTCAGATCCGCGTTGCCGCTGTAGATCTGGGTGAACTCGCCCCATGACACGCTTTCGGTGGTGCTGCTCGGCGCCAGGGTCTCGACCGACGGACGGGCCATGGTCTTGGCCGCCCCGAAGCGCAGGCGCAGCTCCTCGGTGATGCGGTAGTTGAGGTTCAGCGACGGCAGCACGTAGGTGTAGTCGTTCTTCTGCTCGACGGTCGTCGGTTCGTCATAGACGGCCGTATAGTTGAAGGCGCCGTTCTGGATGATCTCCAGGATTTTCGCGTCCCAGGCCTGGGCGTTGGTCGTGGTGTGCACGACGCGCAGGCCGACGTTGCCGCTCCAGCGTTCGGCCTCCAGGTTGGCCTGCGCGAAGCCGGACCAAGTCTCCTCGCCCACGCGGTAGCTGCTCAGCGGGTTCCACTTGGGCGCCGCGGCGGAATAGTCATAGACGCCGCCGCCCGGCCGCGGCGTGCCGTCATAGGCCGCCAAGGCCTTCTGATAGCTGGCGACATCGAAGGCCAGGAAGGTGCGCGGGAACTCCGCGTCGACCTTGTTCATGAAGTTGGGCAGGCTGAAATTGTTCGAAATGACGTTGCCTTGAAGGGCGCCGACATTGATCGCGTAGTTGCCGGAATAGTAGTCGGCCCCGCCCGTCAGCGCGTTGTTGACCAGGTCGCGCGACTTGGTGCGGTCGGTGTAGTTGACCCCGAACTGCACGTTGTCGAGCCAGCCGCGCTTGGTGTCCCACTTTCCCTTGAACGAAGCGCCGGTGATCTTGTCGTCGATGTTGTCGCCGGCGAGCGAGAAGTAGTGGGTGTTGAAGTCGGAGTCGCCGAACTCGCCGTTGGCCAGGCCGCTGGCCAGGTCGCGGCCGTCATCGAAGTCGACCGTGACGTTCGGCACGCGCGCGCCCGTCAGCGAGATGTGGGCCGTGTTGGCCTGGTTCATCCGCAGAACGACATAGCTGTCCTGCCCGCCGGAATGGCGCTTGGAGGTCGAACGGTAGACGTCGCCGACGATGGTCAGGTTGTCCGACACGTTCCATTCGGCGTTGGCGCCGTAGAGCTGCGTCTCGACGACGCGGTAGGACGTCTGATTGAGCAACTCGGGATTGAGCCGCATTTCCGGATCGGGATTGTCCATGTCGAAGCTGGTGACGATGCCGTCCTTGATCACCATGTTCGACCAGCGACCCGGCGCATAGAGCGGGTAGAAGGACTGCTGGTAGCCGACCTGCGGGGAATCCAGCTTGGTCGCCAGCCCGTCCACGACCAGTTTGAACGTGTCGGACGGCCGCCATTCCAGCTTGCCCGTGAAGGCGGTGCGCTTCTTCTTTTCCAGGATCGAGCCGACGCGGAACTGGCCCGGGCCGATCAGGCCGTATTCTTCGGGGTCCAGCACGCCGTTGTTGTTCGGGTCGATGGCGCCGCCCCAGGTATTGCCCCACAGCCAGCTTTCGTCGGTCGGGTCCGCGTTGCGGCTCCAGCCGCCGTCGTTGCCGGCCACGTCGGTGCGGTCGTCGCGCTTCTCGAGCACCACGCCGAGAAGGATGCCGAGCGTGTCGCCGGCGAAGGTGTTGCTGTACACGGCCGACAGCTTGCGGCCGTCCATCTCCGACATCTGGTTGCGATCGCCCTCGAGGCGCACGATGCCCTGTTGGCCGAGCTTGTCGAAGGGGCTGGCCGAACGCAGGTTGATCAAGCCGCCGATGGCGCCCTCGGTGTTGGCCGCCTCGGCGCCCTTGATCACGTCGGCGCCGCTGATGACGTCGGACGGCAGCACGTCGTAGGCGAAGTCACGGCCCGCGCCGTCGGTGGCCAGGATGCGTCCGTTGAAGGTCGACAGCGTATATTCGGGACCCAGGCCCCGGACGCTGACCTTCTGGCCCTCGCCGCCGGCGGTGCGCGAAATCGAGACCCCGGTGATGTGGCTGAGGGAGTCGGCGACGTTGTCGTCCGGGAACATGCCCAGTTCGAGGGCGCTGATCGAGTCCTGGACCGTGGTGGCGTCGCGCTTCAGCTTGACGGCCTTGGCCACGCTGGCGCGCACGCCGACAACGACGACTTCCTCGACCGTATCGTCATCAGGGGCGTTGGCGGGGACCTGCGCGATCGCCGCGCTTGCGGTGAGCAGGGCAGCAATGCCTGCGCCGGCCATGATGGCCCCCCGGTGTGATGGACGACGTGCCATAGCGAACCCCTTTTCCTCGCTTGATCGGACGCAAATTCCGAAGTTTCGGTTTGCACCTTATTTATATTACAAAAGGTAACAATGGTTTCGATGTTGTGTCAAACCGCTACTTAACGAAAGCGCGCTTCGGAAGCATATTCGTTGCATAAATGTCGAAATTTTCGCCAGAGCTTCTCTTAAGTCCTTGTATTGCCTTGGAATCGCGCACCGCCCCCGCGGCCGCCAAACGCCCTTTCGATCAAGTGGTAGCGTGAACATCGGTTGCGGTCAGGCGCGCCCACAGCGCCGGCGCGGCGAAATCGGGCACGGTGAGGTCGGCGCCGAGGCCAAGCCCCGCCTTTCGCGACGCTCCGGTGACCTCGACTGTGAACACGCCCGCCGCCAGGGCGGCGGTCACGCCGGGCTCGGAATCCTCGAAGGCCATGGCGTTTTCCGCGGCGACACCCAGCCGCTGGAGGGCCTCCAGATAGGGCAGCGGATCAGGCTTGGCGCGTGGCAGGTCCTCGCCCAGCACCAGGGTGTCGAAGCTGTCGGCGAGGCCGAGAACCTTCAGCGTATGCTCGACATTGGCCCGGGGACCGTTGGTGACCAGCGCGCAGGCCACGCCCCTCGCTTTCGCCCAGTCGATCAACCGCGCAAGGCCGGGCATCGGCGTCATCCGCGGCGTCAGGCGGCGATAGAGCGCCTCCTTCTCGTCGGCCAGACGCCGGCGCTCGTCTTTGGAGAGGCCGGGGAAGAAGTGCGCGAAGATGGCGTCGTTCGACTGACCCGACACGTGCCGGTGAAAGTCCTCGTCGCTCATGCCCACGCCTCGGGCCGCGAAGGTGTCGACCATGGCCTGGCGGTGGATCGCGTCGGTGTCGCTCAGCGTACCGTCCATGTCGAACAGCAAGGCCTCGAGCCGCGCGAACGGGAAATGACCCGCGGGAAAACGCAAGGTTCCGAAACCGGTATCGTCAGGCATTGATCGGCAATCTCACGGCCTGGCCGCTGAGGCGCGCCGCATAGAGGGCCGCGCCGATGGCGGGGTTGAAGCGCGGCGTGATCAGGCGGTAATCGGGCGAATAGAGCGACAGCTGCTGGCGGAAGGGTTGGAGGATGAGCTCGCCGCCCTGAAACACCCCGCCCGAATAGGACAGGTTCACCGTCTCGCCGGGTTGATATCGCAGCCGCTTGCGGATCGCCTCGACGATCGCCGCCAACTCCCGGCCGGCCTCGGTGAAGATGCGGCGCGCGACCTCGTCGCCTTGCGCCGCCGCTCGCGCGACCAGGCGCGACAGGGCGGCGATGCGGTCACGCTGGGGCGCGGACTTGGCGTAGACGTAGGCGCAGATGTCGAGATCGCTTTGCAGCTCCAGCTCGCGCGTCAGCAGATCATGCAGCGGTCCGCGCGGCAGGCGCCCGTCGGCCATCCGCGAAAAGGCGTTGAGCCCCTGCGCGGCGATCCAGTAGGCCGAGCCCTCGTCGGAGAACACCTCGCCCCATCCGCCGCCCCGCGCCGACAGGCCTTGGCGCTCGCCATAGCCGATCGAGCCCGTGCCCGCGACGATGTTGATGCCGTCCTCGCCGCCGAGCGAGCCCGCCCAGCCGCAGATCATGTCGTTGCCGCACGCGTAGCGATGATGACCGAGCACCGCCTCGGGGATCACGTCGAGGAAGGGCTGGACCTGCGAGTCCTCGCCGTGAGCGGGCAATCCGAAGAAGGCGAAGATCACGTCGTCGGGCGAGGCGCCGGCCTTGTCGAGCACGGCGCGAACGCCGTCATGCAGCAAGGCGTGCAGGGCCTCGAAACCGACCTGGATATGGTAGCTGGACCCGCCTTCGTGGCGGGCCAGTTCGCGCCCGCCGGCGTCGGTCAGGACAAAGGCGGTCTTGGTGCCGCCGCCGTCCACGCCCAAAAAACATCCTGCGGACAGGTTCGCCTGGTCCATCGTCAGCTCAGCTCGTGGATGCGCACGCCTTGGACGACGCGATTGACCGTGCCGGAGGTGTTGGGATTGTCCGGCGTCAGTCCCAGGCGCAGAGACTCGAAGAAGGCGAAGATCTGCGGCGCCACGATATAGGGGAACAGCAGTTCAGCGTCGTCCGCCGTCTCCAGGCCCAGCACGCTCAACTCGTCGCTCTTGGCCAGCCCCACCCCGTCCTGGGCCGTGATGGCGATGACGCGGGCGGCGTCGTTGTCGCGCTGCAGCTCGCCGAGAAGATCCACGTCGTAGCTGCGCGTATAGGCGTTGTTGGAGAAGAAGACGACGATCAGGGTGCGGTTGTTGACGATGGTCTTGGGACCATGCCGGAAGCCGAGCGGTGAATCGAACATCGTCACCAGGGCGCCGTTGGTCAGCTCCAGGAGCTTGAGCCCCGACTCCCGCGCCAGGCCCTGGAAGATGTGGCTGCCCAAATAGACCACGCGCTCATAGCCTTCGCCGGCCGCGGCTTGCATGACGGGGGCGCAGGTGTCGATCACCTGCTGGGTGGCGCGCGCGATGGCATCGATCCGCGCGTCCATCGGCGCGATGCCGCTGAACACCGCCAGGGCCGCGTAGGTCATGCACGAGAAGCTCGACGTCATCGCGAAGCTTCGATCGTGGGTCGGTTCTGGCAGCTGCACGATGAGGCCTCGCGACCTTTGCGCGTAAGCCGCCAGGGCGCCCTCGGCGTTGCAGGTGATGACCAGGTGATGCAGCGTCTTGACGAGGCGGTCGGCCAGCTCGACCGCCGCCACGCTCTCGGGGCTGTTGCCGGAACGCCCGAAGGAGACCAGCACGGTCGGCGTGTCGGTTTCGAAATAGAGCTGCGGGGCGCAGACCAGGTCCGTCGTCGGGATGGCCTCGACCCGGCGGCCCAGACGCGTGGACAGGACCGGCGCCAGGCATTCGCCGATGAAGGCCGACGTGCCCGCGCCGGTCAGGATGACGCGCAGCGACGGCAAGGCCAGAAGCGGCTTGAGAAAGGCCTCGATCTCGGCCCGGCGCGCCATCAGCAGAGCCTGGGTCTCGCGCAGCATGGCGGGTTGCTGCGCGATCTCGCGCGCGGTCCAAAGACCGCCCAGCTGGTCCAGCGCGGACTCCGTGAGGCCCAGATGGGTGACGTCAGGCATAAGCAAACTCCGGCTCAACGGTGGAGGCCGCGCGATAGGCGTCCAGCGTCGCGCCGATATGGGCGATCACCAGATTGGCCGGACTGGGCGTCAGGTCAGTATTGCGGACGGCCGCATAGGCGTCCGGCATGTACTGGCTGATCAGCGCCAGGGGCGGGCGATTGTCGGTAAGGTTGGCGAACATCACCTCCTGGGCCGCGGTGATCTGCGGGTCGGGCCAGTAGTAGCGTATCCGGTCAGAGAGACTGTACTGCAGGTCGAACTGAAGGTCCGCGCCGGTGGCGTGATAATATTTGCCCCAGTTGCGCGGATCGGCCTTCATGCGCTCGATGGCGATATGGCGGAAGCGCGAGGCGCGGTCTTCGCCGATCCATTCGCGCTCGATGGCGTCCAGGGCCCAGAAGGCCTCGCGCAGCGCGAAGGTGACGCCGGGCCCAACCTTGAGGATGGCGAAATGGTCCTCGACCAGGGCCTTGAGCGCCTTGGGCGTCTGGTAGTCCGTCGAATGGGCTTCGAAGACGATGTGGGGCTGATCGTCGAGCGCGCGGCTCAGCGCGACGGCCTTGGCCCGGTCGTAGTCGATGACCTTGTGATGGTCGAACTCGACGCCCGGCTGCACCACGGCGGCGATGACGCGCGGCCACGCCTGCGACAGGCCTTCCGCCGCGAAGATGGCGCGGTGAGCCTCGATCGTGGCGAGCGCGGCCTGCGGCGTCGTCACCTCAAGCTCGGGCAAGTCCTCGGCCGCGCCGCCCGGCACGGGCACCTCGGTCCCGATGACATAGACGCAGGGCTCGCCGCCCACGCGCCGTTGCGTGGCTTCGGCGATGCCGATCAGACGCGCGGCGCGGCGGGCGACGGTGTCCTCGGGCAGCGGCGTCGGATCGTCGGCGCACGACATGGAGCAGTCGGCGTGGATCTTGCGGAAGCCGGCGGCCACGTACTGTTCGATCAGCACCTCGGCCTTGCCCATGGCCTCCTCGGCGCCAAGGCCGGTCCACGGATTGGGACCCAGGTGGTCGCCGCCCAGCAGGATGCGCTCGCGCGGCAGGCCGACCTTGTCGGCGATGGCGTGGACGAAGTCGCGGAACATGTCCGGCGTCATCCCCGTATAGCCGCCGTCCTGATTGACCTGGTTGCAGGTGGCTTCGATCAGCACCACGTCGACGCCGGCCCGCAGCGCATGGACGAAGGTCGCCTCGATCACCAACGGATGGGCCGAGCAGACCGAATATATGCCGCACGCCTGACCGGACTTATGCCGGGCGACCAGATCGAGCATCGCCTTCATAGGGAATCCTTCGGTGAACAGACGCCAACCTAACGCAACCCCAACCACAACGCAATGAAAGCAATGAAAACGAAACATACATATTTCGTTTCAACCCGCACTCCGCCCGCCTGATAAAAAATGAGCGGCCGCTGCAGGCAACGACCGCCCCAAGGGGGGAGGTGCGGCGCGTCCTAGGACAGGGCCAGGAGCGCCGAGGCTATGACGGCCAAAGCCAGGCCGATCATCTTGAGCTCGCCGGGCATCACCCCGGCGATGAGAAGCGAAATCACCGCGGTCACCAACGGTCCGCCGGCGTTGGTGAGCGGCGCGACCACGATCGCCTTGCCGTATCGGAAGGCATAGACCAGGGCCAAGGCGCCGACGGCGTTGAGCACCTGGATGCCGGCCGCCAGCCACGGCCCGTCCCAGCCCCAGTTGATCGGCTTGGAGAAGTCGGTCATGCCCAGCGCCACCGGCGCCACCAGCAGGCCGCTGACCATCATGTAGAAGAAGATGCTCTCGGCGCTCATGCGCGCATTGGCCAGCTTCATGAAGTAGGCCTGCACGCCCCAGCAGAGCATGATGACCAGGGCCAGCGGGAACCAGGTCGAGCCTTGCGCGAACGAGAAGCCCTGCGGCGAAAAGTCGAACAACGGCAAGGCGATCAGCGCCAGCACCACCCCCAGCGCGCCGAGCTTGGTCGTGCGCTCCTTGAGCAGGACGAAGGACATCAGGATGGTGACGAGGGGCGACAACGAGATGATCGGGAAGATCAGATAGGCCGGCCCCTTGGAGACGGCGTAGAACAGGATCATCTGGCCGCCGGCCCCGGTCAGGCCGATCAGAAGGCCGTAGAAGATCGACTTCGGGTCGCGGTCCAGCTTCCACTTTTCGCGCTGCATGACGATCACCGCCGGCACGATCATCGTGACGGCCCAGACGCAATAGACCAGCGTTTCGGGAAAGCCGCGCTGGGCCGAGATGCTGGCGAACGCGCCCCACACGCCCCACAGGGCGACGGTCAGCAGCGCGAACAGCAGCCAGCGCCGGGGCGCGACAACGGGCTCGGTGGGTTCAGTGGGCGCGGCTACGGAAGCGTCGGTCATGCGCGGCCGCCTTTCAGGGGGACGGCTTCGATCAGCAGGAACTTCTCGAACTTGGCGGGGATGCGGGCGGTCTTGGCGGTCACTGTGCCCAGATCCTTGTTGTTGTAGTAGTCGGTCAGGCGGTAGGCGCCGTCGCCCAGGCCGCGCAGCTCGACCTGTCCATCCCATTGCGGGGCGTAGAAGGCGTAGTAGAGCCGGCCGCCTTTCTCGATCGCATGGGCCTCGGGCTTGTCGAAGCCGATGTCGTAGAGCTCGCCCCGGTACTGGCCCTTGGGCAGCATCTTGGCGTTGTAGAGGTCGGCCCACTTGCGCCACACCGCCTCGCGCTCGGGCGTCAGGCGGAAGTTGGCGTCCTTGCCCCGGCCCTCGCCCGGCCAGGTGAACTTGGTCGAGATGACCGCGCCGATCCCGACCGTGGAGGCGAAGTCATTGCCCCCGTCGCTCAGCTCCACATGATCGCCGGCATAGGCCGCGTCACGCCCCATCAGGGCCTTCAGCGACTTGCCCTTCAGGCGCACCTGCCAGGACGACAGCGGATCCGAGGCCGGGACCTGGTTGGTGTAGGGCAGGTTGTGGAAGGCGTAGGACGTGCCGCAGGGGCAGAACTCGACGACGGCGTTCGGATTGACCTCGCGCGCGGTGTCGTAGACCAGCTTCCAGAAGTCCTGGAGCTTCTCGACGGACTCTTCCGGGCGCGCATGGTTGTGGGCCGGATTGTAGCAGGGGGCGACGCCGTTCATGTGCTGGCCGTCGAGCTTCAGGCCCTCATAGCCCCACTCGCCGATGATCTTCCGCACCAGCTTCTGCGTGTAGTCCCGTGTCGGCTGATAGGCGGGGCACAGATAGAAAGCGTTCCACCAGGTGACGTTCTGGACCGCGCCGTCGGCGTCCAGCAGCAGCATGTCGGTGTGGTCGTGCAGCAGGTCCGAGCCAGGATCGACAGCCAGGGGCGCCAGCCACAGCTTGGGCTTGAGGCCCGCCGCGCGGATCGCCTTGACGAAGGACACCATCTCCGCCTCGGTGCGGAACTTGCGCGGGTCCAGCGCCCAGTCGCCCTCGTTGGTCTGCCAACCGTCGTCGAGCACGGCCCATTTGAAGCCCAACTCCTTGACCTTGCTGTAAGTCCCCTCGATCTCGGCGACGGTGAAGTTGCGGTCATAGCCCCAGGCGCACCAGATGGCCTCGTACGAGCCCTCCGGCGCCTTGGGGGCCGCGAGGCCGCGGTCGGCCATGACCCGGCGGTAGGCGTCGAGCGTGGCGTAGTAGTCGCGCTGGTGGACGGCGACGAAGGCGTCGAGCGAGACCAGGACGTCGCCGGACTTCAGCGTCACCGCCCTCGCCTCCTCCAGCGCCACCGACGCGCCGCTGGACGAGGCGACGATCGGCAGCGAGACCAGCTTCGGCGTCAGTTCGATATGCCCGACGGCGATGCCGGCGTCCGGCCGCCAGACATCGGCGACCGGCGTGCCGGACCCGTAGTCGGAGGCGTTCATGCCCATGAAGTTGGGCTGGTCGAAGCCGTCCTTCACCGGTTGCACCCAGTCGCGGCGGTCGGAATGGGTCGAGCCCGACCACGACCAGAAGCCCGCGCCCGACGACTTCAGCACGTGCGCGCCGATCCGGTGGCGCTCGACCTCGAGCGGCTGGCCGCCCGTGTGCCGCCACGTGACCGTCATCAGCGGGAAGCCCGGATAGCGCTCGTAGAAGGTCAGGCTGACGGTCTTCTCCAGCCCCTCGGCCGAGACGCCGCGCACGGTGTGGCGCACGCCCCTGCCGTGGACGTCGCTGACGGGCGCCTGGCGGTGCTCGGCGAAGGTGAAGCGGTCGATCGCCCGGTCGCCCTTGAGAATCACCGTTTCGGATGGCCCGAAGTCGGTCAGGGGCGTGGCCTGTCCGGCCAGGTTGGAAATCAGCCGGCTGTTCAGGGCGGCGTCGAACTCGATCGTCAGGGCCGCATCGCCCGCGCGGGCCACCGGCACCGCAGCCCAGGCCCGGCTGGCGCCGAGCGCCCCGGTGGCCAGAACGGTCCCGCCGAAGAGGGCCAGCATGCCGCGCCTGTTCACAAGCGGTTTCGTGATCACGGGCAGCCCCCTCGATGCGTACAAAAATGATCTTGCATAGGTCATTTTTAAAAGGCAAACAAAAACACATACAACCGAAACAACAAGTTTCGATTTCGTTGTTTTAGGGTGCGTTTCAGAAAGACGGAGGCGGCCATGCGGCTCGACAGGCGTTTGCTACTCACCCTCGCAGCGCCCTTGGCGCTGTTGGCCTGCGCGCCGCGATCGGCTCAACCCGCGCCTGAAGCCGCGACCTACAGCGTCGCCGATTTCGCCCGCGTACGGAAGTTCGACGCCCACGTCCACGTCAACGCCAAGGACCCGGCGTTCCTCGACCAGGCGGCGGCCGACAACTTCGAGCTCCTGTCGATCAATGTCGACTATCCGGCTTTCCCGCCGATCGCTCTCCAGGCCGACGCCGCCCATCACTTCACGAAGATCGATCCGAAACGCTTCCACTACGCCGCCACCTTCACGATGAAGGGCTTTGGGACCGACGGCTGGGCGCAGAAGGCCAACGCCTATCTCGATTCCGAATTCAAGCAGGGCGCCTTGGCGGTCAAGGTCTGGAAGAACATCGGCATGGTCGAGCGCGACGCCGCCGGCCAGCTGATCTTCATCGACGACAAGGGCCTGGATCCGGTCTTCGATCACCTGGCGGCCAAGGGCGTGCCGCTGATCGCCCACCAGGGCGAGCCGTACAACTGCTGGCTGCCGCTCGATCAGATGACGACCAAGAACGACAAGACCTATTTCAGCGAGCACCCGGAATACCACATGTATCTCCACCCGGAGATGCCGCGCTACGAGACGCTGATGGCCAAGCGCGACGCCATGGTCGCCAAGCACCCGGACCTGCATTTCGTCGGCGCGCACATGGCCAGCCTGGAATGGAACGTGGACGAGGCGGCGAAATTCCTGGACGCCCATCCGAACGCGGTGATCGAAACCGCCGCCCGCATGGCCCAGATCCAATACCAGTCGGTTCGCGACTACGCGAAGGTGCGCGCCTTCTTCATCAAGTATCAGGACCGCATCCTCTACGGCACCGACCTGACGCTCAATCCCGGCGACGACGCCCAGGGCTTCAAGAAGGTCGCGCACGACTACTGGACGTCGGACTGGACCTATCTGGCCACCGGCGAGACCCAGCGCGTCGACGACATCGACGCCGATGCGCGAGGCCTGGCCCTGCCCAAGTCGGTGATCGACAAGATCTATTACGGCAACGCCCAACGCGAGTTCCTCGCCAAGCGCCAGCACTGATCACGAGGGGCTCCATGACCGTCCGCTTCCTGCTGGCTTCGGCCGCCGTCGCCGGCCTTCTGGCCCTGTCCGCGCCCGCCGTCGCCCAGGTCGCAGATCCTCTGGCCGCCACGGGCAAGTGGTCCATTCCCGAGCGGTCCCAGGCGCGCACGCCGCCCATGGGCTGGAATTCGTGGAACGCCTTCCGCACCGAGGTCGACGAGGCCAAGGTCGTGGGCGCGGCCAAGGTCCTGGTCGACAGCGGCCTGTCCAAGCTGGGCTACACCTATGTCAACATCGACGACGGCTGGTGGCTCAAGCGCCGCCAGTCGGACGGGCGCCTGGAGATCCGCACGGCGATCTTCCCGTCGGCCAAGGTCAAGGGCAAGGACACCAGCTTCCGCCCCTACACCGACGCCCTGCACAAGATGGGCCTGAAGGCCGGCATCTATACCGACATCGGCCGCAACGCCTGCTCGCAGGCCTACGACCTGCACTCGCCCAACCTGCCCGAGGGCACGACGGCCGAACGCGAGGTCGGGCTTCAGGGCCACGTCGATCAGGACATCGCCCTCTATTTCAAGGACTGGGGCTTCGACTACATCAAGGTCGACGCCTGCGGCATCAACGTCTACGGCCCCGAGACCGACATCGTGCGCGAGCACGCCTACAGGGCGCAGCCGCCGCTGATCGACCAGGCGACCATCAACCGCACCGACGTGCCGGCCGTGAAGGCCCGGTACGCCGAGGTGGCCCAGGCGCTGAAAACCTACAATCCCGACGGCGACTACATCCTGGCGATCTGCAACTGGGGCTCGGCCGACGTCAGGTCCTGGGGCAAGGACGTGGGCCACATGTGGCGCACCAGCGGCGACATCACACCGACCTGGACGCGCATGCTGCACAATTTCGACAGCGCCTCGACCCGCGCGCTCTACGCCAAGCCGGGCGCGTGGAACGATCCGGACATCCTGTTCATCGGCCATGGCGAGTTCGACCAGAACCACCTGACCGAGGCGCGCTCGCACTTCGCGCTGTGGGCCATGATCAACGCGCCGCTCCTGATCAGCTACGACCTGCGCCAGGCGCCGCAAAGCCTGATGGACATCTGGGGCAACGGCGACATCGTGCGGCTCAACCAGGATCCGGGCGGCCACCAGGGCGTGATCGCCTACGCCTCCGACGACGTGCAGATCATCGTCAAGACCCTGGCCAACGGCAAGAAGGCCGTGGCCCTGTTCAACCGGGGCCTGGGCAAGACCGACGTGACCCTCACGGCCGCGCAGCTGAAGTTCGCGGGCGACGCGCCGGTCCAGCTCAGGGACCTGTGGGCCAAGGCCGCGCCGACCGCGTTCACCGGCGAGACCAGCTTCACGCTGGAGCCGCGTCAGACCCTGGTCTTCGAGGCTTCGGGCAAGCGGCAGCTCGAGGACGGCGTCTATCTGTCGGAAATTCCGGGCGACGTGAACGTGGCGGTCGACGGCGTGATCGCGCCCGAGCCCGATCCGGTCGTGCACCGCATGCGCAACGCCTGGGGCGAGACCCGCGGCTCGGGCGAGCGCCCGACCTATGCCGGCTGGGGCGGCGCCCAGGCCGACGCAACGCCTTATGACCAGGCCCTGCGCATCGACGGCCAGGGCTTCGACACCGGCATCGGGGTGCTGGCCAATTCCCGCATCGAGGTGCGCAACAGCGGCCATGCCCGCTTCGAAGCCCGGGTCGGCGTGGACGACTCCACGCGCAACACCAAGGACAAGGTGCGCTTCGCCGTCTACGGCGACGGCAAGCTGCTGACCCAAAGCCCGCCCATGGGCCTGGGCGAGGCTTCGCGCCCGCTCACCGCCGACATCAAGGGCGTGCGCATCGTCGAGATCGTCGCCCGATCGGAAACCGCGACCAGCGACCTGCCGCTTGTCGTCACCTGGGGGGACGCGGCCCTGCGCCGCTGAGGCGTCAGGCCTTGTAGAGGCTGATCCCGAGACGCTCCGCGGCCTGGTCGATATAGTCCGGCGCGGCGGCGTCGGTGATCAGGATGTCCAGGTCGCCGACATCGATGATCCGGTGCAGGCAGACCTTGCCGAACTTGGACGCGTCGGTGACCGCGATGACCTCGCGCGCCGTCTCGACCATCTTGCGGTTCAGTTGCGCCTCGGCTTCGTGGTGCGTGGTGATGCCGCGCTCGACGTCGAAGCCGTCGACGCCCAGGAACAGCTTGTCCAGCAACAGGTCGTCCAGCGCCGCGACGGTCTGGGCGCCGTAGAAGGCCATGTTGCGGCGGCGCAGTTCGCCGCCCAGCATGACGATCTTGATCTTTCGCTTCTGGTTGAGCACGCCCAGGACATCGAAATCGTTCGTGACGACGGTGATGTCTTCCTCGTCCGGCAGGAAGCGGGCGATCTGCAAGGTCGTCGTGCCGGAATCAAGCATGATGGAGTCGCCGGCCTTGACCATTCCGGCGGCCAGCTTGCCGATCCGTTCCTTCTCCTCGGTGTGGCTGACACGCTTGGTCTCGATCGCCGGCTCGGCGCCGGCGTTGACCACTTCGGACGAGATGGCGCCGCCGTAGGCGCGCGTCGCCACGCCGCGTTCCTCGAGGTAGTGCAAGTCCTTGCGGATGGTCTGCATCGACACGCCGAAAAGTTCGGACAGAGGCGTGACCTGAACGCTGCCGCGGCTGCGGAGCATGGCCGTGATTTCGCGGCGGCGTTCAGACGTATCGCGCATCACCTTCACGGAGCCATCCGCCATAAACCGCATCTCCTTCACCGAACCGCGACCGCGGTACGGTTTCGGTATAGCGCGCAATAGCTTGCTTTCTAAGCACTTCGTCGTCAACGGAAGGACAAATATACCGGTCGCGACCTCGTCACGGCGAGGCCTTGTCCCTGCGAGTTTCGCTTTCAGGCGCAAACGAAGGTCGACATGGCGGCGACGTCCCTGTCGGGCGCGCGCTTTCCGAGAACCTGGAGTTCCGCCGCCGGCCGAAGCCGCCGACTTCGGAAGCTGACTTTCCCCGCCAACTCTAGCCGAAGCTGAAACCCCTTCGACCAAATAACTTATGGTTGCTGCGACCACGAATCTCGTGTGTTCTGATGGTTCCGGGGGGAAACATGAAACCAGAGAGACGCTTAGCTCGCATCGGCGCGCTTTTCATCAAGAGCGCCGAGGCGCAGCTATTTGCGTCTAGAGTCGTGAAATACGCCCTTGTGGCGTGGGCTCGCTGCTTGCTGGTTCGTGTCAGTTCCTGGACGACCCCACCAGCGGCGTCGCCTGGAACAAGGTCTTCGGCATCATCGGCGTCATCATGGCCTTCGTCGGCGGCGTCTGGACAATGCGATCCGAAGTCTACGCCCCCAAGGCGCTCGAGGAGGCGCGGCGCGCTGTCGAAGAAGGCCAAGCGGCCTCTCTGCAAGCCGACAAGATCCGAAGGCAGCTCGAAAGCACATTCGAAAGCCTGCGGGGCGCGGCCCGCCAAGGGCGCGAACTCCTCGCCCTTGCGCGGACCTCCATCGAGATCGCTGAACGACTGAATATGTCACCGATGAGCCATGAGGACAGGCTCAGAAAATTCCTCGAGTCCGCCGAAAGGGTGTTGCTGGCCGCAATGCGCGTGACGGGCGGGGAGCGGTGGACCATTTCGATCTACGTGCCCAACGGACAGCAGTTGGTTCGAATTGCCGCGACCTGCGCCGATCGGCCAGACGCCAAAAACAAAGGCCGCCCTTGGATGGTCGGCCAGGGCTTTGTGGGGGCCGCATTTCAAAGCAACCGGGAAATCGTACTGGGCAATGCTCAGACGCCTGACATCATAGCTATCCTGAATGTGCCTGAGCCAAATCGGTCGGTCGCCGATGCGTCGCGATATCGCTCCGTCGCGGCGATCCCTGTTCGTGTCGGGGAAATTAAAGATCCCCCGTGGGGCGTCGTGATTGCAACGAGCAACGTTCAAGGACGCTTTGACGTCGTGCAGGGATCGGGCTCTCTGAGCGCCGACGCGGTTCGCATCTTCGGACTTGCGGTTGCATTGATCGCATCGTGCGGCCATATGGCGAGCGACGATATTTCTGCCGCGGCTGCGCCAAAGCCGCAATCTGGGCGCAAGCCTGGAACACGTGGCGGCAAGACAACTCGACCTTAACGGTTGCTAGATAGAGGAGTAGTGTGGAAATGCCGTTCGACGTGGAGCACCTGCCGGTGTCGGAGATCGAGAAGATCGACCGCGAACTTGAAGCCGCCATCGAGCGTGCGGTCGACGGCGAGGTGGGCGGCGACATCGGCCTGATCGCCGATCTGAACAGCCTGCGCGTTGACCTCAGCGAGCCTCCCGAGTTTGCTGCGATGGAGCGCCTGCTGGCCGCGCTCTAGAGCTCGCGCCGATCAATCAATCACTGAACGATGCGGCCCAGGCGACCTTATGCCGCCGGCGCTTGCCGATTCGCATCAGGGTCCTCACGCGGTCGGCAGCGCTTCAAAGGTGTCGGCGGGCCGCGTCACGCCGGACCGAGCGTTTCGAGCCGACATCCTGTAGAGATGAAGTCGGAACTTCGCGCCTTATTTAATATTTTCAATGAGTTAATGTCGGGCCAACCTAACAGCGGCGCACCGCCCCGTTGAATTCAAAGGGTCGGCGCAATTCGCCAACTTAACGCCCCAACCTAAGAGCGGCGCAATCGCGCCGCCGCCCACCTAACAACGCCGCAACAGGGAGCTTTAGGAGCGGCTTCGCTCCAATGCGACGATAGGGCTAGTTGGGCTTGTCAAACCGAAGCAGCACCCAGCGCAAGGCGAAGCAGAAGAAACCGGCCGCGATAAACCCGCCCGCTACCTGCGCCCAGTTGCCAAGGAGTTCAGTGATCATGAGGTGAAATTACCACCTTCTCTGTCGGGCGAAAATACTCGCGCGAACCTGTTTCCAGGGGCGCTGAGAGATCCAAGGCTTGCGTCTTGAGAGCGGCCCGGTCCACCACACCAGGCGCTCACAGATCTGCGCTGCATGAGATAGATTCAGCCAACGCGGCCTTTGCAGCTGAGAGGATCCGACTGATCGTCGGGTCGCTGACTCTGTACAGGCGCGCCATCTGCGCGGCTGTCTTACGGCCCGACAGCACGTTCTCGACCACGTCACCGCGTTGGACCGGCGACAGCTTTGGCCGTCGCCCACCGATGCGCCCGGCGGCCCGCGCCTCGGCCAAACCGGCCATGGTGCGTTCGCGGATCATCGCCCGTTCAAACTCGGCAAAGCTGCCGACCATCTGCATCATCATCCGCCCGGCCGGCGTGGTGGTATCGATGGCCTCGGTCAGCGACCGGAAGTCGGCTCCTGCCGCCTCGACCTTGTCGAGGATGTGCAGCAGATCCTTCAACGACCGCGACAGGCGGTCGAGCTTCCAGACCACGACGACGTCGCCGGGCCGCAGATGGTCAAGCATCCGGTGCAGGTGAGGGCGGTCCCAACGCCCGCCTTTGTAGCGACCGGATGAGAATGTCACCCCCGTGCCAGTTAGGCATGTCACCCTTCCAGCGTGTTGTCTGGAGGGCCTGGGATGGCGGTTCGGAGCATGAGCGACAAGGAACTGGCGCGGCTGGAGGTGCTGCGCGATCTCGATAGTCAGCGACTGACAGCGGCCGCCGCCGCCCAGCTCCTGGGCGTCAGTCGAAGGCAGACGCTGCGGCTGCTCAAGGCGCTGCGGACCTGCGGCGTCGAGGGTCTGATCTCCAAGCAGCGCGGCCGGCCGAGCAACCGGCGCAAGCCCGACGACGTGCGCGCCACGGCGCTGGCGCTCATCGGCCAGCGCTACGCGGACTTTGGTCCTACGCTGGCCGCCGAGAAGCTACGCGAGCTGCACGGCATCAGCCTGGGCCGCGAGACGGTCCGCGCCTGGATGATCGCCGCCGGCTTCTGGCAGGAGCGCAAGAAGCGCCGCCGCAAGATCCACCAACCGCGCTACCGGCGCGACTGCGTCGGCGAGCTGATCCAGATCGACGGCAGCGAGCACCGCTGGTTCGAGGATCGCGGCCCGATGTGCACGCTGCTGGTCTATATCGACGACGCCACCAGCCGGCTGATGCACCTGCGGTTCGTCGAGACGGAATCGACCTTCGCCTACTTCGCCGCGACCCAGGGCTACCTGGAGAGCCACGGCAAGCCGGTGGCGTTCTACAGCGACAAGCACTCGGTGTTCCGGGTCGCCAAGGTCGGCGTCACCGGCGACGGGATGACCCAGTTCGGCCGCGCCCTGCACGCGCTGAACATCGAGATCATCTGCGCCAACACCAGCCAGGCCAAGGGCCGCGTCGAGCGCGCCAACAAGACGCTGCAGGACCGGCTGGTCAAGGAGATGCGCCTGGCCGGCGTCAGCACCCTGGAGGCCGGCAACGCCTTCCTCCCGGTGTTCCTGACCGACTACAACGCCCGCTTCGCCAAGCCGCCGGCCAACGCCAAGGACCTGCACCGGCCGATGGGCCCGCGCGACCGGCTGGAAGACGCCTTCAGCTGGCAGGTCGAGCGTACGCTGTCGCAGTCGTTGACCCTGCAATACGACAAGGTGCTGTTCATCCTGGACCCGACCGAGGCGGCCCAGGCGGCGATCGGCAAGCGGGTCACGGTGGCCGACTACCCCGACGGGCGCCTGGTGATCAGCTACCAGGGAAGCCCCCTCTCCTACCGGACCTTCGACAAGATCCGGAAGGTCACGCGCTCAAAGAGCAGCGAGCCGCCCTGCCCCAGGCCGACCAGTCCCTTTCAAAAACCCATTGCCATACGATTCACGAGCGAAAGAGGTTTGCGGAAGACGCCAGCCCTTTGCCAAGGCGTCAGCGTCGAGCCTTGAGCAATCGGCCGATTGTGAAAGCCCGTCAGAGCCTCGCCCGCCTGCGGCGCGCTCGGTAGCAAGAGCAGCGAGCGGCCAGGTCCGCGCTGCGGTCGCCGGCCGGGCTCTGCGCGGTGTGAGGGCTCCGCGCCCGCCCGCCGCCCGCCCCACACCTCATCGGAGGTGGACATCTCTATCTGGCGCAAGCGAGGACATTTCTGTTCGGGCTGGACAACTAGCATCAGTTGACGACTGGCTCGAACCCCGCGCTGGCGCTAGACAGCCAAGACGGGCAAGGCCAAGCTTGTCGCTTCTGTGGGGCTTGCTTGTGTTGGACGCTCAGTCGCCGATCGGTAAATTTCTCGCGTTCTGCAGCTTAGCGACTGCCGGGTGCTTTGGGGTTAGCGCGCTGGCTAACGGCGCCTTCTTTTGGATAAGCTGGAAGATCAGCTATTTCAGGATCGCCAATCCGGGCGATGTGGTCATGGGCGGCTTTGCTCTCTTGGTCCATTTCCTTTGGATCTTTCTAGCTGCTTCTCTCTTTCTCAGCCTCTGCAGATCTGCCGCCCAGCAAGGCGTGGCTATGCTTGGCGTGCTGGATCAGCGCCGCCTTTCGATCCGGGAGCTCATGGCCGAAGCGGCGGAAGAGCGCCGATTTGGCTTCTGGATGGCGGTATTTATCTCCTTGTTCCTCGCCTTACCGGTAGCATTATGGGGAAGGGCCGCGTGGGATCGATCCATCTGGGCGTTGCTGAAAGAACCTATCGAGCAGCCAATGATCTATCGAACGGGCCTACGGGTCGCTGCGGAAAGCACCCCTATCTCAGGATGCAGTAAGGCCGATATCCTCTGGATGGGATCGAGCTCCGCGGTGCTGAAGTGCGAGCAAGGCATGCGCGTTATTCATAAGCTGGACGCGCTAGTGACCGAGCCCGTGGGCGACGCAACGCAATAGCGCGACAACCATCATTCATCCCACGACCGTCACCCTAGTTCAGCCGGCTCCAAAGGATGGGTGTGCGACCCATCAGCGGGCCCAAGAGCCGCCTACCTCCGCGCGGCCTCCAACTTCGATTGAAAGCGGACATCAGGCCCGTCGAACTGAACGGTCAGGGCGCGCCAACTGCTGCCTTTGAGCCAGCTCCGGGACCAACATTCGCCGACTAGATCCGCGCAAGGCGCAGCGCGATTGGCGTCTCTCAGCACGACCCAGCCAGCGCTCCAAAATCCTGAATACGGTGGGTTTGGTCGGGGTTCATTCAGTGGAGTGAGCACCGTGACCTATAGCCACCCGATGAGAGAGTCCGACCGGATATCAGCAGCCTCAGGCGACGGGCAGCTCGCGCCAATAGCAGACGTTGGCTTCGCTTCAGATTCCGGACGTTGAATCGACAGACTCAAATGGGATGCGCCCCCGCATCAGACATGTTGTCTGCGCGACTAGCATCGGCGTTGACGGACGCGTCCCTGATCGTCCACCTAAGGCGCCTGAGGGACCATCGTTATACGGCCAGGAGGGGCGATGCGGTTTCGTGGATTTTGGGCTCCGTTGCTGATGGCCCTGGGGCTGGCCCTGACGGCCGGCGAGGCCGCCGCGCAGACGTCGCGAGACAAGGTTCTCTACCTGGCCTGCTATATGTTCACCCCCGGCGGCGACGGAACAGCTATCGCTTTCATTCCCCACACGACGACGGCCGGCGTGCTGGGCCGCATATATCCGGAAAGCAGGCTGACCGATTCGGGCGTCATCGCCGCCCGCGGCTATCGCACCTCACGATGCGCGTCGTTCGACACGGCCGAACAGGCCGAGGCCTGGTACCGGGCGAGCGGCTATCTTATCCTCAACAAGTTCGGCTACCCCAAGGGCTTTTGGCCGGATGCGCCGGCTCCAGCGCCGCCGTCGGGCGATATCGCGGGCATGGGCGCCGCCAAGGGGTCGGCGAAGACCGCCCCGCCGCCGACCGCGCCTTCCAAGGCGCCCGCGCAGATCAGCAAGCCCGCCCTGACGATCAAGACCGACACCAGCCTGCGCGACGCCGGCAAGGTCTGGGACGAGCAGGTGAAGAAGACCCTGGCCGAGGAGGCCAAAAAGAAGGTCGAAACCGCCGCCAAGACCGCTCAGGCCAACGCCAAGGCCAAGGCCGATGCGGAGGCCTTCTTCAAGGAGCGTCGCAAGCAGGGGCGCGCCCAATGAGCCGTCTCGTCTTCTTCGCGGCCGCCGCAACCGCCACCATCGCCGTCGCGAGCGCCGCCCAGGCCCAGGTCCTGACCGTCGCCCTGAAACCGATGGCCGCAGCGCCCGTGGAGCAGCAGGCGACCACGGTGCTGAAGGGCGGCGCGATCTGCATCAAGCAAGCCCTCACGACGGGCTCCGAGACGCGCCGCGCCTTCACGACCGGCGACAGCGACACGCGCCTGCGCGAGGAGCTGACAAAGACTGGAGTGGTGGTGAGTTCGTCCGGCTCGGCATCCGTCGAGGTGTCTGGGGTCGCTCGCGTGTCGCTGGTGGATGTCTGCCTGCCCATGATCGGCTTCGCCAACACCGACACCATCAGCGGCCAAGTCGAGGTCGCGGTGGAATGGACACTGACCGACCGTGCGACCGGGGCCGAGATCGGGCGGCTATCCACCCGCGAGACCGTGGAGCGCAAGGGCGCTTCGGGCGGGCTAGCCGGCATGGTCGCCGAGGCCTTCGCCGCCAACGCCCGGACGCTGGCGGCCAACCCGGCGCTGCGGGCGGCGGCGGCCCGGCCGCCGCTGGCGACGGCGAAGCTCGATGCGGTTGAGCCGCGCGACCCTGCCGTGCGCCCCATCGCCCCCTGGCGCAAGACGACGGCGAAGACCCCCCACGTGATCACCGCGCCGCAGATCGTCGAAAGCGATCTCGACATGCTCGACAACGGCGACAGCCTGAACCAGACCGAATTCTTCGCCGTCCCACTTGAGGCGGGCGAGACGCTGCGGCTTGAGATTCTGGAGGCCTCTAAGAGGATCGTTCTTCTCGTCGCCAATTCCAAAAATCGCTACGTCGCCGCAGCCGACCAGAGAAACCCCGAGCGTCAACTCTCTATGACGTCCAAGGAAGCGGGGACCTATGTCGTCAGCGTCTGGTCGAAGGGCGATCCGCCGGCCACGCCCTATCGGCTGAAGATCGACACCGATCGCCGGCCTTACGTCAAATGGGAGCCGCCGCGCCCGTCGCCGCCTCCCGCCAAGCTCATGACGGTCGAGGCGCCTGTGCCGACCAAGCCCGCCGCGCCCGTGACAAAGCCCGCGCCCAAGCCTGCGCCTCCGACCCTGCCTAAGTTCACCCCGCCGCCGGGCGTGCTGCCCGCCGAGGTCGGCAAGTCCGTCGCGCGGCCGGCCGGCAAGGTCGGGGCAGCCGTGGATCTCTTCGCCTTCATTGGCGAATCCGGCTCGGTGCTGCAGGTCAGCGCCGGCGCGCCCGGGGCCGGCGGCCACGCCATCACCCTCTATACGCCCGAGGGCAGCGAGATGCTGCAGGCCGACGGCGTCGACCTGACCAAGCTCAGCGCGGTCTTGCCCAAGGACGGAATCTATCTGCTGGCGGTCGGCCGTCAGAACGCGGCCAAGCCCTACAAGCTGACCCTGGCGGCAGAGTCGCCGGATCTCTTCCAGTGGAGCTTCCGCAATGCGGCCGGCTACAACGTCTATGACGCCAAGGGCGCCATTTCCTTTTCCACCTGCTGGACGGCGCCGGGCTCGACCCTGCAATACAAGTTCGCCAATGGCCTCACGGGTACGCTCACCGTCCAGCGCGGTGGGGCCGGTCGGTGGGAGCTCGCCGGTCAACCGGCCAGGCCCTTCACCACCCAGCTGGCGGCCGGCGTCTTCGTGCGAACCTACGAGCACGGCGCCGCCACGCCGGACTCCTGGGCCCTGGACGCGCCAGATTCTGACACCGGCGCCTATCGTGGTTATCTCTGCCGATGAGTGAGATGGCTCTGCCACAGCGGTGGCTAAAATGCGGGGTCCAACGCGCGCTAAGCTGCGCATGCGCCACTAGCGGACCTTGGGGCAGCTCCAGGAACACGACCTTCGCAGGGTTTTGCATGGAATGATCGCCCGTCGCTGACATGCTGCTTGAGGCGTGTAACCTACAAGTCGATTGCCTCGGACATCTCGAGCGCGTCGTCGACCTCGATGCCAAGATATCGAACCGTACTCTCCAGCTTCCGGTGCCCGAGGAGAAGTTGGCAGGCCCGCAGGTTGCCCGTTTTCTTATAGATCAGCGCGACCTTCGTTCGTCTCAGGCTATGCGTTCCATAAGCCCGCGGCTCAAGCTCGATCATCGACACCCACTTACCGACAAGTCGGGCGTACTGTCGGGTGCTGACGTGCCCGCCCGGTCGGCTGCGGCTGGGAAACAGCCAGTCGTCGTATCGTCGGCCGCGAAGTTTGATCCAGGTGGCCAGAGCATCGCGCGTCGGCTCCGTGATCTCGAAGGGAACGGGCTGACCCGTTTTCTGCTGGATGATCGTCGCACGCGCTCGGATTAACCCGCCGGGCGCCACGTCGCTGACGCGCAACTTCACGAGGTCACACCCTCTAAGCTTGGCGTCGATCGCGCAGTTGAACATCGCCAGGTCGCGCACTCGCCCGTTAGCTTTCAGCTGCTGGCGAATTCCCCAGATGTGCTTTGGTTTGAATGGCGGCTTGGGGCCGATGATGCGGGCAGTATTCCAAGGCCGCTTAGGCGGAAGGAAGAGGTCAAATTGAGCCATGTTCGCCTCCTGCGAATTGGCCACATCCCTCGCCTCATTCTACCACGTTCAGCCCGGTACATTCAGGCGCCGCGGAGCGGCCTATAACGCTCATCCGGTTTCCGGACATTAGCTCGCCGACGACAACGGCGATCTACGACCCTAGACGGACGTTGGCGTCCATGACGTGAATTGACGGCCTTTTGACTCGTTGCCGCCTTTGAAGGGCCGCGTGCCGGCACGCTCTAAGCCCATGCTATGCAAATCAGCGCGTCTGCCGTTGGCCGCCAATGGGGGGAGACGAACCGCGCTTTCCCCGCCGCTCAGGAAGGCGTTATTCCAGGCGGCCGAAATCCACAACCTCACAAGCCATAACCTGGAGGAATAGCGGCGGCCCGATAGCTGTATTTCACCGGCCTTAGAAATCGCGCCACAGTTGCGTGAGGGTCGAGGTGTCGCCGTCCAAGAGTTTCAGGTCATCGGTTCATGGTTGGCAGGGGCGGCGATGGCGGCTTACGGGCCCCCGCCAACACCCCGGGAAGATAGACCCTTCTGTCGCCGCATGCAGGACAGCGACGCGGCGAGGTCGAGACAAGTTCGGAGGACGATGCATGCACGGACTTCTGGGGGGCTTTGGCCCAGGCAACGGCGTCAGGGCGCAAGCGACCATGAGCAGCCTGAGCGACGATATGAAGCCTCGCGGCCGGGCTGGAACCATCAGGCCGGCGGAAACCGCGTCCTTCCAGGAGCGATCCCTCCCGACGCGGCCCTCGCATGTCGCGGCCGGATCGCCGGACATCGTCCTGCTGGACGACGGCGGGCGGATCGTGGAGGTCAACGAGGCCTGGCGGAACACCTTCGCTGTCCAGGATGTCGCCCTGCGCGACGCGGGGATTGGCGCCCTCTACGTCGATGCGATTTGCGGCCTCCTGCCTGACCTCGACCGTCCGGCGCTCGAGTTCAGCCTGCGGCGCCTGCTGTCGGGCGACGCCGAAGACGTCCGACGCACCTATGCCCAATGGACCGTCCGCGGCTTGTGCTGGCGTCAGATGCGGATCACGCCGCTCTCGGTCGGCGCGAACGGCCGTTTCCTGGCGATCCATGACGATTTGACGGAGATGGTCAGGATGCAGGAAGCGCTCCGGGCGACCTCCGAGGAGCTGCTCACCGCCAGGGACGACGAGCGTCAGCGCATCGCCGTCGAACTGCACGACTCCACGAGCCAGAATCTGGTCGCCGCCGGCTTTGGCCTGGCGCGCTTGCGACGGGCCGTATGCCTGGGCGATTTGGCCGCGATCATCGACACTGTCGAGACGTCGCTGAACGAAGCCCTCAAGGAGACGCGGACCCTTTCCTACCTGATCGAGCCGCGCGACCTTGGGCCGGACGGCCTGTCGGCCAGCGTGCGCCAGTTCGTGGAGGGCTTTGCCAGGCGGACCGGACTAAAGGTCGTGCTGGAGGCGGACCGGGTGGTCGATTGCATTCCTCCACCGCTGCGGCACACCGCGCTGCGGATCATTCAGGAAGCCCTGCTGAACGCTCATCGGCATGCGCAGGCGCGCTGTGTGTCGGTCGAGCTTGGCGTCGTCAACGGCCGGCTCACGGTGTCCGTCGCGGACGATGGCCGCGGCATGGGATCGGGTCAGGGCGATCCGGTTCTTGGCGTGGGCATCCCCGGCATGCAGGCCCGCGTCCGACAGTTCTCCGGCCATTTGACGATCTCGAGCGATGAGTCCGGGACCAGCATCGTGGCCACGCTTCCGCTGGCGTGAAGCCGCGCGTCCGCGGCCGGCTCAGCCGCGCAGATCCTGCCGCTCTCGCTGGATCGCCTCGCCCAGTTCGACGGCGTAGCTCGTGATCTTGGCCAGGATGGGCGAGAAGCTTGCGGCCTGGGTCGTGTAGCAGCCGTAGCCCTGCACAGCCGTCCACGCGACGTCCAGCCGCACCAGCGTCCCGGCGCGAATGGCTTCCTGGACAAAGAAGGATGGGGTGATCAGTGCCGCATGCCCCGCCAGTACGAGCGGCATGAGGGCGTCGAAGTCGTTGGCCGTGTAGGAGTCCAGACCGCCCGAATCCGCCGCCTGCCCCAGGAACGTCGAGGCCGTATAGGCCGGAGAGCTCGGCCCCGCACAGGGGAACTCCGCGAGGCGCTCGATAGAGATGGAGCGCTCGGTCGCGAGCGGATGGGTGGGGGACGCGACGAACACCACCTCGGCCTGCATCGTTTCGACATAGGCCAGGGCGCTATTGGACGCGTCTGTGGGGCAAAGCACCAGGTCGAGCTCGCGCGTCTGAACCAGCGGAAGCAGGCGGTTGCCGGCGCCGAGTTCGATCTGCAGGCGTAGATGGGGGTGGGTCTCGACTATCTTCAGCAGCAGCCGGGGCAGCAGCGTATCCTTCAGCAGGGTTCCCACCCCGATCCGAACGGCGCCCGCGTCGCCCCCGGCGACCAGGGCGGCGTCGCGCGCCAGGTTCCGGGTCGCGGCCATCACCCGCTCGGCGCGATCGGCGATCATCTCGCCCATCGGCGTGAGCTCCGAACCCGTCGAGGTGCGTGTGAAGATGGTCAGGCGCAGCTCGTTCTCGAGCTTGGCCACGCTCTTCGAAAGCGCCGGCTGCGCCATGTTCAACGCCTCGGCCGCTCTGGCGAAGCTGCCGTGATCGCGAATGGCGAGTATCTGCCGGAGGTGGCGGATGTCCATGTGTACAGCTAAGGCCAATCTGGGGGATAGTCATGCTCTTCGGAGCACTCGACTGCGACAAGGGCGGTAATGATCGCAATCCCGGACGACGTGCAGCAGATCAGCCCCGATTGGTTACGCGCGTCGGTTCAGCCGCCCGATGTCGCGACCTTCTCGAACTTGGCTTCCATCAGAGCCGAACGCCTTGGCGAGGGCGTCGGCATGGCGACCGACCTCCATCGGCTTCACCTCGGCTACACACCGGGCGCGACGTCAGGCCCAGCGACACTCGTCGCGAAGATGCCCTCCAAGGTCCCCGAAGTCCTGCAGATCGCCCGTGCCTGGGGCCTCTACGAGCGCGAGGTGACGTTCTACCGCGACATCTCCTCAGTCGTCGGCCTACGCGTTCCGAAAGCGTACGTGACGCAATTTGATCCGGAGACCCACCGCTTCGCATTGGTCATGGAAGACCTTTCGCCGGCCGCCGACGGCGACCAGATTACCGGCCTGTCCCTTGAGCGCGCCCGGCTAGCCCTGGACGCGCTAGCCGATTTGCACGCCCGATGGTGGAACCGGCCCGAGCTGGCGGCCCTGGAAGCTTCCATCCAACCGTTCGGCGAAGGCCCTTGGGCGGGGACCGGCCCCCGACTCGCCGCCGCTTGGCCTGCCTTCAAGCCATTCCTCGCCGGTCGGGCGTCGCCGACCCTGATCCGTGTCGGCGAGCGGATGGCCCCGACCATCGAGCGCTTGATGATCGATGTCGCCAAGCCTCCGCGAACGCTCTGCCACGGCGATTTCCGCGCCGATAACCTGATGTTCGCTGACAGCCCCGACGGTGCGACTCTTGCGACGATCGACTGGCAGGTCGCCCTCCAGGCTCGCGGCGCCGTCGACGTCAGCCAGTTGCTCTCAATCAGCGTCACCACGGACCTGCGTCGCGCTCACGAGCCGGCCCTGCTGCGCGGATACTACGACAGGTTCCTAGCCGGCGGCGTGGAGGACTATGGCTACGACGCGTTCTTCGAAGACTATCGCCGGGGGCTCCTTGTCGTTTTCTTCTATGTGATCCAGTCGGGCAGCGCGAATGACCTGACCCACCATCGGGCCGAGGCCCTGTTCGACAGCGCGGTCCGGCGGCTGGACGCCGTGGTTCAGGACCACGGTCTGGAGGCGCTCGTCGACTAACGACCGGCCCGCCCCATTTCCTAGGTTTCGTCGAACCGGCCGCTGACCGCGCCCCATTCATCGCGAAGCTGACAGCCGATCACGCGGGCCTGCTCACGTATCTCCCGAACGATGGGGGAATGGCTGGCGCCGCGCGTGGTCACGACGTGGTACTTCTGATCGTACCGCTGCTCCAAATCCAACACCACGACCTCGCCGGTCTGCAGATAGGGTCGCACGACGAACGACGGCGCGAAGAGAGCAAGGTCCCCGCGCATGACCAGGGGCAGGAGCAAGTCGTAGTGGCTGGCCGTGTAGATTCCGAGGTTTTCGTTTTCGAACCCCAGGTTCTTGGCGTTGCTGGAATTTGGCGATAGCGCGCCGCCGCACTTGAATTCCGACAGGCGTTCGATGGAGATGCCCCGTTCCTTCGCCAGCGGATGCGAAGGGCTGGCCACGAACACGGAGGCCGCTTCAAGGACGGCTTCGGAGACATAAGCCGTCTCCGACGGGTCCGGCGGCTGAGCGACAAACACGACGTCCAGCTCGCGCGCTTCGAGTTGCGGCAGCAGACGGGCCGCGGGGGCGACCTCGGCGTGGATCCTGAGATTGGGATGTCGGCTGACGACCCATTCCAGCAGCGGCGTCGCGAACGCGGTCCAGATCGACGACGAGAATCCGATCCGCACGATCCCCGTCTCGCCACCCGCCAGCAGAGCGGCGTCACGCGCCAGATTCCGGGTTTCGGCAATCACCGCGTCGGCCCTGTCGACGATCAGCTCGCCGATCGGAGTCAGATTGGTCCCTTTGGCCGTGCGGTCGAAAAGCTTGAGCTTCAAGCTGTCCTCGAGACGGGCGACGCTCTTCGACAGGTTGGGCTGGGACACGCCCATGGCCTTGGCCGCCTTGGCGAAGCTGCCGTACTTGCGAATGGCGATCACCTGCTTCAGGTGTCGGATGTCCATAGCCCACGCCCCGCTGGCCTTTGGCAGTCCGTCGCCGCCACTGGCGTTCGCGGATGATATACGGATTTTCCCGCAAGACACGGGTCCGCAGCCCACCCTTCGCCGCCGATCTATAGGTCTGCATAGCAGGCTGGGTGGCGCCAGGAGCGGACCTTGGGGTCGCTCCAGGAAGCTGACCTTCATTTGCTCGCTTCAGGATTCGCCTCGCCGTCCTGGAAAGCCGCTTTCGTTCAAGCCAGCGGCGCTTGATCATGGCTCCCTTGAACGCTTTCGAAGCTGAAGGAGAACCCAATGAAGATCGTCAGAACCGGTTCGGCCGCGTGGAGCGGCGGGATCAAGGACGGCAAGGGATCGATCTCGACCGAGAGCGGCGCTCTGCAAGCCTACCCCTACGGTTTTGCCAGCCGGTTCGAGGGGCAGCCCGGCTCCAACCCCGAAGAGCTGATCGCCGCAGCCCACTCGGCCTGCTTCACCATGGCCCTGTCGCTGGTCCTCGGCGAGGCGGGGTTACGCGCCGAGCAGATGGACACCTCCGCCAGGGTTACGCTCGAGCAAATCGATGGCGGCTATGCGATCACGGCCTCGCACCTCACCCTCAAGGCCAGGATCCCCGGTGCGGATCAGGAGACTTTCGAGAAGCTGGCCGCGGGCGCAAAGGCCAACTGCCCGGTCTCCAAGCTTCTGAAGGCCGAGATCACCCTGGACGCGGCGTTGGTCGACTAAGGACCCGCGCCCGCGTCGGAGCGTCTGCGATGAGGGATTGTTCGTGAGCCGATACAGCTTCCTGGATCTCGCCACCTCGGCGAGCGTGAGATCGGCCCAGGCAGAAATGGGCGTTGACCATCTGTGGACGCCCGGGGAAGTCGATCGACAGTTTGAGGCGCTCACCGAGAACGAAGAGGCCTTCATCGCCGCGCGCGACAGTTTCTACATGGCCAGCGTCTCGCAAAACGGCTGGCCCTACGTTCAGTATCGCGGCGGACCGACCGGCTTCCTGAAGGTCATCGACGAGACCACGCTGGCCTTCGCGGACTTCCGCGGCAACCGCCAGTACATCAGCGTCGGCAATCTGGACGCCAACGACCGCGTGGCCCTGATCTTGGTCGACTATCCCCGGCGGGCCAGGCTCAAGATTCTGGCTCGTGCCGAGCGCCTCGCGCTTGATGCCGATCCCGCGCTCCTGGAGAAGGTCGTCGATCCCAGCTATCGCGCCAGGCCGGAGCGGATCTTTCGACTGCGTCTGGCGGCCTTCGACTGGAACTGTCCTCAGCACATCGTTCCGCGGTTCACTGAAGCTGAAATCGCCCGAGCGGTCGAACCGCTGCACGAGAAGCTTGAGGCGCTGGAGGTCGAGAACCGCGCGTTGCGGGAGAGCCTTGACCAGACCCAGCGCTGAGCGCGTAGGAGGGTCGCCCTGGTCGAGGCGCCCCTCCTACGCCGCTAGACGGCGGCCTTGGCCGCGGCCTGCGCCGTTTGGAAGCTTTCCATGACCGCCGCGTAATTTGGCGCCGCCAAGCCATAGAGCTTGGCAAGCTCCGCGGCCTCGGGGCGCGCCCAGGTGCGATGCATCTCGCTGAGCAGCGCGTTGGTCGATGTCGGCTTGACCCCGCCCTGCACGAAACGGGCTAAGCTCGTGCGCGAGGCCATTTCGCTGGGATCGCCGGAGGCGTCGACCACAGCGTAGACCTCGTAACCGGCCGCACACGCGTCCAGGGCGGGGAACATTACACAGACGCTGGTCCAGACGCCGGCCATGATCAGGGTCTTGCGGCCGGTGGCTTGCACCTGGGCGACAAAGTCACCGTTGTCCCAGGCGTTCACCTCGCCCTTCCGCGGCACATAGACGGCGTGCGGCGCCAGCTCATGGATTTCGGGCATCAGCGGGCCATTCGAGCCGGTGGGTTCGGAGGCGGTCGTGATCACCGGGATGTCCAGCAGGCTCGCCAGTCTGGCGATCATCTGGACATTGCGCCGAAGGTCCGCCACGGGGATGTCCTTGACGGTCTGGAACAGGCCCGACTGGTGGTCCAACAACAGGATCACCGCATCGGCGGGGTCCAGAAGCGCAGCGCCGCCGCCGGTGGGCAAGACGCTCGATTTTTGCTTCGGCGACGTCGTCATCGGATTTCCTCAAGATTTTCCGCGCACGGATCGGCGCCGCTGAGGGGCGCTCTGTGCTAGAGGATAATATTTCATCCGAACCGTCAAAGCGAGTAAAGCGTCGTAAATTCTCGTGAAAACACAATGAAAAGAAAAATTATATCAGTTCACATGATCCAGAGATAAAATCTCTCATCCTCTTTTTGGGAAGATAGTGCACATGATGACCAATATTTACCACACATAACCCTCGCAGTGGTCTTCAATGGACTATCCATCAGCCAACGCCCGCTCGGGCTCGGCTGCACGATGGAGACCACAATGAAGCGCGCCCTAGTTGGAATGATCGCGGCCTTGGCCACCTCCGCGGCCACCGGCGCGGCCCTCGCCGCCGAGAAGCCGGTTTCGATCGTGCTCGTGCACGGCGCCTTCGTCGATGCGTCGGGCTGGCGTCCGGTCTACGAGCTTCTGTCGAACAAGGGCTACCAAGTCCTCATTGTCCAGAACCCGACGATCACCCTGGAGGGCGACGCCACGGCGACCCGGGAAGCCATTGCCCAAGCCCGGCACCCAGTGATCCTCGTCGGCCATTCCTACGGCGGCGCGGTGATCACCGAGGCCGGCGTCGACCCCAAGGTCAAGAGCCTGGTCTATCTTGCCGCCTTCGCGCCCGACGCCGGCGAGTCCGTGCTGCAACTGGCCAGCACGCCGGTTCCAGGCGCGCCGCCCGCGCCCCTGCTGCCGCCCAAGGACGGCTTCATCCAGATCGATCCCGCGAAGTTCGCGGCGGCCTTCGCCGCCGACGTCGACCCGGCGATCACCCGCTTCATGGCCGCCTCCCAGGTTCCGTGGGGGCTCGGCGCCGTGGGGGCAAAGATCAGCGCGCCGGCCTGGAAGGCCAAGCCCAGCTACTATCTGCTGACGACCCAAGATCTGATGATCCCGCCCGCCGCCCAGCGCGCCATGGCGGTGCGGGCCAGGGCCACGCTCGTCGAAACGACCAGCAGCCACGCGGTGATGCTCTCCAAGCCCGGCTACGTGGCCGACTTTATCGCGATGGCGGCCGACGCAAGCCGGTAGTGGCGCCGCCCGCCGATCTCGGCGCGCCCAAGAGCGCGGCGAGGCCCCTCACCCCCCGAAAACCCCAACCCCGAAAAACCGAGGAGACCCTATGACTCGACTGCTCACGTCCCTGGCGCTCGCCGTCGTCACCCTGACGGCCGCGCCCCACGCCCTGGCCGCCCCGGCCCAAAAGGCCGCGGTCACGCGCCCCGCACCCCCGGTGATCCACTACCGAACGACCACGATCGACGGCGTGAAGGTGTTCTATCGCGAAGCCGGTCCGGCCGACGGTCCGGTGGTGCTGCTGCTGCACGGCTTTCCCACGTCGTCGCACATGTTCCGCAACCTGATCCCGCTGCTGGCCGACAAGTACCGGGTCATCGCTCCGGACTATCCGGGCTACGGTCAGAGCGACGCGCCTGACCCGGCCAAGTTCGCCTATACTTTCGCCAACCAAGCCGACATCGTCGACAAGCTGGCGACCCAGCTGGGCGCCAAGCGCTACACCCTCTACGTCATGGATTACGGCGCCCCAATCGGCTACCGCCTGGCGCTGAAGCATCCCGAACGGGTCAGCGGCCTGATCGTCCAGAACGGCAACGCCTATGACGAGGGCCTGCAGTCGCCGTTCTGGGATCCGATCAAGGTCTACTGGAAGGATCGCTCGCAGAAGAACCGCGACGCCCTGAATAACCTGGTCACGCCGGACATCACCAAGTTCCAGTACACCGACGGCATGGGCGACGTGGCGCGGATCAGCCCCGACAACTGGGTCCACGACCAGGCGCTGCTCGATCGGCCGGGCAACCGCGACATCCAGCTGGACATGCTCGGAGACTACGGCTCCAACGTGCCGTTCTATCCGGACTTCCAGAAGTTCTTCCGCGATCGTCAGCCGCCGACACTGATCGTATGGGGCAAGAACGATAAGATCTTCCCCGAGGAAGGCGCTCACCCCTATCTGCGCGACCTGCCCAAGGCTGAGATCCACATCCTCGACAGCGGCCACTTCGCGCTGGAGGACCGCCTCGACGTCATGGCGCCGCTGATCCACGACTTCCTGGACCGCAAGGTCGTCAAATAGGCTTGGTGGCTAAGCGTTCGATGTCCGCGAGGCTCACCGCGTCGCGGACATCATACGTTGGGGCTGGGCGAAAACGCCCTCGATCCACACCTCGTCACGGGCGGTCAGCTCAATGCACAGAATGCGGCGCGGCGTCGCCGATGCCGCGCCCACCTCCGCCTCGCCGGGCATGTCGATAACCACGGAGCGCATCGCCTGGGTCAACAACGCGACGATATCTTGGAAGCGACCTTCCAGCGGCCCGACAGCTGCGTGTCGGGCCTCGTCGACCAGCGCTTGGCGCCCCATGCTCGCCAGCGCCGTCGACGCGTCGCGACACTCGACAGGCGCGATAAACCGATAGCCTCGACCGTTCACGGTGGCGATGTACCGGGCCAGGCCGGCGTCGTCGTCGAGCGCACGGCGCAAGGCGGCGATATGGACCTTGAGATTTCCCTCAACGACCGTGGTGCTGGGCCAGGCCTCTTCGAGCAGTTCGCGCTTGCTGAGCACTTCGCCGGGACGCTGAACGAAGGCGGTCAGCAGATCCAGGGCCCGGCACCCGATGCGAACGGCCTGGCCGTTTTTCAGCAGTAGTTGGCGCCGCGGGATGAAGAGATATTCGCCGAAAGCGAAGCTGGGAGCGTGGGTCATGAGCACGCGGCTCCGTTCGGCAGATCCACGCCGCCCGCATCGCGGCGGTGGCGAATTGATTTCCAAAGGTTCAACAAGCCACCCTCCTCTGATTGTGCATCGAGGCTAGGGTGTCGTGTCGGACGGGTTCAATTCGTCCATGGTCGCGCTTCTCTCTCCGTAGGACGCGTCCTGCTCGACGTTCGTCTAGCTGGGCCTAGCGCCTTGCATCACCTTGGCCGCTCTGGCGCCTTGGCACGACGTGTCGACGCGAACCCGCAGCGCGCGCCATCGTGCTGACGACCAATCACTTTCCGCCCTAACCTATCGTCGAGTACGGCTAGACCTTGGTTGAGATGGAACGCGAACTTCGATTTCGTTAGGTTGAACTGCGTGGGAGAGACAGGCCAGGGCTCCTTTGCGGCGCCCTCGCACGTCATGCCCCAGATCACCGAAAGATCAGACTCTGGAACAGCTCCATCGCGACATCGAGCGCCTGAGCCATCTGCCCGAAACCTGGAAGGGACTTGATCCCACTTCCATCGCGGAAAGCGTGCTCGACACCTTGCTCGACATGCTCGCCCTGGATTTCGTGGGCCTGCGATTCAACGACACCACGCACGTCTTCCTGCGCGTGGCTCCAGCGTTCGGCGAGACATGCCAGCCTGAAGACATCCGCGCCGCCTTGGAAAGCGGATCCGCCATCGAGACGTCCGGGGCCAGGCAGACGATCGGCGGCGAGGCGATGTCGGTCGTCCAATGCCCGTTGGGCGGAAACGCCAGCATTGGTGTGATCCTGGCCGGCGCGCGCCGCGCCGCCTTCCCGGATCGGATGGAGCTTTCGAAGCTCAAGCTCGCCGCGTCACAGGCCGGCCTGGCGTGCCGCGAGATGCGTGAACTGAGCGACCGGCGGCCGCCCGCGGACTTTCGCGACAAGCCCCTTTCCGAGGCGGCCTTGGCGGAAAGCGAATGGCGGCTTCATCTGACCATCAACACCATCCCGACCATGGCCTGGTCGACGACGGCGGACGGACTGATCGACTTCTGTAATCAGAATTTCGTCGACTATGTCGGATGGACGGCCGAGGAGATCGGCGGCCAGGGCTTCTGGCCGATCTTCCACCCAGACGACACCGCTCACCTGCTGGCTTCGTGGCAGGAGATCATGGCCACCAAGCGTCCCCGCGATGTCGAGGGCCGCATCCGGCGCGCCGATGGCGAGTACCGCTGGTTCGTGCTGCGGCAGAACCCGCTGTTCGACGCGGATGGCAACGTCATCAAGTGGTACGGAGCGGGTACGGACATCGAGGATCGCAAGCGCGCCGAGACAGCGCTCAAGGAGACCCAGGCCGCCCTGCTAGCGAGCGAGCAGAACCTCAACCTGATCATCAATTCGCTGCCGGTCCTGGTCTGGTCCGCACGGCCCGACGGCAGCGCCGATTTCATCAATCAAAGCTGGCGTGAGTACGCCGGAGAACCGGCCGACAAGATCCTGGAATGGGGCTTCCTGGATCTCTATCACCCCGACGACGTGGCGGGCATGGTCGAGATCTGGACACGGGATCTGGCCCACAGCGACCAGACCTCGCTGAAGGGGCGCATCCGTGGCGCCGACGGCCAGTACCGCTGGTTCTATTTCGCGGGCCGTAAGCTCACCGACGCCAACGGCGTCGTGCGATGGTTCGGCTGCAACATCGACATCGAGGATCTGCAGCGGGCTGAGGACGCGCTGCGGGCCAGCGAGGCGGCCCTGCGCGAGAGCGAGCGGGCGCTGAGCCTGATGCTCGACACTATCCCCGGCATGGCTTGGTCGACCACGGCCGAAGGCTACGCCGACATGTTCAACAAGCAGTTCATCGATTTTATCGGGCTGCCCGCTGAAGAGCTGGCGGGAACGGGGTTCCTGGCGCAGTTCCATCCCGACGACGTCGACCGAATGGTGGCCGAATGGCAGGTCATGATGGCCTCCAAGGCCGGCGGCGACATCGAGGGCCGGTCACGTCGGGCCGATGGCGAGTATCGCTGGCTGATCTGCCGCTGCAGCCCTTTGCTGAACGCCGACGGAGAGGTCGTACGCTGGTATGGCGTCAACCTAGACATTGAGGATCGCAAATGCGCCGAKGCCGCGGTGGTGGCGAGCGAGCGCAATGTCAGCCTTATCCTGGATTCGCTTCCGGTCCTGATCTGGTCCGCCCAAGCCGGCGGCAGCGCCGACTTCGTGAACCAGAGGTACTTGGACTTCGTCGGTCTTCCCGCCGAAGAGGTCCTGGACTTCGGCTTCGCCAACGTGATCCACCCCGACGACGTGGACAGCTTGATGGAGGCCTGGCTCCAGGCTCAAGACAAGGACACCTCGCTCGCACAGGCTCGGATCCGGCGGTTCGACGGAGAGTATCGATGGTTCTATTTCGCCGGCCAGAAGTTTGCCGACGCGAACGGAACCGTTCGGTGGTTCGGGGTCGATCTGGATATCGAGGACCTCAAGCGCACCGAGGAGGCCCTCAAGGCCAGCGAGGCGGCGCTACGGCAAAGCGAGCAGGCGCTAAGCCTTACGATCAGCACCATCCCCGCCATGGTCTGGTCGACAAGACCCGATGGCATGCTGGATTCGTGGAACCAACCCTTCCTGGATTTTGCGGGCGTCGCCTTCGAGGAGATCGAGGGCGAAGGCTACTATCGGCTTTTTCATCCCGAAGACGTGGAGCATCTGCGCTCCGTCTGGGACGAGATCGTCGTTTCAAAGCGGCCTAGGGAGGCGGAAGGCCGCATGAGGGGCCGCGATGGCGAATACAGGTGGTTCACACTTCGCCAAAGCCCGCTGTTGGACAACGATGGAAACGTTCTCAAATGGTACGGCATCGTTGTCGATATTGAGGACAGAAAGCGAGCAGAGGAGGCTTTGCGCGCCAGCGAGGCCGCGCTTCGGGGCAACGAGCGCCGGCTTGAGCACATCATCAATGCGGTCCCCGGCCTTGTCTGGTCGGCCGACGCGGACGGCGCCATCACGTTCCTGAGCCAGCAGTATCTCGATTACATCGGCCAGGGGGCCGAGCCGGCGCTGTCCGGCGGATGGATGAGCGCGATCCATCCCGAAGACGTCGCGGGACTGCTTGGCGCATGGGAGTCCGCCATGGCCCGGGGTGTCGCGAACGAGCACGAGGCACGCCTACGGAGGGCGGACGGCAGCTATCACTGGATGCTCTTTCGAGCGAGCCCCTCCTTCGACGACGCAGGACAGCTCACCGAATGGTTTGGCGTCAATATCGACATCGAAGACAGGAAGGATGCGCAGGACGCGCTGCGCGACAGCGAGGCGGCGCTCCGCGACAGCGAGCGCCATCTGCAACAGATCCTCTCGTCGATCCCCGGCTTGACGTGGTCGTCCGACGGGAACGGAGCTACGACATTCTGGAGCCAGCAGTACCTCGACTACGCGGGCGCGCAGCTCGAAGACGTCCTGGGTTATGGCTTCGCCAACTACATACATCCCGATGACCGAGACCCGATCATGGAGTTGTGGGGCCAGATCATCGCCGCTGGAACGCCTGGAGAAGCCGAGCTGCGCCTGCTGCGGGCGGACGGCCAATATCGCTGGTTCCTGATCCGGGCGTGCCCGTTCTTCGACAGCGCCGGCAACCTCACACAATGGTTCGGCGTCAATGTCGACATCGAAAACCGCAAACGGGCGGAGGAGAACCTCCGGCAAAGCCAGAATGGACTGGCCCATATGACGCGGATGACGACCATGGGTGAACTCGCGGTGTCGATCGCCCACGAGGTCAATCAGCCATTGATGGCGGTCGTCACCAATGCCGGGGCGTGCTTGCGCTGGCTGAACGCAGATGCGCCGGATCTCGCCATGGCGCGTCAGGCCGCCGAACGCATCGTGCGCGATGGGCATCGGGCGGGCGACATCATCACCAGCCTGCGTAATCTGGCGCGCAAATCCGCGCCGCGTTTGGACCGGGTGCGCCTGGACGAGGTCATTCCCGTAGTGCTTGACCTGCTGCAGGGCGAATTCAGGCGCCACGGCGTTGTCGCAAAAGCTCAGCTTGGCGATTTCGGCATCGCCATCCGAGGCGATAGCACCCAGTTGCAGCAGGTCGTGCTGAATCTGGTCATGAACGCCGTCGAGGCTATGGCTGCCGCAGCCGAGAGCCCGCGAAGCCTGACCGTGCGCGCCGAGATCCGCGACGGCGACGCGATGGTGACGGTCACGGACACAGGACCGGGTCTGGTGACCGATGACCCCGAACGCCTATTCGAGGCCTTCTTCAGCACCAAGGCCGAGGGGATCGGCATGGGACTTTCAATCTGCCGCTCGATCATCGAAGCCCACGGGGGCAGGATCTGGGCGTGCAACAACGGGTCGCGTGGCAGCGTGTTCAGTTTCACCCTGCCCTTGGCGGAAGGATACGGCGTTGATGTTTCCAACGGCTAAGGACGGCGAGGGCGAGCGCGTCGTCGCCGTCATCGACGACGATGAAAGCGTTCGCGAAGCCCTGCGCGGCCTCTTCCAATCCGTGGGGCTGGTGACCGAAATCTACGGGTCCGTGCAGGGGTTTCTGGATTCCGGCCAGATGGAACGGGCAGGTTGCATCGTTCTGGACATTCGGCTGCCGGGTCGCAGCGGTCTGGAGTTCCAGGAAGCTCTGGCCAGAAGCGGCGCACCCCAGTCGGTCGTACTGATCAGCGGCCATGTCGACGTCCAGATGGCGGTTCGGGCGATGAAGGCCGGCGCGGTGGACGTGCTGACCAAGCCAGTGCGCGAACAGGATCTTCTGGAGGCCGTGAACAGGGCCTTGGCCTCGGACCGGCAACGCCGGGAAGAGGCCAAGGGCGACCAGGTGCTCCGCGCCCGTCACCAGACCCTTTCCGAACGTGAGCGGCAGGTTTTCGCCTTGGTGGCGGCCGGCTTGCTGAACAAGCAGGTCGCCGACCGCGTCGCGATCACCGAAGCCACGGTGAAGCTTCACCGCAGCCAGGTCATGAAGAAAATGGGGGCAGAGTCCTTAGCCGATCTGGTGCGGATGGCCGATCGGCTGGCCAGGGCCGAGGCAAGCCCGCAGCTCTGAGCCCGTGGTCTCGCCGGCGAGGCCTCACGCCTCGTTCATGAAGCCGCGCAGCAGGGCGTTATACTGCCCCGGCTTCTCGTTCATCGTCAGGTGCGAGCATCCGGTCATCACCGCCAGGCGCGCCTTGCCAGCGATCCCGTCGCGAAGGGTCTCGTGGCAATCGAGAGTGATCTCGTCGAATTCGCCGGTGGTGATCAGCGTCTTCTGGGTGATCGCCTTGAGGTCTCTACGACGATCCCAGTCCTTGATCTTGCCGACGATGGTGAACTCGTTGGGACCGTTGAGCACGCGATAGGCCGGCGACTTCGAAAGCGCCTCCAGCGTCGCCAGCACCTCCCGGCTAGGCGGAACCCGCAGGACGAAGGTGTCGTAGAACTTCTGGACGAGCTCGGCATATTCGGGCGTGGCTGTCTTGCCCGCCTTTTCCAGGGCGTGGATCTTGTCGCTCCAGCCCTCAGGCATGGTGGCGAACAGTCGATCAAAACCAGCCATGACCTGCGGAATGCTGGCCATGGCGCCGCTCAGGATCAGGCGGTCGACGCCCCTGCCCCGCCCTTGGCAAAGATACTCGATGGCCAGCAACGCACCCCACGAGTGGCCGAGCAGAACCACCCGGTCCAGACCCAGGGCCGCGCGCACGGCGTCCAATTCATCGACCGAGCGCTGGATCGAGTAGACGCTATCGTCTCCCGGCGCGTCCGCCCGGCCGCAGCCCAATTGATCGTAAAAGATCACCGGACGTTCGTCGGCCAGGGCCTGTAGCGGCAGCAGATAATTGTGCGACGATCCGGGACCGCCGTGCAGCGTCAGCAACGGCGTCTTGCCGCCCGATCCGAACTTTCGCCAAAAGATCCTACCGCCGGGCACGGTGGCGTAGCCCTCGGTCTGGAGCGCGGCGGAGAAGGCGGCGGCCGAAGTCGCCATGGCGGCGCCCAACATTTTAGCGCCCGATCGCAAGGCGCGCCGACGGGTCCAGTTGCTGGTGGTCATGGTCGATACTCCGGAAGATGACTGAAGGGGCTCCCCGCGCCTGAACAGCGTCTAGCGCGTGCGCGCCGGCGCCACGAGAAAGCGAAATGAAGCTCAAGATTTCCAGGAAGGGGCCTGCCGTCCGCGCCGCCCGGGCGGCCGGCTAGGCCGACAATCGACTCCCGGCGGCTTGGCGCCGCCACCGTCCCGGTGTGCACCCCATGAGATTGCCGAACGTCCGCGTAAAGTGCGCCTGATCGGCAAAGCCGCAGGCCAAGGCTATCTCACAAAGCTTGCCGGCGCCGCCGACCAAGAGGCCGCGCGCGCGTTCGACGCGCCGAGCCGCCACGAATCTGGAGAATGTGACGCCAAAGGACTGGCGAAACCGTCTGGAGAAGTAGCCAGGGCTGAGACGAGCATGAGCCGCCGCCGCCCTCGGCGACATCGCGCCGTGCAGGTCCGCGTCGACATAGTCACGGACCCGTTTGACCTGCCATGGGAGCAGACCTGCCCAGCGCTCGTTTTGCGCGCTCGCCGGCGGGTCTTGCCTGATCTGCCGGCCACGGCCGTCGCCGAAGACATCCACGCCCGAATTGAGGCGCGCGCGGGCGGTTGGCATGAAAGTCATCAGGCCCGGAGGGCGCGCGGGCATGCTCGCTGGGCGCATTGTTGAAAGGCTTTGGGCATACTGCATGGGTCGTCTCCACCATGATGATTTCACCCGGCAGCCTAGGAGAGACGCGCAAAGTCGTGTCGTTAAGCGCAGTAAAGCCCCGTCAAGTTTGATATTCGGCGGCCTCGCTGCAGGTTTCGCCTCGACCATGCCAGTGAAGACGGTTCGACTTGGTCATGCTGTTCGACCCGTGGCTTAAGCCGTCGTCAAAAGCGGTACTGCATGATCGCCATCACGAAGTCGCCGTCGCGACCGCCGGCGGCCTTGAACGCAGCGGTGGCCAAGACGGCGGCGAGAGCGATCGCGATCGGGTTCATGACCGCTCGCCCCGGACGGCGTGAAGGACCGCCAGCACCGCCACCACGACAACACCCATCGCAAGGCTCCAGGCGCCGGCGACCAGCACCCCGACCGCGCCGCCCATGGCGCCGAGCGCGAAGGCGGCGACCGGCGGCCAGGTCTTGCGGATCCGCGCCTTCAGCGCCTCGTCCGGGCGGCCGCGGGCGATGGCGAGATCGACCAGGTCGATAGCGATCTGGGTGACGTTGCCGGTCATCATGGTGGTCGGCGCCAGATGGGCGAAGACGACACGCGCGCCGACGTTCTGCACCGCCATGGCGACCACCCCCGTCAATCCGGCCAGCATGACCGGCGGCGCGTTGGCGCTGGCGGCGGGCAGCGCCCACACGGTCAGCAGCATAAAGGCCAGCAGCAGAGCCGCCTGCAGGGCCAGGACCAGAACCTCGCAAGGCTGGCCTCGGGTGTTGCGCCAGCGGATCAGCGCATAGGTGGCGGCCACCGCGCCGATGAACACCGGCAGGGCCAGAAGCTTGGTGGCGAGCCCGCCGGCGTCGCCCGCCAGACCCACGCCCAGCATGACGATATTGCCGGTGGCGTGTGCGACGAACAGACCGAACAACAAAACGAAGCCGATCACGTCGACATAGCCCCCGACGAAGGCCATGCCCACACCGGTCAAACCGGCAAGGTGGGTCTCCTTGGTCAGGAACGGGCGCGGGCTCATGCGACACGCTCCTTCTCGATGAAAGCCGCCGCCAGCATGAAGCCGCCGATCAGGCCGATGTGCTCCAGGAAGGTGTTCAGGGCGTGGAAGCGCTCGGCCGGGTCTTCAACCGTCCAATAGGGATGGGCGATCAGGGTGGCCAAGCCGGTGAAGACGCCCAGGGCGCCGGCCGCTAGCCAGCCCAGCCGACCCAGGATCAGCAGAACCGAGCCGCCCAGCTGGACGATGATCGTCAAGGCCACGACCAGACCGGCGGGCTTGAGGCCGAAATGGGCGGCCTCGCCCAGCGCATCGGGCAGATGGGTCAACTTGTAGAGGCCGGCGAACCAATAGGGCGTGGTGAGGACGGCGCGCGCGATGGGTCCAAAGGCCGGGCCGCGCAGCAGGGCGGCGATGGGTTGGGGCGTGGTCATGATCACACCGCCCAGCAGCCGCAGCCCATGGCGCCCCAGAACGAGCGCGCATCGGCGGCCGGGGCTTGCCGGGTATAGGCCGACGCGTGGTCGTGGCCGTGGACATTGCAGCCGCTGGCGCAGCCGCAGGCCGAGGCCAGGGCGCGGGCGTGACCGCGCGAGCGCTCCTGGTAGCCGCCGAAGGTGCGCACCGGCGACCAGTCGGGCATCGGCGGCGGCAGGCTGGGCGCCAGCTTGTCATACTCGCCCTGGCCATGGACCACCTTGCCGCCCAGCAGGGTCAGGACCGCCGACAGGTGCGGGATCTCCTCCTCGGGCACGGTCATGTAGTCGTCGGCCAGCACCGCCAAGTCCGCCAGTTGGCCAACGGCGATCTGGCCCTTCTTGCCTTCCTCGTTGGAGAACCAGGTGTTGGCCGTGGTCCACAGGCGCAAGGCCTCCTCGCGGTCCAGGCGGTTGGCCAGAGGATAGAGGTGCGTGCCGCCCACCGTCTTGCCGGTCACCAGCCAGTTCAAGGAGACCCAAGGATTATAGCTGGCCACGCGGGTGGCATCGGTGCCGGCCCCCACCGGGACGCCGGCCTTCAGCATCTTGTTGATCGGCGGCGTCGCCTCGGCGGCCTTGGCCCCATAGCGGTCGATGAAGTACTCGCCTTGGAAGGCCATGCGGTGCTGCACGGCGATGCCGCCGCCCAGGGCCGCGATGCGGTCAATGTTGCGGTCGCTGATGGTCTCGGCGTGGTCGAAGAACCAGTGCAGCCCGTCGAAGGGCATGTCCTTGTTGACCTTCTCGTAGACGTCCAGCGCCCGATCGATGGTCTGGTCGTAGGTGGCGTGCAGCCGCCAGGGCCAACGGTTCTCGACCAGATGGCGGATCACCGGCTCCAGGTCTGTTTCCATATTGGCCGGCATCTCAGGCCGCTCGACGCGGAAGTCCTCGAAGTCGGCGGCGCTGTAGACCAGCATCTCGCCCGCGCCGTTGTGGCGGTACTTGTCGTCGCCCTGGCCCGGCTTGACCTGCTTGGACCACGACTGGAAGTCCGACAACTCGGCCTTCGGCTTCTGGGTGAAGAGGTTGTAGCTGATGCGCAGGGTCAGCTGGTCGTCGGCGTGCAGCTTTTCGACGATCTCGTAGTCGTCGGGATAGTTCTGAAAACCGCCGCCCGCGTCGATCACGCCGGTCACGCCCAGGCGGTTCATCTCGCGCATGAAGTGGCGGGTGGAGTTGAGCTGGTATTCCGGCGGGAGCTTGGGGCCCTTGGCCAGGGTGGCGTAGAGGATGGTCGCGTTGGGCTGGGCCAGCAGCAGGCCGGTGGGCTCGCCCGAGGCGTCACGCTGGATCTCGCCGCCGGGCGGGTTGGGCGTGTCCTTGGTGTAGCCGACGGCGCGCAGGGCGGCGCGGTTGAGCAGGGCGCGGTCGTAGAGATGCAGGATGAACACCGGCGTCTCGGGGGCGGCGGCGTTGATCTCGTCCAGGGTCGGCAGGCGCTTCTCGACGAACTGGTGCTCGGTGAAGCCGCCGACCACGCGCACCCACTGCGGGGGCGGCGTGTTGGCCGCCTGCTTCTTCAGCATGGCCATGGCGTCGGCCAGGGTCGGCACGCCGTCCCAGCGCAGCTCCATGTTGTAGTTCAGCCCGCCGCGGATGATGTGCATGTGGCTGTCGATCAGGCCCGGGATCACCCGCCGACCCTTCAGGTCGATGATCGTCGGGTTCGGGCCGGCGGCGGCGCGGACCTCGCCTTCCTCGCCGACGGCGGCGAACTTGCCATCCCGGACCAGGGCGGCCTCGGCGCGCGGATTGCTGCGATCAAGGGTCGTGAACTTGCCGTTGATGAGGAGCAGATCGGACATGGGACGCCTTTCAGCGAAAGCAGAACTGGAAAGAAAGGCCGCGCCGAGGGCGATGGCTTGGCGACGGTCGAGCGGGCTCATGCCGGGTTCTTCGGCGGCTGCGGTTCTGGGCCGGCCGCGGCGATGCCTTGAGGACCCAGAACTCGACCCGCGCATTCGGAGGTCTTGAGGTAGGCGACGACCGGCGCCTTGGTCACCAGCCGCTTGACGATCGGAACGGCCTGCTCGCCCAGCAACATGCCGAGCAGCCCCAGCAGCGCGATGGCCGGCGGCGCGGGCGAGCGAACATTGAGCAGGGAATAGATCACGCCTACGAGCAGCCCGGCGCCGAGCGAGAGGAGGTAGGGTTTCATGACGGGGCTCCAAAACGAGGGCGGCTTGGCGCCGCCCCCATCGCTATCGGGTCAGGCGGCGGCCGCGTCTTGTTCAGAAGCGTTGAACATCGTCTTGGCGTAGGTGATGCCAAGGCCGTAGGCGCCGCCCCGTTCACGGGCGATCCCGGTGGTCAGGTCGTAGGTCTCGCCGCGCGCCCAGTCGCGCTGCAGCTCCAGCAGATATTGCAGCGACGTGATCGGCTGGGCGCCGGCCTGGATCATGCGCGAGACCGCGCGCTCATGCGCCTCGGTGGAGACATCGCCGCTGGCGTCGGTGATCACATAGACCTCGAAGCCCTGGTCCAGAGCCGAGAGCGCGGGACCGACGATGCAGACCGAGGTCCACAGGCCGGCCAAGACGATCCGCGACTTGCCGATGGCGTTGACCTCGGCGATCACCGCCTCGTCCTCCCAGGTGTTCATCGACGTGCGATCCAGCAGGACCTTGCCCGGGAAAGGCGCGGTGACCTCAGAGAACATCGGCCCGGAGAAGCTTTTCTCGGCGACGGTGGTCAGGATGGTCGAAACGCCGAAACCGGCCGCGGCGCTTGCGACCAGACCGGCGTTGTTGCGCAGCTCCGTCGCCGAAATCGACTTGGTCGCGAAGGCCATCTGCGACTGGTAGTCGATCATGATCAGGGTGTGGTCGGCGGCGTTCAGCAGGCGAGCGCCCGGGGTCGCAGTGGCTTGGGTCATGGCTGGGTCCTTCGATGCTTGGAGGACCGCTCCCCGGCCGCCCCGTTGTTTTGACAAGGACACTTTGACCGCGAGGCATCGCCACATAAATGGAAAGTATCGAAATCTATCGTTTCTAAATTCTCACCCAATGAAGCGCCGCGGCAGCCACGAGACGGCTGAACCGTTCACAGCGCGGCGTTCTTTTTTTATCAGAATCTCAAGCCGCAGTCGGCTGCGCCACGTCGGTCCAAGGCACGCCCATCTCAAAGGGTGCATGCACGCGAGGAAAGCCGACGTCGCCCAAGTCGGCTTACAGCCGGCGGAGGTCGGTAGAGGGCGCGAAACGCCCTCTACCGCATTGTTTTAGGTCAGAGCGCCGCCGTCGACATTCAGGATCGTCCCGGTGATATGACGCGCGGCGGGCGAGGCCAGGAACGCGACCGCGGCGGCCACATCCTCAGGCTTGCCGTAGCGGCCAAGCGGCATCAGCGAGCGCTGGAAATCGGAGAACTCACCGTCGGCTGGGTTCATGTCGGTGTCGGTCGAGCCCGGTTGCACCAGGTTCACGGTGATGTCGCGCGGACCAAGTTCACGGGCGAGGCCCCGGTTGAACGACTGCAGCGCTGACTTGGTCATGTAATAGGCCGAGCCCGCATCGCCCACGATGCGGTCGGCGCCCGCCGAGCCGATGGTGATGACGCGACCGCCGGCCTTCAGGTGTGGAATCGCCGCCTGGGCCGCGAAGATCGGCGAGCGCACGTTCACCGCCAGCAAGGCGTCGACGTCCTCCTGGCTGATCTCGGCGAAGGGCGCGTACCGGGCGATGGCGGCGTTGTTGACCAGAATATCGAGACCGCCGAGCGCGGCGACCGCCGCTTCCACCGACTGCTTCACCGCCGCGACGTCGGCGCTGTCAGCCTTGATGGCGACGGCTTTGCGGCCCTTGGCCTCTATGCGCCTCACGACGTCCGCAGCCTTATCGGCGGCGCGTTCGTAGGTGATCGCGACGTCCGCCCCCTGTTCGGACAGTTCCAGGGCGATTGCGGCCCCGATGCCTCGGGAAGCGCCCGTCACCAGGGCGCGCTTGCCAGCCAAATTCGTCATGTCGGTCCGGAGTCCATTTCTAGAGTGATCGATACACAAATAGTGGGAAGGTTGCCGGGCCGGTTCAAGGGACTTATCTAGCGATCGATGCAGAATTCAGGACGAGATCCGGAAAGCGGTGCAATGTCCGGGCGGGGGCGCGGTCGACCGCGTGCGTTCGACCGCGAGGCAGCGCTGGCGCAGGCGACGCGGCTGTTCTGGGAGAAGGGCTATGAGGCCACGTCCATCTCCGACCTGATCGCAGCGATGGGGATCGGTGCGCCCAGCCTTTACGCGGCGTTCGGCTCGAAGGAAGCGCTGTATGGCGCAGCGCTCGACTATTACCGTCGGACTTACGACGAGATGGGCTGGGGCGGGTTTCGGGCCGGCGCAACGGCGCGCGAGGCCGTGGCGGCGTGGCTGCTGGACTCCGCCGCCGCTTTGACCGGTTCGCTGTGCGACATGCCCCGGGGCTGCATGGTGACTTTGTCGATGGTCGGCGACGAAGACCACGCTGGTCTGGGCGAGACGGTTCGCGCGGCGCGCCTCGGCAGCCTTGAGCGGCTCAAGGCGCGATTGAGCCAAGGTGTCGCGGACGGCGAGCTTCAGGCCGGAACCGACGTTCACGCCCTCGCCCGCTTTGTTCAGACCGTCCAGAGCGGGATGTCGATCCTGGCGCGGGACGGAGCGACGCGGGAGGAGCTGGAGACCGTGGCCCGGGTCGCAATGCTGAGCTTCCCCGCGCGCGAAGACCAAAACTCGTAAGCGTCGATGGCGCGTAAGGCGCGACTAGCGCCAGGAGCAGACATTAGGAGCGCTCCAGGAACCGGACCTTACGGTCAGCGCCTAGAAGCAGACCTTCCCAAGGTCGCCTAAGAGTCAGGTTTCCCCGTTCCCGGCGGCGGTCTCGCGCCCGACCTCGCAACTGCCCGGAAGCGACCTTCCGAAGGTCAGTGATGAGTCAGGATCGCCCCCTAGTGCCGGGAGCACAGAATGGGCTCCACGAGCCCGCGTTCGTAGAAGCCTTGGCCAAAAGCACCGCCCGAAGCCCGGTTCTGCAAACTTTGCCATACATCGACGGGTTTTAGCCCGAGCCTGGCCGCGATTTCACGTGTGCTAATCAATTCGCGACCAAGAGCCTCAACATCGGAACGCACGTAGTGGGTCGGCCGCCCTTTGGCATTAACCGGCTCCAGCATCTTGCAGGACCTAAGCCAGGTGATGTCCTGCGCAGTACAGTTGAGATGCAACGCGGTTTCGCCAGGGGAGAGGTGAGGACGCCAATGTTCGCCTAAGTCGCCGTCTTGAAAATCAAAAGGGGTGCGGGCGAAAGGCCCACCCATTATCAACCGTCGCGCTGTTATCGGATGAATGCAGTGTTCGACAAGTTTGGTGTCCAAGTGCGTTCTACGCACACCTCCTGGTAAATCGCCGTTGAGGGCGGCTTGAATTATTCGCGCCCACGGCTTTTCACGACCGCCGACACCCTGCATCACGCGCGATAGCGGCACCCAATTACTCTCCTCTTGCTCGTCTAAGAAACTTGGCCAGCGCATATTCAACAGACTGTAGGCACTGTCGCGCTCAAGTTGGCGATCCCGGAAAAGGTGGGACACCGCTAGATCCTCCTTTAAATGCAACAGGCCGGTCGCCAATAATTGCTCTGCGGCAATTTGCGGAAGTCCCGACTCTGAGCAGAAGTTTTTCCAACCAATTCTCTCTCGAATGCGGATATCGAGGTCCACCACGCTGTTTCGTGGTATCGCGGAATGTTCTCGTATTTCGCCTCCACCATCCTTCATTGCAGGAAGCAAACCAGCGTCAATCAGCGCCCTAACACCTGAGCGCTCGACCTTAAGAAGTCTGGCGGCGGCGCTGATGGTTAGCCAAATCGATTCCGTGGAAGGCCGGTGAGGCGACCTAATCCGAGCATGCCCATACTCAAGGATTCTTCTAACTTCTCGAGCAACAGCGGTCTGTGGCGTGTACTGAGCTACCAGCTGCATCTGAGACCGAAATTTATGCCAAGTCTCCTTATCGAGTTGTTGGAGATCCCAAACTGATCGGGGGAAATCGAGCACGAACCTACAGGCGCTGGCCAAGTCAGCGAGATTCGAGGCTTTGCCGGCCTGTTTGGATCTAGAAAGGCCCCGCATAGGTTTGACGAGGGCGCTGACAAGCTCGTATGCCTCGGTCGCGCCCTCGAGTACAAACGCGGGTGGAATTTCACGAAGGGAACGAGAAACCCGCTCTTCGTCCTCAACGAACAGGTCAGCCAGCCAAGCCAGCGCCCGGCGATCTTTTCTCGGGACCACCTGTCGGTCGGCTTCTGAAACGCTGGCTCCACAGAAGCCGCAAAGATGGAGAGAGTTCGCCGAGCACCAGGTCAATCGCCGACCACACCACGGCCGCGGGCATCGATCGACCAGCAGCTCCCAGCTCTCGGGACAGAAGCCAAGATTGCGCACCATCCACAACGCCTGGTCTGCGCCACTCGGGACGAACATTCGCGGCAAACGTCGGTGTGAGCTGAAAATCATGCTGGGTCTAAGCCAGACGCCGCCCAACCGCCGCCGCCCACCTGAAAGCGGCTCAGCTCCCCATAAGCGATGAACGTCTGCCAACGACAACCCAAGCACTTCCGCCAAAAGTGGAACGTCTTCAGCCAGACGACCGAGGCAATCTCCCTTCAAGTGAAGGTTTACGCCCAAGTCGCTAAGGATGGGCGACGGACTCGGAAGGTAGTTGTGCTCTGCGCTTCGAACCAGGAAGCCAAGCAGGGTTTCACCGGGCTCGGGCGAAAGGGGGAAGAGCAAGCTCTTCCCCACCATCGAGCGCACTCCGTGTGGAGCGATGCCGCCGTCAGGCATTTAGCAACTCCGTGAACGGGTTACGCTTGGCAAAGTCTTGCTCGATGGCCCAAGCATCGACCGCCCAAGCGATGTCCGACGGTTCTAAGAGGGTCGCCTCGCGCCTGATGGCTCGTTCAAGAGCGATTTGGAACAGACGAGAGACACGACCGACAACGCCGGCCGAAACTTCGAATAGTCCCGGCAGCAAACCGGCCTCGCTGAAGTTTGAGCCCTCCGGCAAGATGCCCTGATCGACCACCACCCGTTCCAGCCTCGCGACAAAGCCGGCAAACAGTGCCCGGTCGCTTCCGCTTTCAGGACTCAGAGGGTGCAGTTTACAGGGCGGGAGCAAGCGACCGTTGAGCTGCAGGTTTCGCTTGAACATGCCTTCGGCCTCTTCTGTGCCGAGAAACACCATCGGCACGACGCCTGCGTCGAGCATCCCCTTCAGGGTATCGGTAACGTCGTTTTTGATGCCGTTTCGATAGTTGAGGTGCTGGATCTCGTCGACAATCAGGAGTTCGGTCCCAAACCGCTCGAAGCACGCGAAGACCCTTCTCTTAAGCGTCAACTCGTTCCCATGAGGAGCGTAAGGATCCCCGAAGCGATCGAGGATCGACATCATCAGTTTCTTGGGCGTCGTTCCCCGCTCGAGATTCACCTTGAGGATCGGGATGAAAGTCGAAGTTCTCGGCCGCCGCGTTTCAACCTGGGCCATATAGGCTTCGGCGGCCGTACTTTTCCCAGAGCCCGTGACGGCCAGGACTCGCAAGCCCATTTGAGGTTGGCCGCGAGTACGCACACCCAACTGTTGCAGGTAGTCGCAGCGGTCATGTATCGCGACATGCGGCGGGTAGGGGAAAAAGACCGATTTGAACCGGGCCATCTTGTCGGCGACCTGACTGTTGAGATCCGACGCAGTTCGGTGGAGGGGTGCCAAGTCGGAAGAATCAAAGCGCATCATTGGAAGCTCTCCCAATCGCCGCCGTCCGCCACACCGGGCGACCAATCGACGGCCACCGCTACGGAAGCCCCCTTGGATGATGCCTTTTCGACCTTCCTCCGCCTCTGACCTCGTGCCGGTCTTACGGGTTTAGCGTGGTCGTCAGCCCGCTCAGGGGCCAGCGGTGCCGTAGGAATGGTCGGCGCCATCCCGTCGTGGCGAGGCTGGGCATATGCGACGCGGAGATGACCGCTGGCGATCTGCTCGATGCGAGGTGACGAAAGCAGACGCGCCAACTTCGCCTTATCGCGGGCGATCGCTTTCGCGGATGACGCGCCTTCGATCTGGCTACGGAGGGCCAGCCTGCGCTCACGCCGATCATCCTCATCAACGCAGACAACCTCGCGCTCCCATTCCTGGATGCGCTCGTGCCGCCATTTTGAGAGCCCGCCGGCATAGTCTGGGTCTGTGCAGGGCAGGGTCTCAAACGTGCCAGCCACTCGATTCCAGATATGCACCTCGCCGAGGTTAGCGGGATTGTACTTCACCGTGACTTTGGCTGTTGCAGACCCTTCGCGACGTCGCCGCGACGGCTCTCGTCCCGCCAACTGCTCAAGCAGCGGCCCGACTAACGCAGGTGCATGATACTGAAGTCCGAAGAGAGAAATGCCTGATCTCGAAAGTGTTCGGTCAGTGTGAGCGCCAACCATCTTTTCGAGCAGCCGATCGTCACCGATTACCTGCACGCCGCCTTGGGCGCGAACGCCCTTCGTCCAGACGTTCAACGGGGTGTCCCCCAGGGTTCTGTGGAGCTCTTGGTGATAGACCGCGACGGCGGAGGCGAGCAGCGCTTCGGCTTGGTCAAGCGTCAGCACTGCGTCCTTCCTCGGATCCAGCTCCCAAGCGCGCATTTGCGCTATTGGGAAGGTTCCACCGGGCAACCTCTGGTGCAGCAAGGTGTTGAGGGTGCCGAAGAACCGCTCGACTATGGCTTTGTAGGTCGGAGATTTCACCGGCGCCCATCGAATGCTGGTGCCCACATCCGTCATCGCGGACTCAAACGATGTGCCGATGAACTCCCAGCCATTGTCGACGACGATCTCGTCAAGCTTGCCGTAGATGTCGACCAACTGCGCATTGGCTGCGACGCCGCTCAGCATTTGAATTTTTGGTCGGTTGGCGCGTTTGATGCATTCGGTGATGGAATAGAGCGACGGGGGTTCGAAGCTCAGCACCCAACCGACAACACATCTGGAGTAGACGTCGATCAGGACCGTCAGCCAGGGGCGTCCAAGCAACCGCCAGCCATCCACGTCGACCACAACGAAGAAATCGGCCCTCGTGTGATCCATCGCACCCAGCAACAAAGGGCGATGCGCAACTAGCCCCGTTCCGCAGGCCTTGAAGCGATTGTTGGCCTCCTTGAGTCCATATTTTGCCGCGACGGTGTCGAAGCACTCCGTGAAGCGAACGTGCTTTCTGAAGGTCTCCGAGGATGGAAGTGGAACGGCCGGCAATTTCCGCTCCGCCAGCCATCTGTTGATCTCGATCAGGCGCCATTTAAGAAAATCGAAGGCACCGCGGACAGTCAGCGCCGCGCTTGACCAGTAGGTCATGGCAGTCCTGTGGAGCCGTCGGTGAACGAAGGTTGGCAGCCTCTTCGCGCGGGGAACCCGCCCCGACATGGACACCATCGCCTTCAAGGACCGTGCATCAATACATCCACGCTCCTTCAGCCATCGGCGAACGGTCGTTGGGGAGGGCGGGCGGTGTTCCGACAGTTGCCGAGGCTTTGCCGCCCAAATGGACGCCAGCGCTCGCCGGATGCCGTCGTCGCTGCGCGAATAGGCTGGGATCCTATCGAGCGATTTCAGTACGATCTGCCGAACAAGCGCTCTCGGGTCCTTCTCCATAATCGCGTCGAAATCGTCTTCCCGCGCCTGGGCGATTTGCTGCGCGGTCGTTGTCGCCACCGCGGAGTCGAGACGTCGCACAGCGCCGATCGCAAACTGCTCCTTCAACCAGTCAACGGTCGGCGAAACCGCCTCGCCGTTGTCGAGCGGGATTTGGAAGGGCGCGCCTGAACGTTCGCTCCTGAAATAGAGGAAGCCACCACCCATGGCTTGTTCGAAGTAGTGGCGCTCGCCGCCAAGCTCCCAGAGGTCGCCGACGTTCAATTGGATATTGATCATTGGGATTCCTCCGCCCGGTCGCGGCTTTGGGCGACCCGTTCGACAGGGGTTTGGGGAGTAAGGGGCTTGGAGAGGTCCAGGCGCACAATCCGCCCGACCATCATGGCTTTGAGCTTGGCCGCACCGACCAGCGGTCCGCCGATCAGCTCGGTCAGCCGGCCAACAGGACTGGGACCGTGGCGGTCGAGATGATCGACCACGCAGAAAACGTCGGTTTCGTTATAGTCAGTGAGCTTCCAGGACTGCACGTCCAGAATGTTCGCGTATCGAAGCTCGGGTTCGAACAAGCTCTGCTTTAGAACGATCCGAAACCGCCAGCCAACCTGCTCGCAGATCGCGCGCACGCACAGGAGCTTGAGCTGATAGTCGAGATCTCTCAGTGCTCGACGATCGTTTTTGACTTCGATGAGCTCGATCGCACCGCAGGACAACTGCCTTACGCAGTCGACGATGTAAGCGCGCGGCCGATCTCCCACGGTAAATTCCAAGCGGAAGGGCTGGGCGCGAAAGTCGAGGACGTTGGTGTCGACCTCGCTATGCATGAAGAACGCGCGTTCATTCATGCTCTCGTAGGGCAATGCTCGGCCGGCCTTCCGGCTGGCGTAGACGCCCGTAACTTGATGTCGCCGACCGGTGACAACTGTCCGGATAGGCGCGCCGGACTCAGTGAGCACCAGGGTCGCCAAGGCCGTAAGGCATTTCCAGCACCGTGGTTTTTTGCATTCGCAAACAGTCCTGAGCAAAGCGTCGTCAAGCGTGGTTCGTCGCTGCGGCGAGGCCGAGCGGTAGCGCCGACGGAAGTGATCCATCGTGATCTCCTTCGATTTCAATGCGGGTGAAATCAGCCCAAGCACCAGGGTTCTGCGTCGCAGGGCGCGCAGTTGACTTGTTGGCTCGATGCGGGGAAGATCAGCTATCGCGCCACACGATAGGATTGAGCTTCAATCCCGAAACCGAGCCCAGACCCCACGGTCTCGGGCTTGTTTTCGTTCTGAGCTAAGTCTCAGATTTTAATGCGCTTTAAGGTGGCCACATCAGTCGAGCTCCTTCTCTGAGAAGCGGCGATCGCAGTCCAACTCGCCGTTAATGGCGAGGGATTCGGCCGTTTCTGCTGGAGCGATTTTCGCAAGTTGTTATTGCGGAGTCCCAAGTATTATTTTTTGGGAATACGCAAACATAGACCACCCGGGCTCGACCCCGTAAGTGACACCCCATGGGGTGTCGCCCCCAATACTACAACAACTCAAATATGAAATCAATTCAATGCCTAACGCTGTCTTTATAGCTGCGCGAGCGGCCGACGTCCGCGACACCGCGCATGAGCGCAGATGCCTTCCCATCCTAGCGATGGCTATTGGGCCGAGCAGCTAGCGCTGACGACCTACGGGGTCATCTGTCATGCGGACCGCGGATGGCACCAAAGGGGTGCGTGTGCGCCACTCTTAGCTGGGATTGCGCCAGTTCTAACTGGTTTCGACAGTTAAATGGCGGCCCGGAAGGGACTCGAACCCCTGACCTTCGCTTTAGGAAAGCGCTGCTCTATCCTGCTGAGCTACCGGGCCGCGTTGCGCGGGCTTCGGGTCCATAGCGCAAGTTTCCGGGCGTGCGAACCCCGGGGCGGAAAAGCGGCGCCGGGGGGCGTCAAAGGGGAACGGGCATGGGTCTGCTGCGGCCGTTGAAGACGCTCTATGTCCAGGTGCTGATCGGCATCGCCCTGGGGGTGCTGGTCGGGGCGCTGTGGCCCGACGTCGGGGTGGCGCTGAAGCCCCTGGGCGATGCGTTCATCAAGCTGGTCAAGCTGGTGATCGCCCCGGTGATCTTCCTGACCGTGGCCAGCGGCATCGCCCACATGGGCGACATCAAGGCGTTCGGGCGGGTCGGGGTGAAGGCCCTGGTCTATTTCGAGGTGGTCTCGACCCTGGCGCTGCTGGTCGGGCTGATCGTCGGCCACATCCTGCAGCCAGGCCGCGGCTTCAACATCGACCCCGCGCACCTGGATCCCAAGATCGCCGCCGGCTACCTGGAGAAGGCCCATCACGGCGAGGGGCTGGTCCCCTACCTGCTGCACCTGATCCCCGACACCTTCTTCGGGGCGTTCGCCGAGGGCAACCTGCTGCAGGTGCTGCTGATCGCCATCCTGACCGGCTTCGCCTGCACGCGCATGGGCCCGTTCGGCGACCGGGCGGCGGCGGCGATGAGCGACATGGCCAAGCTGTTCTTCGGGATCATCCACGTGGTGGTCAAGCTGGCGCCGCTGGGCGCGTTCGGGGCCATGGGCTTCACGATCGGCAAGTACGGCGTGGCCAGCCTGATCCAGCTGGGCGCCCTGGTGGCCACCTTCTACGTCACCGCCCTGATCTTCGTGCTGGTGGTGCTGGGGGCGATCGCCTGGGCCAGCGGCTTCTCGATCCTGAAGTTCCTGGCCTATATCCGCGAGGAGCTGCTGATCGTGCTGGGCACCAGCTCGTCGGAAAGCGCCCTGCCCCAGCTGATCGAGAAGCTGGAGCGCCTGGGCGCCAGGAAGTCCGTCGTCGGCCTGGTGGTGCCCACCGGCTACAGCTTCAACCTCGACGGCACCAACATCTACATGACCCTGGCCACCCTGTTCCTGGCCCAGGCCACCAACACCCATCTCAGCTTCATGCAGATGGCCGCCCTGCTGGGCGTGGCCATGCTGACCTCCAAGGGGGCCAGCGGGGTGACGGGGGCGGGCTTCATCACCCTGGCCGCCACCCTGGCCGTGGTCCCCGACATCCCCATCGCCGCCCTGGCCGTGCTGGTCGGGATCGACCGGTTCATGAGCGAGTGCCGGGCCCTGACCAACTTCGTCGGCAACGGCGTGGCCACGCTGGTGGTGGCCAAGTGGGAGGGCGCGCTGGACAGCGACCGATTGTCGCGGGAGTTGACCCGGGGTCCCAACGCCACGCGCCTTGAAGTCATTGAGGATCTTCCCGCCAACTGAGCGGCGCGCGCCGTCCGGGCGTTCCGGATGGCCGCGCGCGCCGCGCGCCGAGCACCCGCCTCCACCTTGTCGCGCCCCCCCTCGCTGGTAGGCTGGCGAAGGGACACGTGTATCGGGAATTCCAAGATTGCTTAACGTCGCGAACGCGGAACGTTCGGAACAGGCTGACCACGCCGCCCTGATCACACTGGTCGAGACGATCGAGGCGTTGTCGGCCACGCGGACGATCGAGGAGGTCGCCGCGGTCGTGCGCTCGGCCGCCCGGCGCATCTCCGGGGCCGACGGCGTGTGCTTCGTGCTGCGCGACGGCGACCTGTGCTGGTACCTGGACGAGGACGCCATCGGCCCGATGTGGAAGGGCCAGCGCTTCCCGATGAGCGCCTGCATCTCCGGCTGGGCCATGCTGCACGGCCAGACGGTGGTGATCCCCGACATCTACGCCGACGACCGCATCCCGCACGACGCCTACCGCCCGACCTTCGTCAAAAGCCTGGTGATCACGCCGGTGCGCGCCAAGGACCCGATCGCCGCGATCGGCGCCTACTGGGCGGTCGGCCAGACGCCCTCGGCCGACACGGTGATCAGGCTGGAGACCATGGCCCGGGCCACGGCGGCGGCGATCGAGAACGCCAACCTCTACGCCTCGCTGAACGAGGCCCTGGACCGCCGCACCTTCCTGCTGCGCGAGCTGGACCACCGGGTGAAGAACACCCTGGCCTCGGTGCAGTCGATCGCCCGCCAGACCCTGCGCAACGCCCCCTCGCCCGCGGACTTCGCCGACTCGTTCGAGTCGCGGCTGATGGGCCTGTCGCGGGCCCACGAACTGCTGACCCGCCAGGGCTGGGGCCGCACCGACCTGCGCGACGTGCTGGAGGCGGCGCTGGAGCCGTTCGGCGGCCTGGCCGATCCGCGCTTCACCGCCCGCGGCCCGGCCATCGCCCTGACCCCGGAGACGGCGGTGGCGATGCACATGACCCTGCACGAGCTGATGGTCAACGCCGCCAAGCACGGGGCGCTGACGGCGATCAGCGGCCAGGTCACCGTGGTCTGGCGGGTGGAGGACGTGCACGGCGTGCCCAGCCTGGCCCTGGAATGGGTCGAGCGCGGCGGTCCCCCGGTGTTCGCGCCCAAGCGCCAGGGCTTCGGGACCCGCCTGCTGGAGCGCGGCGTGGCCCGCGACCTGGCCGGCGAGGCCAAGCTGACCTACCAGCCCAAGGGCCTGACCTACCTCCTGCGCGTGCCGTTGTCGGACCGGATCGTCGCGGGCCCCGTCACGAGGACGTCCGCATGACCGCCGCCCTGAATTCTCCCCAGAACGCTCCCCGCATCATGATCGTCGAGGACGAGGCCCTGGTGGCCCTGATGGTCGAGGACCTGCTGACCGACTTCGGCTGCCAGATCTCCGGCTCGTTCGGCGCGGTCGACGACGCCCTGGCCTATCTGAAGGACGCGGCCGCGCCGCCGCCGGCGCTGGACGGGGCGGTGCTGGACGTCAATATCGGCGGGACGATGGTCTTCCCGGTCGCCGAACGGCTGCGGGCGGCCGGCATCCCGTTCGTGTTCGCCACCGGCTACGGCGCCCTGCCCAGGCCCGGGTTCGAGGGGATCACGGTGCTGAACAAGCCGATCAATCCAGACCTGCTGAAGGACGCGGTCGAGGCGTTCGGCAAGGCGGCCTAGATCCTTCCCCCGCAGCGGAAGGACGGCGCTTAGTCCGCCCCCTCCGCCTTGAACGGATTGAAGAACAGCCCTTCCACCGGCAGGTCGAACAGCGCGGCCAGGCGGAAGGCCAGCGGCAGGGACGGGTCGTACTTGTCGGCCTCGATGGCGTTGATCGTCTGGCGGGAGGCGTCCGCCCGATCCGCCAGTTCGCCCTGGCTCCAGCCGCGGGCCACGCGCTCCTCGCGCAGGCGGTTCTTCACGAGGCCCTCGGCCGGCGCAGCGCCCACCAGCCCAGCCAGCAGAGGATATAGGCGAGGGCCTGGGCCCCGAACACCAGGATGGCGCCCTGGAAGAGCGGCCCCTGCCCGTCGATCGCTGCGGCCGCCAAGAGCGCGACCCCGCCGCCGAACGATGCGCCCCAGTACCAGGAGGTCAGGTGAGCATCCCGCGCCATGTCGTCCAGCTTTCGCCACCAGGGCACGGTCGCCAGGACGACCGCCCCGATCAGCACGGCGCAGGCCAGGATGACGAGGCTCAACGGCAGATGGCCGGGACCTTTCTGGATCAGCAGGCTGGCCAGGACGCCGGCGCCCAGCGCCGCGAGGACCGCCAGGCCCAGCGCCACCCAGATGGCCTTCTGTCGCTTCTCGATGGACATGTCGCTCGCTCCCTTGCCTGTAAAAAGTATTTTACAGACATGAGCTGCCTGTCAAATACTTTTTACAGGCGCTAGGCGATGCCGAGCGGCAGGATCGGCGATCAGTAGGCCTTGCCGTCGTGCTTGCGCACCGGCAGCGCCGACCAGTCGAAGTCGACGAACAGGCGGGCGTTGATGCTGATCCGGGGGTCGTCGAAGTCCGGCTGGCCGCTGTCGAAGCTGGGGAACTCCGAATAGGTCGGGCAGCCGCAGATGGCGCAGTGGTGATGCTGGCCGATGTAGTGGCCCCATTGGTAGGTCGCGACCCGGTCGCGGGCCGTGGTCAGCTTGAACTGGGCCGGCTTGTAGTAGGCGTGCAGCGCCCCGCGCCGAGAACAGAACGAGCAGTTGCAGTCGGCCAGTTCGGTCGGCGCCTGGGTCACCTCGAACTGGGTGGCGCCGCAGTGGCAGCGAGCCTTGAGGGGCAGGTCGGTCATGGCGCTCTCCTTCGTGGATCAACGTCCGGGACCTTAGGCGGCTCCTGCTGACAGCCTGCTGTCAACATGCGACGTCCGGTCGCGGCGGGAGGTCTGCCCCAGGCCTGCTATCGTCACGGTTTACGAATTCTCCACGCGCCCGCGACAACTCCTTGGAGCGTTCGCGACACGTCGGCGAAAAATCGGGCGGGTGCATGGTCGGCAGGACACGGATTTGGTCGGCGGCGGCGCTTGCCGCCTTGCTGGTCGCCGCGCCCCTGGCCGCCGGCGCCGCCGATCCCGTCGCCAAGCCTCCCAGCCCCATCGACAAGCAGCTGGCCGCCGCCAAGGACGCCATGATGGGCGATCCAGCCGCCGCCCTGACCTTGTCGAGCCAGGCCCTGGCCATGGCCAAGGCCGACGCGGGTCCGCATCGCGACCAGGAGATCGCCGCCGCCCAGTGGCTGCAGGGCGAGGCGCTGCTGCGGCTCAATCGTTCCGACGAGGCCGCGCCGGTGATCGCCGCCGGTCTGGCGGTCGCCGCCCGGAAGGTCCCGAACACCAAGCTGCACGGCGACCTGGTGATGACCCAGGCCGCGCTGGAGGCCGATCGTGGCCAGGTCCAGTCGGCGCTGCGCGACTTCCAGGCCGCCTACCGCATCTTCGGCAAGGCCGGCCATCCGCGCGGCCAGGCCGTGGCCCTGCAGAACATCGGCTCGATCTACCAGGACGCCCACGACTACAAGAAGGTGCTGCACTACTACGCCCAGTCGGCCGAGGCCTATCCCGCCGACCAGCTGCTGCAGCTGAGCGCGGCCAACAACATCGGCAACGCCCTGATGTCGGACGAGCAGTACGGCCGGGCGGTCCCCGAGTTCGAGAAGGCCCGCAAGATCGCCCGCCAGATGGGCAGCCCGCAGCTGGAGGCCCGGATCGTGGCCAACCAGGCCATAGCCGAGGCGCACAACGGTCATCCCGACACCGCCAAGAGCCTGATCGACGCCGCCAACGCCCTGCTGCGCCCGCTGACCGACGCCCAGGGCGCCCAGCGTTCGGTGATGAAGGCCACGGTGCAGGTGGAGCTGGCGCGGGGGCGCCCCAAGGCCGCCGCCCAGGTGCTGGCCCCGCTGTTCGACGGCGTGGACCTCAAGACCACAGGCCCCGACTACGCCGACCTGCATTCCGCCGCCTACAAGACGTACAAGCAGTTGGGCCAGACCCAGCTGGCCCTGGACCACCTGGAGGCGTTCAAGCGGCTGGACGACCAGGGCCAGGCCCTGGCCGCCTCGACCAACGCCGCCCTGATGGCCGCCCAGTTCGACTACGCCAACCAGGCCTCGCGCATCGCCCAGCTCAAGGCCGGCCAGTTGGAGCGCGACATCAAGCTGGCGCGGGCCCGCAACCTGGTCGTCACCCTGCTGCTGGTCGGCGCCTTGCTGGTCGCCGCCGGCCTGCTGGCGGCGGTCCTGGGCGTGCGTCGCGGCCGCAACCTGGCCCGCGCCGCCAACGAGCGGCTGCGCCAGGCCAACCAGGCGCTGGCCAAGGCCGTGCGGGCCCGGACCGAGTTCCTGGCCAACACCAGCCACGAGATGCGCACCCCGCTGAACGGCATCCTGGGCATGACCGAGGTGGTGCTGGCCCAGCCCGACCTGGACCCCAAGCTGCGCGACCGGGTCGCCGTGGTGAACGCCGGGGCCGAGACCATGCGGGCCCTGGTCGACGACATCCTGGACATGGCGCGGATCGAGACCGACGGCGTCACCCTGAACCGCACCGCCTTCGACCTGCCCAGGCTGGGCCGCGAGGCTGTGCATCTGTGGTCGGACAAGGCCGCCGCCAAGGGCCTGGCCCTGACCTGCGACCACGCCCAGGCGCCCGGCCGGATCGTCGAGGACGCGGGCCGCCTGCGCCAGATCCTGTTCGCCCTGCTGTCCAACGCCGTGAAGTTCACCGACCAGGGGACGGTGCGGCTGTCGGCGTCGGTCGAGCCCGGCCCCGCCGGCCAAGGACAGATTGGCGAGCGGCTGATCCTCCAGGTCGCCGACACCGGGGCCGGCATCCCGCCCGAGAAGCTGGCCGAGGTGTTCGAGCCGTTCGGCCAGGTCGATTCCAGCCGCACCCGGGCCCATGGCGGGGCCGGGCTGGGCCTGGCGATCTGCCGCCGGCTGGTGGACGCCATGGGCGGCGAGATCCGCCTGGACAGCACGGTGGGCGTCGGCACGACCGCCACCGTCGACCTGCCGCTGGAACGGGCGGTCGCGACGGCCTCGGCCCAGGGCGCGCCCGGGCTGCGGGATTGCGGCCTGCTGTTCTGCGATCCCAATCCCCTGACGCGGTCGGTGATCGCCGGCGTGCTGCGTCCCAAGGTCCGCGAGCTTCGCGCCGTCGCCGGCCGTCAGGAGGCCCTGGACGCGGCCCGGAACGAGCGCTTCGACCTGGCGCTGGTCGAGGCGGCCGAGCTGGGCGAGGATCTCGACGCGCGCCGGGCGGCGATGAGCGCGCTGCGCGACGCCCTGGCCCCGGCCCCGATCGCGGTGCTGCTGGCGCAGGGCGACGACGACCAGGAGACCGCCCTACGTCAGGCCGGCGCCGCCCTGATCGTGCGCAAGCCGGTGACCGCCGCCGGGCTCGTCGAGGCCCTGGCCGCCCTGCTCGAAACGCAGGCGCCGGACGATCGCGACGCCAGGACGATTGCCACGGCCTGAACGCCGTCTAAACTATTGTTTGACCTAGGTTAGACGCCTAACGCCAGGAAAGCCGGGGATCCTTCCGCGATGCGGGTGCTGTTCGTCGAGGACAATCAGATGAACCGCCGCGTCATCGCCGAGATGCTGCGGGCCGGCGGCGTCGAGATGGACGAGGCCGAGGACGGCCCGTCCGGCCTGGCGATGATCGACGCCAACGCCTACGACCTGATCCTGATGGACCTGCGCATGCCCGGCATGGACGGCCTGACCGCCATCCGCGAAATCCGCACCCGCACCGACGCCAAGGCCAGACTGCCGGTGATCGTGGTCACCGCCGACAGCGGCCTGACCCTGGAGGCCGACTGCCAGGCCGCCGGCGCCGACGACGTCATCCGCAAGCCCGTCGACCTGTCGACCCTGTTCACCACCATCGGCGACCTGATTGCCCGACGGGGCCAAGGCGGACTGGTCCTGAGCTAGGCGCGGGCCTCGACCCTCTCCTTCGCCGAACGAGGCGATGCGGTTTTCCGCACAAATGCTGCCAGAAGCATGCGGAAAGACGCTCCGCGAACTACGGCCCGACCGGCCGAGTTGTCTGAAAACCCCATACTTTTCAATGCGAAACATCAAACTCGCCGGCGGCTTGCGCCGACTTGGCCCGCCGTGCTGCCTTAAGGGCGTCGAGACAGCCAAGCTTCAGGCGCCTTCAATCAGCCTCAGCCATCGACCTGGAGAAGCAATCTTCCCAGGAAGATGCCGCGTCGTTTAAAAGCATACTCATGCTCACTTCGATGCACATCTCGAAATATGACACTACTGTGTAATGTATATCGTCGTTATATGCTCTCTTATATTCGCATACTGCGCAGTATAAATGCCGACATAAACCTTTAAGTAACAAAATACATTCAAATCGTCGGCGGCAAGATCGGATTTGTTCGATCGCATTGCTTCGAGGGCCGGCCGTGATCCGCATGAAAATCACCGGGAAGATCGTTCTGACGTTCGTGGCGCTGATCAGCGCCTTCTTCGTCGCCAGCGGGGTGGTCTTCGCCTGCCTGAATGTCATCCGCGACAACGCGGTGGCGGTGGAGCGCAGCTTCAAGCTGGCCAAGTTCGCCGCCCACACCGAGACCCTGATCAACGAGCAGCAGGCGGCGGTGCGCGGCTTCATCATCACCGGCGACGAGGCCTTCGCCCGCACCTATCGGGAAAAGGGCGAGGCGTTCGATCGCGACATCGAGGCCTTCATCAAGGGCAGCACCCGCGCCGACCAGATCGCCCGCGCCGAGCGCCTGTCGGCCATGGCCAAGGAATGGCGCCGCACGCGCGGCGACGTCGAGATCGCCCTGGCCCGCGACCCGGCCACCCACGCCCAGGCCGCGGCCATGATCACCACCGGCAAGCTCCAGCCGATCCGCGACCTGCAGGCTGAGATCAACGCCGCCGCCGACCAGCGCTCGGCCGTCCGCCTGGCCGAACGCGACAGGGCCCTGCGCGACGCCCGGCTGGCCCTGGAGATCGGCGGCGCCATGGCGATCCTGATCGCCGTCGCCATGGCCTGGCTGCTGTCGCGCACCATCGCTCAGCCGATCGTCGGCATGACCGGCGTGATGGGCCGCCTGGCCGCCGGCGACAACAGCGTCGCCGTGCCGGGCATGGGCCGTCACGACGAGGTCGGCCAGATGGCCCAGGCCGTGCTGGCCTTCAAGGAAGCGGCGCTCGAGAAGCTGCGGATCGAGGGCGAGGCCGTCGAGGCGCGCCGCCTGGCCGAAACCGAGCGCCAGCGCAACGAAGCCGCCCGCGCCGAGGCCGCCCGCGAGCAGGCCTTCGTGGTCGAGCAGATCGCCGACGGCCTCTCGCGCCTGTCGCGCGGCGACCTGACCCACCGCCTGGATAAGCCGTTCGCCGTCGACTATCGCAAGCTGCAGGACGACTTCAACGCCGCCGTCGCCACGCTGCAGCGGACCATGGCGGTGATCTCGGGCAACACCCAGGGCATCAAGTCGGGCAGCGGCGAGATCAGCCAGGCGTCCGACGACCTGTCGCGCCGCACCGAGCAGCAGGCCGCCAGCCTGGAAGAGACCGCCGCGGCGCTGGAGGAGATCACCGCCACGGTCAAGCGCACCGCCGAGGGCGCCAACCACGCCCGCCAGATCGTCGCCGCCGCCAAGGTCGACGCCGAACAGGGCGGGACGATCGCCGGCGAGGCGGTCAAGGCGATGAGCGCCATCGACGCCTCGGCCCGCGAGATCGCCCAGATCATCGGAGTGATCGACGAGATCGCCTTCCAGACCAACCTGCTGGCCCTGAACGCCGGCGTCGAAGCCGCCCGCGCCGGTGACGCCGGCCGCGGCTTCGCGGTCGTCGCCCAGGAAGTCCGGGCTCTCGCCCAGCGCTCGGCCGAGGCCGCCAAGGAGATCAAGCTGCTGATCGCCGGCTCGGCCACCCAGGTCGGCGCCGGGGTGGACCTGGTCGGCCAGACGGGCGCGGCCCTGGAGCGCATCGTCCGCCAGGTGCTGGAGATCAACACCGTGGTCGGCGAGATCGCCGCCTCGGCCCAGGAACAGGCCAGCGGCCTGGCCCAGGTCAATGTCGCCGTCAGCCAGATGGACCAGGTCACTCAGCAAAACGCGGCGATGGTCGAGGAGAGCACGGCGGCCAGCCACGCCCTGGCCCGCGAGGCCGAGGACCTGACCCGGCTGGTCGACCAGTTCGAGGTCGGCGAGGCGCGGGCCGCCCCGCCCGCCGCCGCGCCTCCCGTCCCCAAGGCCCGGCCCCGCGTCGCCGTGGTCGGCGGCACGGCCGCCCGCAAGGTCCAGCCGGACGGCTGGACCGAATTCTAGAGCTCCGCCTTTCCACCTCCCCTTCGAGAGTCAGCACCATGCAACTTGATCGCAGAGCCCTGCTGGGCGGCGCCGCCCTGGCCTTCTCCGCGGCCAGCGCGGCGCAAGCCCAGACCACGCCCGCCCCGGCCTCGACCGCGCCCGCCGCGCCGGAGGTCATCGACCTGTGGGCCGGCGCCCCGCCGGCGGCCGGCAAGGGCAAGGGCGGCGACGAGGTCGTCCTGCAGGACGGCTCGCACGACGGCTCGGTGACCAATGTCATGCGCCCCCGGATGCGGGTGTTCCGCGCGCCCAAGCCGAACGGCACCGCCGTGATCGTGGTGGCGGGCGGCGGCTATCGCCGGATCAACATCCGCAACACCAGCGAGGCGATGGCGCGCTGGCTGAACATCATGGGGGTCACCGCCTTCGTGCTCTACTACCGCATGCCGGTCGACGGCTGGGCGCCCGAGGCGCCGCTGCAGGACATGCAGCGCGCCGTGCGCCTGGTCCGGGCCCGCGCGGCCGAGTTCGCGGTCGATCCGGCCAAGATCGGCGCCGTGGGCGCCTCGGCCGGCGGCCACCTGGTCGGCATGGAGGCCAGCCGCGCCGACGAGGCCTTCTACGCGCCCGTCGACGAGGCCGACAAGGTCTCGGCCCGCCCCGACTTCTGCGGCCTGATCTATCCGGTGATCACGCTGAAGCCGCCGTTCGACAACACCCAGACCCGCCGCATGATGGCGGGCGAGAACCCGACCGCGGCGCAGAGCGCGGCGATGTCGGTCGAGACCCACGTCGACGGCAAGACCCCGCCGACCTTCCTGGCCCAATGCACCGACGACGCCATCTCGGCGATCGACAACAGCCTGATCATGTACCAGGCGCTGCGGGCCGCGAAGGCGCCGGTCGAACTGCACGTCTTCGAGCAGGGCGGCCACAGCTTCAACATGGGCGTGCCCGGCGGACCGACCTCGGCCTGGCCGGGCCTGTTCGCCGCCTGGGCCAAGTCGCACGGCTTCTTCGGCGGCAAGGCCGTCGCGGCCCGGGCGCCGCAGGGCGACTGACCACCGCTCCACCCGTCAACCCACCACCCATCCATCCAAGTCAACGCGCCGCAAGCGGGCCCAAGGGGGCGCTGCTCGGCGCGGAGGGGAAACTCATGCGTAAACTCACCTTCAAGCACGGCCTGGCCGTGACGATCAGCGCCCTGGCGCTGTCGGTCGCCACCGGCGGCGTGGCCCTGGCCGCGCCGAAGAAGGCCGCCGCCGGCTCGAACGCCAACGCGGCCCTGATCCAGCTGGTCAAGGACCAGCAGGCCAAGATCGACGCCCTGGAGCAGCGCCTGTCGGCCGTCGAGGCCAAGGCCGCCGCCCCGGCCGTTCCGGCCGAGACCCAGGAAGCCGTCCAGGCCGTCGAGACCCACACCGCCGAGATCCAGGCCGTCCAGGCCCAGATCCTGCAGCTGCAGGACGGCCAGCAGGGCGCGGTGAAGGTGAAGTGGACCGACGGCGGTCCGGAATTCACCAGCGGCGACGGCTTCTTCACCTTCCACCCGCGCGGCCGGGTGCAGATCGACGCCTCGACCACCCGCGGCTCGAACTTCGACGCCCGCAACATCTCGGGCACCGAGGCCGCCTCGCTGCGCCTGGGCGCCGAGGGCTCGATGGGCAAGCTGGGCTACAAGGTCGAGGCCGACTTCGCCGACGAGGTGGTGTCGATCAAGGAAGCCTACCTGTCCTACGACTCCACGCTGTTCGGCCACAAGACCGAGTACTACCTGGGCAACAAGCTGAACGACCGCACGATCGACGGCTCGACCTCGGGCGTCTCGCTGCCGTTCATGGAGCGCAGCGTGGTGGCCAACGTCGTCGCCCCGCAGAAGGGCTTCTTCGGCCTGGGCGTGATGACCAAGGTCTATGGCGACAGCTGGCACGCCAGCGTCTCGCTGACCGGCGGCCCGATCAGCCAGGCCGGAACCGACCGCAGCCCGCTGACCCTGGCCGGCCGCGCCCACTGGAACCCGGTCAAGACCAAGGACGGCTTCGTCCACCTGGGCGTCTGGGGCTTCAGCGAAGACCTGGCGCCGACCACCGCCACGATCAACAAGACCAGCTACATCGGCCCGGGCTTCAACGACAACCTGAAGGTCTCGGCCAGCTCGCTGGCCAATCCCGAGCATGACAACGGCTACGGCTACGAGCTGGGCGGCGCCAAGGGCTCGTTCTGGGCCTTCGCCGAGTACGGCGTGCGCGACATCAGCCTGCAGGTCGGTCCGAACGTGAAGCAGAAGGCCGCCTCGGTCTATGCCGGCTACCTGCTGACCGGCGAGCGCCCCGGCTTCTCGACCCGCTCGGGCATCTGGAGCGGCGTGCACGTGACGCGTCCGTTCACGGCCGGCGGCCCCGGCGCGTTCGAAGTCACCAGCCGCTACGACAAGATCGACTTCACCGACGTCGCCAACGGCGGCGAGGGCGACGCGGTCACCGTAGGCCTGAACTGGTACCTGAACGACTGGGCCCGCCTGATGACCAACTACGTCCACTGGACGACCGAGAACAAGGTCGGCAGCTTCAAGGGCAAGGACACCGGCGACAGCCTCAGCATCCGCGGCGAGCTGGCGTTCTAGGACCCGACCCGGCGCCCGACGGCCGGCCCCGCGCCGGTCGTCGGGACCCCGAACGAAAAACGCCCCCGGACCGAAGTCCGGGGGCGCTTTTCAGTCCGACCTGGAAAGCTTAGGCGGCGTTCTTGACCAGCGACTTGGTCAGGATGCCGATGGCGGCTTCGCGGTCGATGCGCTCGATGGCGGCGACTTCGCGGGCCATGCGGTCCAGGGCCGATTCATAGAGCTGACGCTCCGAATAGGACTGTTCCGGCTGGTTCTCGGCGCGGTGCAGGTCGCGGACCACTTCGGCGATCGAGATCAGGTCGCCCGAGTTGATCTTGGCTTCGTATTCCTGGGCGCGACGCGACCACATGGTGCGCTTCACGCGAGCGCGGCCCTTCAGGGTGGTCAGGGCCTGGCTCACGACATTGCCTTCGGCCAGCGGGCGCAGACCGGCCGTCTTGGCCTTCTTGGTCGGCACGCGCAGGGTCATCTTTTCGTGGTCGAAGGTGATGATGTAGACCTCGAGCGACATCCCGGCCACTTCCTGGGTCTCGACGCCCTGGATGCTGCCCACGCCATGCGCGGGATAAACGACGTGATCGCCGACCGAGAATTCCAGACCGCTCTTGCTCATTCGTTCGTCCTCAATAAGTTCGGGCCAAGCCCAAAACACCGCGTCTCGAAGGCATCCAAAGGGCGTCCCAAAACGGCGATAGGGACCCGTCCGCGAAATGCTTGCGGGGCCAGTGCCGGTCAGGGATTGGGATAGTGCTTAAGTCACCCTTCGCCTTCGATCGGGCGCGCCGGTTTCCCGGCAGATATCGTCCACATGACGGGCAGGCGCGAGTGTTCGCGACCGTTACGTCGAAATCGACAATATCATAAAATTCAGCTTGATGAAAGGCTTGCGACCTGTTTAGCCGCCCGATCCGACCGGATCAGGAGCCTTTGCCGGGCTTTTCGCTGAAATATTTCTCGAATTTTCCGGTTTCCCGTTCGAACGCCTCGCGGTCCGCGGGGGGCACGCCCTTGACCGTGATGTTCGGCCAGATCTTGGCGTATTCGGAGTTGATCCGCAGCCACTTGCCGTCCGGCTCGTCCTCGGTGTCGGGCTTGATGGCGTCGATCGGGCACTCGGGTTCGCAGACGCCGCAGTCGATGCATTCGTCCGGATTGATGGCCAGGAAGTTCTCGCCCTCATAGAAGCAGTCGACCGGGCACACCTCGACGCAGTCCATGAACTTACATTTGATGCAGGCGTCGGTAACGATGTAGGTCATCGAAGGCTCGGTGCGTTCCGGGACTAGCGCGAGAGAGGCCGCGTTTTCGAAGCCATGGGCCCGCTTGTCAATGCGGCTTGGCTGCGCGGGGGCCCAGGATTTCTCACACCGCCCCGGATAGGGACGTCCGGCGCCGCGTTAAATAGGCGCGGTTCTTCATATACCGCCGTTACGTTACCCTTTCTTATCGAAGCTCGGTCACAACCAAGCCGAGGAAAACAAACAAGAAGTCGACAACCCGACCATGACGAGTACGGCCGTGCGCACCCATGTCTCGACCACTCCCCCAGAGATCAAGGCCCCGGGCGCCCAGATGGACGCCTTCGAGACCTTCGTGCGCCATGCGCCGTTCGCCGCCGCCCTGGTCGACAACGCCTTCCGCCTGACTGCCGTCAGTCCCGACTGGGCCAACCACGGCCTGAGCCCCGATCTGGAGATCGGCGACGACTTCCGCCGCGCCCTGCTCAGCCCCGAGGACGTCGATAGCCTGGAGCGCTGCGTGGCGTTCGGCGAGCCGTTCTCGCGCTACCGCTCCATCTCGCTCGGGGGCGCGGAACCCCGCATCTGGCGCACCGAGTTCGCCGCGACCCTCACGGAGAGCGGCCGCACCCTGGCGGTGATCGTCACCGCCCGCGACGTCAGCGGCTACGCCGAGACCGCCCTCAAGGCCGAACGCGACCAGCAGCGCCTGAAGATGGCGCTAGAGCTCGACGACCTGATGGTCCGCGAATACGACCTGCGGACCGGCGAGATCTACTGCTCGGGCACCTCGCCGGAGCTGGAGAAGTGGTGCCTGTTCAAGAACGATCCGCTGGAGATCGTCCATCCCGACGACCGCGAGCGCATGGCCGAGCTGGTCCGCGCCCGCAAGGACGGCGAGGCCCAGGTCTTCGAGTTCCGCCTCAACCGCGATGACGGTGTCGAGACCTGGGTGCGCTCGGTCGGGAAGAAGTTCCTCGGGGCCGACGGCAAGCCCGAGCGCCTGGTCAATCTGTTCAAGGACATCACCGACCGCCGCCGCCAGACCGAGGCCGTCGAGAACCTGGCCTTCAAGGACAGCCTGACCGGCCTGCCGAACAGAGCGTATTTCAATCGCAAGTTCCAGGAGGCCGTCGACGCCTCGGAGATCATGGGCGAGCTGTTCGGCCTGATCATGATCGACGTCGACCACTTCAAGGACATCAACGACACCCTGGGCCACGACGCCGGCGACGCCCTGCTGAAACGTCTGGCCGAGATGCTGCACGCGGCCTTCCGCTCGGGCGACACGGTGGCGCGGCTAGGCGGCGACGAGTTCGCGGTGATCCTGCGCGGCCTGCATTCCGAGGCCGACATGATGCGGCCGGTCAACGCCCTGCAGGACCTGCTGCGCCGGCCCATCGAGCACGGCGGCCGCAGCTTCTCGGTCAGCGCCAGCATCGGGGCGGCCCTGCACGGCGACCTCGACGCCGACCCCAGCCACATGATCAAGAACGCCGACATCGCGCTCTACCGGGCCAAGGACGAGGGCCGCAACCGCAGCGTCGTCTTCACGCCCTCGATGCGCTCGTCGCTGGAGCAACGGGTCGAGCTGCTGCGCGACGTGCGCGCGGCGATCACCGCCAAGGAGTTCGTGCTCTACTACCAGCCGGTGGTCGACATCGCCTCGCACAGCGTCGCCGGCTTCGAGGCGCTGATGCGCTGGGACCATCCCGAGCAGGGCATCCTGACGCCCGACCGCTTCATGGCCGCCTTCGAGGACCAGGACCTGTCGCTGAAGCTGGGCGACCTGGCGTTCGAGGCCGCGCTGGCCCAGATGCGCGACTGGCTGGACCAGGGCGTCGAGTTCGGCCGGGTCGCCGTCAACATCTCGGCCGCCCAGTTCCGCAGCGGGCGCCTGGCCGAAGAGGTCCAGGACCGGCTCAAGCGCTGGAACGTGCCGTGCGACCGCCTGACGATCGAGGTCACCGAGAACGTCTATATGGGCTGGGGCTCGGAGATGGTCAGCGACAGCGTCCGCCAGCTGCACGAGGCCGGGGTTATGATCGCCCTCGACGATTTCGGCACGGGCTACGCGTCCCTGGCCAACCTGCGCCAGTTCCCAATCGACCGGCTGAAGATCGACAAGTCGTTCGTCCAGAACGCCGAGGACGCCGCCATCGTCAAGGCGGTGATCACCCTGGGCTCGTCCATGGGCATGAAGGTGGTCGCCGAGGGCGTCGAGGACCAGGAACAGCTGGACGCCCTGGCCGACTACGGTTGCGACCAGATCCAGGGGTACCACTTCTCACGGCCTATGCCGGCGCGGATGGTGCCGGGGTATCTGAAGGGGTTTGGGGTCTAGCGGCCCATCTTCAGCGGAGTGATCTTGCCGCCCTCGACCAGCCACATCTTCTTGTCGCGGGTCCCGACAGCGATCGGCGTCCTGTAGAGCAGGCTCAGGAAGACATGGGTCTCCACCGGCTCCGGCGAGACGATGTGGGTGACGAACATCATCTCCGTGCTGTCATCCTTTTCCGGTGGCCGCCTGTCCATCAACAGGCAGCTGGCCGACAGGGCTTCGGTTCGCTCCAGGGTGCGGCCGTCCTGGCTGACCGTGAAGCGGTAGTGTCCGCCCACCGGCACGGCGTCGGCCGCCGGGCTGGGAGCCAGCAGCCAGACCAGCCAGCCGTCGCCGTCGGGGTCCTTGACGACGGCGGTGTTGTAGCCCTCGCGGCACCTCGGCGGCGCGGCCGCGATGGCCGTCTGCCGCGCGGCGAAGGCGGCGCGCTCCTCGTCGCTCAGCGTCCGGTCGGCGGGTTCGACCACCGGCCCCGCCCCTTTGCCGTCGACGATGATGTCGTAGCCCGCCTCCAGGCCGCCGCCGTCGGTCTTGCGCAGGAACCGCACGCGCTCGGCCCCGCCGTCGCCGACCACGATCCAGCCCCGCACGCCGGAATCGGCCAGGTTGGGGAACTTGGCCCGCAGGGCGTCGGTGGCCAGCCAGGCGGCGCGGTCCTGGCGATAGATCGCCGCGCCCAGCCTCTCGACGGTCGGGATGTCGAACGCCCGGATCGGCGGAAACTTGTCGGCGGCGAAGGCGGGAGCCGCAAGACCCAGAACCAGGCTGGCGGCCAGGACGAAACGACGGATCATGCAAAGCTCCCCACTCAGATCGCCAAGCTAGAGCGTTCGCGAAGAAGGTCCATCCGGAACGCTCGCTGGGGTGGCGTCCGAGCGCCTCCCCCACGGGGGGAGGACCGTCACCCCTCCACCGCCTCGTAGAGTTCCCGCGCTTCCGTCGCCGGGCCGCGCCGCTCGCCGAAGCCCAGCACTCGCACCGAGACGATGCGGCCGCCGATCGCGAACACCAGGCCGTCGCCGATGCGCAGGCCGCGCGAGGGCTTGTCGACGCGGCTCTCCGCCCCCGCCCGGGTCAGGCGGATGCGGCCTTCCTCGACGAAGCGGCCGGCCAGGGAGCGGGTCTTGAAGAACCGCGCGCGCCACAGCCAGACGTCGGCGCGGCAGTGCCCAGGATCGGAAAAGCCGTCCTCCTCGCTCATGCGCTGGCCTTCACGGCGGCGGGCTTCCTCCGGCGCGGCTTCTTCCGCCTAGGCGGCGGCTCGGTCAGCTTGGCGAGCGCCGCGAACGGCGAGTCCGGACGGGCCGCGACCCTGGGCTCGGGCCGCTGGGCGCCGCGCCGCTTCCACAGGATCGGGTCGCCTTCCTTGGGGCGGATGGCGGGGGTGTAGTCCAGGGCGCGCAGCACGGCGGCGGCCTCGGCCGGGGTCCAGCCCAGGCTGTCGCGGGCGGCGTCGGTCAGCACCACCCCGCCGGACTTCTGGCCCTCGCGCAGCAGGGCGTCCAGCTTCTCCAGCATCTCGACCGGCGCCACGTACTTGCCGACCAGCCGCAGGCCGTTGGCCGCCAGGGCGCGGGCGTCGGGCGTCGGGCTGGGCGCGGCGGCCAGGCGCTCGCTCTGGCCGCGCCAGCCGCCCGGCGTCAGGGCCCGGGCGGCGGCCAGGGCCTCCTCACGCAGCACCGAAGGCAGGAACAGGCTGAACGCGCCGATCCGCACGCCCAGGGCCTTCAGATTGCGCCGCTCGGCCTGGCTCATGGCCTTCAGGTCGGTGTCGACCGCGCGCTTGTCCAGCACCCCGCCGGCCTCCAGCAGCCGGTGGGCCAGGCCGCGCGGCAGGCCCTTCAGCTCGCCGCCGCTCAAGGCGCGCTCCAGCTTGCGCAGGCCGTGCAGCTTGCGGTCGACCTCGCCGGCCAGGAAGGCGTCCAGCCGCCGCTCCGCACGCTCTCGCGCCGCCGCGTCGCCCAGGTCGCCCAGCAGCCGGGCGCGCGGCGCCAGCAGGTTGCCGCCCGAACGCACGGCCCCGGCCGCCTCGCCGTTCCACAGCACCGCGCCGTCGGGCGTCAGGGCGAAGGCGTCGTCGGGCTCGGCCGCCAGCTTGCCCAGCCGTCTGGCGATCTCGGGGGTGACCGCCCGCTGGGCGGTGTTGCGCAGCGCCTTCTCCTCCAGCGCGCTGCCGCCCTTTTCCTGGACGAAGGTGACTCCGGTCAGCCGGCCGACGATGTGGCCCTCGACCGTCACCGCCCCGTCGGCGCCGACGCCCGCCAGCATGGTCTCGCGGTCGCCCAGCTGGCGCATCAGCACGCTGGTGCGCCGGTCGATGAACCGGGCCATCAGCTTCTCGTGCAGCGTGTCGGACAGCCGGTCCTCCAGCTGCCGCGTCGTTCCCTGCCAGTGGACCGGGTTGTGCAGCCAGTCGCCGCGGTTGGCGATGTAGCTCAGCGTGCGCACGCCCGACAGCCGCGCGGCCAGGCTGTCGATCTCGCCGTCGGTGCGGTCCAGGGCCTTGAACTGACCGGCGATCCAGTCTTCCGGCAGGCGCTTGCGGCCCGTGGTCAGGTCGTCGAACAGGGTGCGGACCATGCGCTGGTGGTCGTCGTCCGTGGTCTTGCGGAAGTCGGGCGTCTGGCACACGTCCCACAGCCGGATCAGGGCCGAGCGGTCGGCCTTGCAGCGGGCGGCCACGTCCTCCTGCTGAGCGAGCTTGCGCAGGGTGCGCTCGTCCAGCGCCTCTTCCGACAGCGACAGCCCCCCGCGCTTGGGCGGCTCGGCCAGCGAGCGCAGCAGGCCGGGCAGGGAGCCGAAGTCGAGGCGGGCGTTGCGCCACTCCGCGCCCATCACCGGCTCGAACTGGTGGTTCACCACGGACTCGACCAGGTCCTCGTCCATCTCCTCGCAGTCGCCGGTCACCCCGAAGGTGCCGTCGCGGGTGTAGCGCCCGGCGCGGCCGGCGATCTGGCCCACCTCCTGCGGGTGCAGCCAGCGGGTGCGCTTGCCGTCGAACTTGCGCAGGCCGGCGAAGGCCACGTGGTCGACGTCCATGTTCAGGCCCATGCCGATGGCGTCGGTGGCCACCAGGAAGTCGACCTCGCCGGACTGGTAGAGGGCGACCTGGGCGTTGCGGGTGCGGGGGGAGAGGCTGCCCATGACCACGGCCGCCCCGCCGCGCTGGCGGCGGATCAGCTCGGCGATGGCGTAGACGGCGTCGGTGGAGAAGGCGACCACCGCCGAGCGGCGCGGCAGGCGGGTCAGCTTCTTGGAGCCCGAATAGGTGAGGTTGGAGAACCGCTCGCGGGTGACGATCTCGGCGTCCGGCAGCAGGCGGCGCACCAGCGGGGCCATGGTCCCGGCCCCCAGCAGCATCGTCTCGAACCGCCCCCGGGCGTGCAGCAGCCGGTGGGTGAAGATGTGGCCGCGCTCGGGATCGGCGCACAGCTGGATCTCGTCGATGGCCACGAATTCGACCTCGCGGGTCAGCGGCATGGCCTCGACGGTGCAGACGAAATAGGCCGCGCGCGGCGGGACGATCTTCTCCTCGCCGGTGATCAGGGCCACCGAGGCCTTGCCGCGCAGCTTGACGATGCGGTCGTAGATCTCGCGGGCCAGCAGGCGCAGCGGCAGGCCGATCATCCCCGAGGCGTGGCCCAACATCCGCTCGACGGCCAGGTGGGTCTTGCCGGTGTTGGTGGGGCCGAGCACCGCCGTCAGCTTGGAAGGGGCCAGGCCTGTCGAACGGTCACTCATGCTCCAAAGGTGGGATGGGAATCGCGGCGGGGCAAGCGGGGGCGTGCAGCGGCTGGACGTCGCGGCGGCGATCGGCCATCGATGGGGCATGTCCGCCATCGTCGCCGCCGCCTCGTCCACCGAACTGGCCGCCCTGTGGCGGCTGGACCTGCTGACGGCGCGGGACGTGGTCCAGGTCTGCCTGGCCTGGCTGGAGGAGGGCCTCGACGAGCAGGCGCCGGACGTCGCCGTCCTGGCCGGCGAGGTCGATCCCCGGATCGAGGACCTGCGCCCGCGCTTCGAACGTGTCCTTACCGCCCTGACCGGCGCGCCGCTGTCGCGCGACGAGGCCTTGCCGATCGCGCTGCGCCTGCACCTGGCCGTCGCCATGGTCCAGCCCGACGAGCGGCTGGTCGAGGCCATGGACCTGGTGATGGCCCGCTTCGTGAACGTCAGCGAGCGCCGCCTGGTGGTCCACCCCCAACGCCTGACCGACAGCCCCGACGGCGCCTATGCCGAGCAGGAACTGGGCCTGGAATATGTCTACGGCGCCTATCACCAGCTCGACGATCTGCTGAAGGGCGACCTCTGGGTCGACGATCCGGTCGCCATGGAAGTCGAATGCCTCGGCGGCCTGCGCGAGGAAGTCGCCGTGCTGCACGCCCATCTGGCGACGCTCTAGGGCGCGTGCTCCTCTGCCGCGCGGGAGGAACCCAGGGGGCGGCCGGCGGTTCAGGCAAGGCAGCCAAGGATCATGCCGTGCCCCACCCCGCCTCGACCGCCGACGACGCTCCCGCCCCTTTCGTCGGCCTGGCCTCCGGCCTCGCCGCCGGGCTGGTGGCGTCCTGGGCCATGACCAAATTCCAGACCTGGGTCGGCGAGGCGATCAAGCCCGGCCTGGGCGGAACCGGCACGCCCTCGACCGAGACGGCGGCGAACCGCGCGTCGAAACTGCTGACCGGCAAGGCCATCCCGAAGGAGCGCCGCCCGGCGGCGGGCGAGGCCGTGCACTACATCGTCGGCTCGCTGGTCGGCGGGCTCTACGGCCTGGCGGCCGAGCGCCAGCCCAAGGTCACGGCCGGCCACGGCGCGGTGTTCGGGGTGACGGCGGCCAGCGTGCTGGACGAGGCGATCGTGCCGCTGACGGGCCTGGGCCCCGGACCGACCAAGGCGCCGCCGACCTCGCATCCCTATTCCTACGCCTCGCACCTGGTGTTCGGCGTGGTCACCGAGGGCGCGCGCAAGCTGTTCCGGCGGTTCTTCCTGCTGGTCCGCGACGGCGTCGCCACCCTGCCGTTCCGCAAGAGCCCGGCCCGCCACGTGGCGCTGGATCGCGAGCCCGACGACTGGCGCACGATCGGCCTGGCCTTCCTGCTAGGCGCCACGGCCGGCCCCCGGACCAGCGCGCCGATCACCGCCGTGACCTGGGCCGCGCGGCTGGGCTGGATCGACCTGAAGGGCACGAAGCTGGCCTTCCTGGCCTCGCCCTGGGCGGTGGCGGTGACCACGCCGATGGCGATGAGCGAGCTGGTGATCGACAAGCTGCCCGCCACGCCCTCGCGCACCCAGCCGGGCGCCATCGCCGCCCGGGCCGCCAGCGGCGCCCTGGCCGGGGCTGCCCTGGGCGCGGGGCGTCCGGTGGCCGGCCTGGCCGCCGTCGCCGGAGCGGTCGGGGCTGCCGCCGGGACGCTGCTTGGCCACGCCCTGCGCCTGAAGCTGGCCAAGGCGGCCGGCAAGGACTGGCCCGTGGCGGTCACCGAGGACGCCCTGGCCGGCGGCGGAGCCCTGCTCGTCGCCCTGGCCTCGCTGAGCCCGGCCCGGACGCGCGGCGACCAGGCGTGGGCGCGCCGGGCGGGCGAGGCCCCGCGTCCGGTCCCGGCCGGCGCGCACGCGCCGCTCTAGGGCTTCTCGCCCGCCCGCCGCGCCGGGCGAACAAGGCGGCCGGCGAACCGTCCCGCATCCGGAGCGACGGCAACGTCGCGGTCGTCGAGAGCGTTCAGATAGGGTCTTCGGATGGAGGCTTGAGCGCCGTGCAGAATTCCCGATGGAAGGCCGCCAGTCCCGAGGTTCACGAGGCCTTGCGCGACACGAAGATCGCCGCGGTGATGCACGCCGTCGAGAAGGTGGACGCGGCCCTGGTCGCCGACGAGTACGCGGTGTTCGCCGCCGCCCTGGCGCCGGAGCTGGTGGTCAACAATCCGGTCAACATCTGCGCTCCGCGCGCCGTGGTCCGCCAGCTGAACGCCGACGGCAAGATCAGCTACAGCCAGTACGAACGGCTGATCGAGCACGCGTCCCTGCGCGGCGACATGGTGCTGCTGATGGGCGAGGAGACCGTCGTGCCCAAGGGCAAGAACCCGCTGGCCGGCCAGACCGTGCGCCGCCGCTTCACCGAGCTGTGGCGGCCCGAGGGCGAGGCCTGGCTGCTGACGGCGCGGCAGGCGACGATCGTGCGCTAGGGGGCCGTGCTCGCGCCATGATCATACCCCATTCGCCGGCTTAGCTTCTCCCGAAACGGGGGCGAGCATGAGACATCCTATCGGGGCTGCGGTGTTGGCGGCCTGCGCGCTGGCCGGCGCGGCGAAGGCCCAGGCTCCCGAGGTCATCCCGTCGGCGACCTACACCGCGCCCGCCCGGCTGATCGACGTCGGGGGCGGCCGCAGGCTGAACCTGTTCTGCGAGGGCAAGGGACCGGTCGTGCTGATGGAGACCGGCTTCAGCGACACCACCATGACCTGGCGCAAGGTGCAGCGGGAGATCGCGACCTTCGCCACCGCCTGTTCCTACGACCGCGCCGGCCTGGGTTTCAGCGACGCGGCCGACCATCCGTCGGACCTCGTGGGCAACGCCGCCGATCTGGAGCGGCTGATCAAGGCCGCCGGACTCGGCAAGCCCGTGCTGGTCGGCCATTCGCTGGGCGGGCCCTATGTCGGCTACTACGCCCGCACGCGCCCCGGACAGGTCGCCGGCCTGGTGCTGGTCGATCCCTCGACCTTCAACCGACGCGACCTCTTCCTGAAGCTGCTGGGCCCCGAGACCATGGCCAAGCGCGACGCCGCGCGGCTGGAGCAGGTGGCGCGCTATCGCCATTGCCTGGACCTGGCCAAGGCCGGGCAGCTGGTTCCCGGCCGGGCTTCGGACGCGGCGTGCCTGGACGACCCGCCTCTGGAGGACCCGGTCCTGCACGCCGAGACCGACCGCCAGTTGGCCCGGGCCCAGACCCAGGCGGCGACCTCGTCGGAAGACCTCAGCTTCGGCGGCGAGACGCCGACCGCGCCCCGGCCCGACGAGGTGCAGTGGAACGCCGCCCCGCCGCTGGCCGCCGACCTGCCGGTGATCCTGCTCAAGCGCCCGATCGCCAAGCCGCCGGCGATGGACCAGGCGGTGTTCGACGGCCTGATCGGCGACGCCGCCGCCCAGCAGGCCGCGCAGGCGCCCGCGCCCGGCGGACGGGTCGTCACCGTGCCCAACACCGGCCACCAGATCCAACTGGACCAGCCCCAGGCGGTGATCGACGCGGTGCGGGAGATGGTGGAGCGGACGCGGCGGTAGCCTACTTCTCGAACACCACCTTGCCGTCGACCACGGTCAGCACCGTGTCGACCTTCAGGATCTCGGGCGGGGCGATCGTCATCAGGTCCTTGGAGAACACCGTGACGTCGGCCTTCTTGCCGGCCTCCAGCGTGCCGCGGTCCTTCTCGGCGAAGGCGGCGTAGGCGGGAGCCCAGGTCAGCATGCGCAGGGCCTGGTCGCGGCTGACGGCCTCGTCCAGATGCCAGTCGGCGTTGGCGAAGCCGGTCAGGCTGTGGCGGTAGACGGCGGCGTAGAACTCGATGCGCGGATCGCCGACCTCCACCGGGGCGTCCGAGCCGGCGGCGATCACCGCGCCGCTGTCCAGGAAGTCCTTCCAGCGATAGCCCTCGTGCAGCCGGTCCTTGCCCAGGCGCGCGGGGGCGAAATAGAGGTCGCCGATGGCGTGGCTGGGCTGCATCGAGGCGATGACGCCCAGCTTGGCGAAGCGCGGCACGTCGGTGTCGGCGACGATCTGCGAGTGCTCGATCCGCCAGCGGGCCGTGGTGTCGCCGCCGAGGCTCTGCTCGAACCAGTCCAGGGTCATGCGGTTGCCGCGGTCGCCGATGGCGTGCATGGCGACCTGGGCGCCCACGGCCTTGGCCTGCTTCATCAGGGCCAGGCCCTTGTCGCGCGGGGTCAGTTGCAGCCCCAGGCCCTCGGCGTCGCTGTAGGGCTCGAGCAGCGCCGCGCCGCGCGAGCCCAGGGCGCCGTCCATGTAGAGCTTGATCCCGCGCACCCGGATCAGGCCGGTCGGATCGGCGAACGGCCCCTTGGCCAGCACGTCCGCCGCGCCGCTGGGGTCCATGTAGTTGTCGACGCGCAGGCTGAACTTCCGGTCGGCGGCCAGGCCGGTCAGGATCGCCAGGTCCGGCGCCTCGACGCTCATGTTACCCAGGCCGGTCCAGCCGCGCGAGGCGTAGAGGGCGCCGGCCTTTTCCAGGGCCTGGCGCTTGAGCGCCTGCGACGGCGGCGGGATCACGGCGGCGATCAGGTTCTGGGCGTGGTCGATCAGCATGCCGTCGGGCGCGCCGTCCGCCCCTTTCAGGATCTGACCGCCGGCCGGGGCGGCGGTGTCCCTGGTCACCCCAGCCTTGGCCAGGGCGGCGGTGGAGGCGACCGAGGCGTGGCCGTCGGCCCGCTCCAGCACGATCACCCGGCCGGGCGCGGCGCGGTCCAGGTCGGCGCGGTTGGGGAAGCGCTTCTCGGGCCAGTGGGTCTCGATCCAGCCCCGGCCGAAGATCGGACCGTCGGGATGGGCGGCGGCGTAGGCCTTCACGGCGACGACCAGGGCCTCGACCGAGTCGACCTGGTCCAGGTTCAGGGTCAGTTCGCGCAGGCCGATGCCCGTCAGGTGGGCGTGGGCGTCGACGAAGCCGGGGAAGGCCGCCGCGCCCCTCAGGTCGATGTCGCGGGCGTCCTTGGCGGCCTTGGCCCTGGCGGCGGCCAGGTCGCCGACGAAAGCGATGCGGTCGTCGCGGATCAGCACGGCCTGGGCGGTCGGCGCGGCCGCGACGCCGGTGTGGATCGGACCACCGTGGATCAGGATGTCGCCGGCGAACGCCTTTTGCGCAAAGAAGATTGGCGCCGAGCCGGCGCAGGCCAGCAGGGCGGCGAGGGTGAGGATGCGGCGCACGACGATCTCCCGACAGCAAGAAACGGAAATCGTAGGGCGCCGCTCGATCCGCGCAACAGCGATGCTATGTTTGGGTCATGGAACAAGGCTTCACGCTCTTCGAAACGCCGATCGGACTGTGCGGCCTGGCCTGGGGCGAGCAGGGGCTGGTCGGGGCCCAACTGCCCGAGGCCGCGCCCGGCGCCGCCTGGGCCCGCCTGCGCCGCCGCTATCCGGACGCGGTCGAGACCTCCCCGCCCCCGCCGCCCGTGCAGCGCGTCATCGAGCGGATCAACGACCTGCTGGCCGGCGGGCGCGACGACCTGACCGACGTCGAGCTGGATTTCAGCGTCGTCTCGCCGTTCAACCGCCGGGTCTACGAGATCGCCCGCGCCATCCCGCCCGGCCAGACCCTGACCTACGGCCAGGTCGCCAAGGCCATTTCCAAGACCGGGGACGATCCCGGCGCGGCCCGCGCCGTCGGCAAGGCCCTGGGCGAGAACCCCTGGCCGATCATCATCCCCTGCCACCGCGTGCTGGGCGCCGACGGCAAGAGCGGCGGCTTCTCGGCCCCCGGCGGGGTCGAGACCAAGGCGCGGATGCTGACCATCGAACGAGCCAAGACCAACGACGCGCCGACGCTGTTCGACATGGAATTCTCGGTGGCCCCGCAGCGGGGCCGTTAAAGCCCCCGGCCCACCCGCAGCACCAGCTCGCGGATCCACACGGATCCCGGATCCATCTGGGCCACCACGGGGTGGAACAGGTACTGCTGGTCCTCGCCCGGATCGATCGGCGGCTCGACCCGCGCCAAGTCCAGGGGACCGGCCAGGGCGGCCAGCAGCCGGCCGGGCACGAAGGCCACCAGGTCGGAGCGGGCGGTCATCCGCAGGGCCTGCAGGTAGCTGGGCACGGCCAGGGCGATGCGGCGCTCTATGCCGTTCTGGCGCAGGAAGGGCTCGATGGCGTCGTCGCGCTCGCCCGCCCCGACCACGGCCACGTGGCGGGCGGCGTTGAAGCCCTCCAGGGTCGACAGCCGCCCGATGTCGGGATGGCCGCGCCGCACGGCCAGGACGTCGCGGTCGGTGTAGAGGCTCTGGCGGTGGAAGCCGGGATAGGCCTCGCCGGTCCAGGCCACCACCAGGTCGACCGTGCGGGCGAAGTCGGGGGTCAGCACCGCCGGGCCATGCCAGGGCACGACGTCCAGCCGCACGCCCGGCGCCGCGGCGGCGACCTGGGCCAGCACGGCGGGCATCAAGAGGTCGACGCACAGGTCGGGCATCATCAGCCGGAAACCGCGCGCGCTGGTGGCCGGGTCGAAGCCCTGGGCCTGGAACAGCCCCCGCACCTGGTCCAGCGTCTGGGCCAGGGGCGCGCGCAGGGCCTGGGCGCGGGGCGTCAGCTCCATGCGCGGGCCCACCCGCACCAGCAGCGGATCGCCGGTGGCCTCGCGCAGGCGGCGCAGGGCGTGGCTGACCGCCGGCTGCGACAGGTTCAGCCGCTGGGCCGCGCGGCTGACGCCGCCCTCGGCCAGCAGGGCGTCGAGGGCGACCAGGAGATTCAGGTCAAGGCCGGTCAGGTTCATGCGACGAATATAGATCATCATAAGCATCGATTGGATGAATGATGCTTATCGCCGGATCATGGGGCTCCACTCGAACCCGGAGAGCCGCCATGAGCGCGACCGACAATAAACACCTGATGCAACGGATCTTCGACGGTCTGGCGCGCGGCGACGCCCGCCTGTTCCTCGACAGCCTGGACGAGACCACCGTCTGGCGGATGATCGGGACCAACGCCTGGAGCGGTGTCTACACCGGCAAGACCGCCATCCGCCGCGACCTGCTGACCCCGCTGTTCGCCCAGTTCGCCGACCAGTACGTCAACGTCGCGGACGCGATCATCGCCGAGGGCGACACGGTGGTGGTCGAATGCCGGGGCAAGGTCACCACCAAGGCCGGCAAGCGCTACGACAACACCTATTGCTGGGTGTGCCGCATGGCCGGCGACAAGATCGCCTCGCTGACGGAATACATGGACACCCAGCTGGTCGCGGCGGCCCTGGAGGCGCCGGTCCGGTGAGGTTCCGGATGAGGTTGGAAGGTCGGGAAGCTTGAGCGGTTAACGCTGGCTAACCTCCGCCCGAACACGAGCGAAACGAATCATGACCGAATCAGCGACTTCGCCCGATTCAGTGTTTGTTCCCTACTAGCGATAGTAGCTTAATTCGGATTAACCACAAACAGCATGGTGACGCTGTTTCCCGAGATCGTCAGCTCAGTCGTTCGACATCAGGCAGCATCCAGGTCCTGTCGAACAGCGGCGGGGTCGGGCCGTGGAAGCGGACCGGCGCCTCGAACCGGCGGCCGGCCGTCCATGTCGCGGGCGTCGCTCAGCCAGCTGTTCCCGGGACCAGGTCGCGGCTGGGTTCGTCATGGCGGGGCTCCTGTCGCCTGGCGATAGGTCTCCACGGCCTCGGCCATCGACTGGCGCGAGACCTCCAGCGCGAGCTTGGCAATCGGCGTTATGAGAAGCGGCAGGCGCGCCCTAGCTGGCCGGGCAGGTGGCGCTGACCCGCTTGGCGTTCAGGGTGGCGGCCATGGGCAGGCCGTTGACCGTCTTGCCGTTGACCGCGATCGTGAAGCTCTCGGGCGTGTACGAGCCCTTGGCGTTGATCGGGGCCACACGGCCCTTCTTGTCGGTCCAGGTGCCCTTCAGCGCGATCTTGCCGTCGGCCACCACGCGGGTGTCGTAGTCGCAGGTGTAGCGCTTGAGGCAGATGCCGCGATTGAAGTTCTCGACATCCTTCTGGGTCAGGCAGTGCAGGTCGCTGTCGATGGGAATCGGTCCGAAGCGCGTGTTGTATTCCCACTGGCCGGTCAGGATCGTGGTCACGGGAGCCTTGGCGTCGGCGTCCTGAGGTCCAGCCAGGGCGACGGCGGCGCTGGCGGCCAGCAGGCCGCAGGCGGTGACGACCGAAGCCGCGACAGGAGCAAGCAGGCGCATGGGATTCCTTCTCATCAGGCCGTCTCTATATAGGGGACGATATAGAGACCGCAGATGAACCGCGTCTGATGGCCATGTTTGGGCGGCCGCCATTTCGCCCGGCGAGCGCCGCGCGGCTTGACTCGGCAAGCCCCCTTCGCCTATATCGCCCGCTCTCGCGCGGCGGTCCGTCCATCGCGTGGCCGAAATTTCATGTCGCGGAGCCCTTGGCTTCGCCCAAGCCAAGGTATCCACCATGTCGCGCCGTTGCGAACTCACCGGGATCGGTCCGATGGTCGGCCACAATGTGAGCCACTCGAACATCAAGACCAAGCGCCGCTTCCTGCCGGCCCTGTCGCCCGCCACCTTGCAGTCGGACTCGCTGGGTCAGACCTTCAAGCTGCGCATCAGCAACGCCGCCCTGCGCACCCTGGACTTCCGCGGTGGCCTGGACGTGTTCCTGCTGAACGCCAAGGACGAGCAGCTGTCGCCGCGCGCCCTGAAGATCAAGACGCAGGTCAAGGCCAAGGCCAAGGCCGCCGCGGTCGCCGCCGCCTAAGACTTTCTCGGTTTCGACCGACGTAAGGCCCGCGAGGTTCGCCTCGCGGGCCTTTTCGCGTTTAAGCCACGGCTCGACGGCCGTTTGTCGCCCATCCGACGCAAGCGTCGAAGGCGCTAAGACCTCGTGCTGACGGTTGGAACCAACCCCTTCACCGGGTGCTTCCTATCCCACTTTTGGGAGCACAACACGATGATCAGAACCCTAGCAGCCGTCGCTCTCGCAGCGGCGACGATGACCGCTTGCGGCCCGAAGACCGAGGCCGACGCCGGCAAGGACCGCACCGAAGGTCCGGCCGTCTCCACCTCGGAAGCGCCGCGCAACGAAGCGGTCGACACCACCCCGACCACCGGCGAGAGCGGCCCCACCCCCGGCGCCAGCTCCTACACCGAAGCCCAGGCCAAGAGCGCCATCGAGTCGGCCGGCTACACCGGCGTCGGCGCCCTGACCCAGAACACCAACGGCCTGTGGCAGGGACCGGCGACCAAGGACGCCAAGTCGGTCACCGTCTCGGTCGACTACAAGGGCGCCGTCACCGCGCTCTAGGTCGCGCCGCCCCCCATCGACACACCCATCAAAAGATATTCGAGGAACACGACCATGAGCCGCACCATCACCCGTCTGTACGACACCCACACCCAAGCCCTCGGCGCCGTCGAGGACCTGGAACGCGGCGGAATCGATCGCGACCGCATCAGCCTGGTCTCCAACAACAGCGACAACTGGCATGATGGCAAACGCGACGCCGGCCCGCTGGGCGACGCCAATCGCGATGGCGAAAACGAAGCGGCCGAGGGCGCTGGCGAAGGCGCGGCCACGGGCGGCCTGATCGGCGGCGGCGCCGGTCTGCTGGCCGGCCTGGGCATGCTGGCGATCCCCGGCCTCGGCCCTGTCGTGGCGGCCGGCTGGCTGGCCTCCACCGCCGTCGGCGCGGCGATCGGCGCCGTGGCGGGCGCGGCCACCGGCGGCCTGCTGGGCGCGCTGAAGGAAGCCGGCCACACCGACGAGGAGGCCAATGTCTATTCCGAGGGCGTCCGTCGCGGCGGCGCCCTGGTCAGCGTCAAGGCCGATGACGACGACGCGGCCCGGATCGAGCAGATCCTCAACGGCCGACGCGGGATCGACGCCCGGACGCGGGGCGAGGCCTATCGCGCGGACGGCTGGTCGCGGTTCGACCAGGAGGCCGCCCCCTATACCGCCGAGCAGGTGCGCCGCGAACGCGGCCTCTACGCCGCCGAGGACCGCTCGTTCTCGGACGCCGGCCTCGATCCGGTGATCGACGACGAAGAGCGTCGCCGCGCCCAGTCGGCTCCGGGCCTGGGCGATACGCCGCGCCAGTACTAAACGACGCTGAACGGCGCGCGCCTCCGGACCGTTTCCGGAGGCGCGCCTGCCTCTCCGATCCCCAGCCCCCGGCAAAACCCTGCCGCCTGACCGGGTAAACCCCGATTGCGGCGCCCAGGTCCCTTGAAGATGCTTTCGGCGGCGACGCTCCGTTCCCTGGGGCTCTCCCAGGAGCATTTCATGACCCTCAAGACCCTCGCCGTCGCGCTGCTGCTGGGCGCAAGCGTCACCCTGGCCCAGGCTCCGGCCCACGCCCAGACCGACCCGGCCGCCGCCGCGGCGGACAAGCCGCTGACCGTCGCCGACCTCGCGAACCTGCGCGCCGAGCTGCAGTCGTCAAAGAAGCAGCTGACCGCCTCGTTGCTGGTGTTGACCGACGCGGAGGCTACCCGGTTCTGGCCGATCTACGACCGGTACGCCGCGGAAACGGCCGCGATCAGGGACGGCCAGGCGACCCTGGTGGCCGAATACGTCAACACCTTCGGCAAGTACGACGACAAGACGGCGGCGGACTTCATCGCCCGCTGGGTCGACATCGACGCCAAGACCGCCGCCCTGCGCGCCAGGTACGTGCCGATCGTCGGCAAGGCGCTGCCGGGGGTGAAGGCGGCGAGCTTTTTCCAGATCGACCGCCGCATCAGCATGGCCGTCGAGCTGAAGGTGGCTTCGGCCATGCCGCTGGTGCAGTCGCAGGCCGAGAAATAGCCTCCCGGGTGCGGACGCACACGAAAAAGCCCTCCCCGTCGCCGGGGAGGGCTTTTCCTGCTCACGTCAACGGCGGAGAGGGCCGGTACGCCGCCCCCTCGAACTGTAAGCGGTACTGGCCTTAGCGCGAGAAGACGGCCGGGTTGGCGCTGTTGTAGGCGACCAGGTCCGGGTTGTTCAGCTTGCTGACCGCGTCGTTGACCGAGGCGCGCACGCACGAGGGGTAGAGATACGTGGCCAGGGTTTCGCCACGGACGTTCTGCCAGCAGACGGTCGAGGCGGCCTTGACGATCTCGGCGCGCAGCTCGGCCGGGGCCTTGCCGGCGGTCTTGATGCGGATTTCGGCGGCGCCGGCGGGAGCGGCGGCGAACAGGGCGGCGGCCGAGGCGGCCAGAACGATGGTGCGGATCATGGGACGGATTCCAGGACAGCGTTGATTTTCAACCCGTCCGAAATGCGTTTCCCCGTGGGCGGCTGGTCCAGGATCTCGCCCGCTCCGCCACCTTGCTCAAGCTATAACTTGCCGTGCGTCACTTATCAACGGTTATGTTGCAGTGCGGTCGCAAAACCGATTGACACGAATTGTCGTGGGAAAAGCGGGTGTGGACCCGGCCCCGCGCCGTCGAAGCCGCGCGGGACCGGGCCCTGAACGCGACTTAGAAGCTGGCCTTGATCAGGCCGTTGGCGCGGAACGCCTGACGGTCATAGGCCTTCAGGGTCGGGCTGCCGACCTTGAGGACGGCGTCGCGGGTCACTTCGCGGACGCAGTAGGCATAGAGGTCGCTGTCGTGACCGCGCACGTCTTCGCGGCAGATCGAGGTGGCGGCCGAGACGATGTCGGCGTGGATGGCGGCGTCGGTGCGGCCGCGGACCTTGACGTGTTGCTCGCCGGCGAAGGCCGACGAAGCGGTGGTCAGGGCGAGGGCCGAAGCGGCCAGGACAAACAGAGTCTTCATGATGTTTACTTCCGAAAGGGGGTTGGGGTTCAACCACCTCCCGACGCGTTCCTCTGATGACCGTTGGGATCTCGCCCTGCTCAGTCATCGAAGGTAGCGGTAACATGACAACGTTGTCGTTTGAAGTAAAATATTGAGTTTCAAAAGAAACTACCTCCGGGCGCCCATAAAACGGGCGCGGCGGGCGGCGATCGCCAGGGTGCTGAGTCCTTCGTGCGCGGCGACCGCATTGTTCGAAAATCCGCACAGCCCGTGCCGATTACGCCCAGTTATCGGAAGGTCCGCCGATCCCTAACTTGGGTCATCTTCAGAGGAGACGAAACATGCAGGCGATCGAACAGGCGGGAACCTTCACCCTCGGCGACCGGACGGTGAAGCGGCTGGGCTACGGCGCCATGCAGCTGGCCGGCCCCGGCGTCTTCGGCCCGCCGCGCGACCGGGACGCGGCCCTGGCCGTCCTGCGCGAGGCGGTGGCGTCCGGCGTCGATCACATCGACACCAGCGACTTCTACGGCCCGCACATCACCAACCAGATCATCCGCGAGGCGCTGGCGCCCTACCCCGACGACCTGACGATCGTCACCAAGATCGGCGCGACGCGCGGCGACGACGCATCGTGGAAACCCGCCTTCGGGGCCGACCAGCTGGAACGCGCCGTTCACGACAACCTGGCCAATCTGGGCCTGGAGACGCTGGACGTCGTCAACCTGCGGATCATGTTCGACGTGCATGGACCCGCCGAGGGCCCCATCGCCAAGTGGCTCGAAGTGCTGGCGGGCCTTCAGCGGCAGGGCCTGGTGCGCCACATCGGCCTCAGCAACGCGACCATGACCCAGGTGCGGGAAGGGCGCGGGATTGCCGAGATCGTCTGCGTGCAGAACGAGTACAACCTGGCCCGCCGCGACGACGACGCGTTGATCGACGCCCTGGCCGAAGACGGGATCGCCTATGTGCCGTTCTTCCCGTTGGGCGGGTTCAGCCCGCTGCAGTCGGACGCCCTGTCACGCGTGGCGCAAGGCCTGAACGCCACGCCGATGCAGGTGGCGCTGGCTTGGCTTCTGCGCCGCTCGCCCAACATCCTGCTGATCCCCGGCACCTCCTCGGTCGCCCACCTGCGCGAGAACCTCGCGGCGGCGGAACTGGTCCTGCCGGATGAGGCGATGGCGGCGCTGGACGGGATCGGGAGGGCGTAGGCTTTCGGCCAGGCGGCCGGACAGGACAGCGCCCTAGAAGCGCGCCTTGGCCGCCTGGACGAAGGCCTCCAGGTCGGGCGCGACTTCGAGCGCCTGGGCCGGGCCGAGGGCTCCGGCGCAGACCGCCGTGACGATGGCGCGCGTCTGATCCTCCTCCGCCGGGATGAACAGGGCCTTGTCGTAATCCGCATGATAGGCGCGCGTCGGGTCGGGCCACTGGAAATAGTCGGCGGCGACCGCGCGGATGCGAACGCCCCGGCAGTCGACCTGCAAACGGAACACGCTGACATTGGCCTTGCCGACATAGCGGCCGGAGCCGTCGGCGACATCGTCCTGGGTGGGCGAATAGGTGGCGATGCGGGCGCGGCGGATCGCGCTCTCCTTGCCCGGCTCCCCAGGGGCGACGCCCTGGACGACCCCAATCACGTGCTGGGGGTCGGTCGAGACGATCCGGACAGGCGCGCGAGGCGGCGCGCCGGCGCAGGCGGGCTGGCCCACGACCACCGCCAGGACAACGCCGGCGAGGATGGTCGGGGAAGGCCTCAGCGTCGCCGCGCTGGCTTGGCGGGCTTCGGCGGCGCGGGCGGCGGTGGCGGCGGCGCGGTCCAGTCGAAGGCCATCAGCAGGGTCCGTTCCTGCGGCGCGTCGTTGTCGTCCGACAGGATGTAGATCCGCGTCGCCCCCGAGGAGCTCTTGCTCAGCGCCACGCCCTCGAAATTGTCGCGGCTGACCGCGCCGTCCAGGGTCAGGGTGGCGGCCAGGAACTGCTTGGCAGCCGGGGCGCGGGGGTCGATGACGAAGCGCACCTGGCCGCGCCAGCCGCGGATCGGGTCGTAGGCGCGGAACAGGCTGGCGATCGACTGGCCCTCGAAGGCCGCAAAGCTGGTCAGGCCCCAGGTGAAGTCGGGCGGCGACTGCGGGGCCAGGCCCACGCAGGGCGCCGACAGCTTGCACAGCCACACCTCGCCCTCCTCGCCGCCCACGAGATAGGCGTCGGGGCCGGCGATCGGATAGGCGGTCAGGGCCTCCATGCCCTCGTTGTCGGGGAAGGTCGTGGCCGGCTTGTTGACCGCGCGCGGCAGGCCGTAGGTCCCATCCGGCTGGCGCGGATAGAGCCAGATGCGGTGCTCGCGCTCGAAGCTGACCAGGCGGTCGCCGTTGGCCAGGATCGCCAGCCCCTCGGCGTCGGACTGGGCCTTGCCCTGCAGCGGCTTGCCGTCCAGGCCCTTCAGCGGGGCTAGCTTGCCGTCCGTCAGCCCGACCAGGCGGCCGGTCTCGTCCAGCTTCAGCCGGGCCTCGAACAGGTCGCCGTCGTCGCTGATCGCCACCAGGGCGCCGTCGGGGCCGAACTTCAGGTCCGACAGGCCATGCAGGCGCTGGGTGTCCGGGCTGCTGATGGCGACGCCGCCGGCATAGACGAAGCGGCCGATGGAAACGGGCGGCGGGTTGGCCGAGCTGAGCGGCACGGGCGTGGTCGTCAGGCTGATCTCGGGCCCGACCTTGACCGGGGCGACGGGCAGGACGGCCGGCTGCGGCGGGGCCTTGGCGCACTGGCCCAGCGCCACCGACACCAGGCCCATCGCGAGGAAGCCGCGCAGTCCGATCACGCGGGAACCTTGCGGGCCGGTTTCGGCGCGGACGGCTGGACGGTCGGCGGGGCGGCCAGAAGCCCCCTCGCCCGCTTCACCGCCTTGGGCTCCTCGTCGAACAGCCCGGCCAGCTGGTCGACCAGCGCGCCGCCCAGTTGCTCGACGTCGACGATGGTCACCGCCCGGCGGTAGTAGCGCGTCACGTCGTGGCCGATGCCGACGGCGATCAGCTCGACGGGGCTCCGCGTCTCGATCTCGGCGATCACCTGCCGCAAGTGGCGCTCCAGATAGTGGCCCGAATTGACGCTGAGGGTGGAGTCGTCCACCGGCGCGCCGTCGGAGATCACCATCAGAATGCGGCGGGCTTCGGGCCGACCGATCAGGCGCTGGTGGGCCCACATCAGGGCCTCGCCGTCGATGTTTTCCTTCAGCAGCCCCTCGCGCATCATCAGGCCCAGGTTCTTGCGGGCCCTTCTCCACGGCGCATCCGCGCTTTTGTAGATGATGTGGCGCAGGTCGTTCAGGCGGCCGGGCGCGGGCGGCTTGCCGGCCTTGATCCACTCGTCGCGCGCCGTGCCGCCCTTCCAGGCGCGGGTGGTGAAGCCCAGCACCTCGACCTTGACCGCGCAGCGCTCCAGCGTGCGGGCCAGGATGTCGGCGCAGACCGCCGCCACCATGATCGGCCGGCCGCGCATCGAGCCGGAATTGTCGATCAGCAGGGTCACGACCGTGTCGCGGAACTCGACGTCCTCCTCCTGCTTGAACGACAGGGGGGCGGTGGGGTCGATGATCACCCGGGTCAGGCGGGCGACGTCCAGCATCCCCTCCTCCAGGTCGAAGGTCCAGGCGCGGTTCTGCTGGGCCAGCAGGCGGCGCTGCAGCTTGTTGGCCAGGCGCGAGACCACGCTGGAGAAGGCCGCCAGCTGCTGGTCCAGATAGGCCCGCAGGCGGGTCAGCTCGTCGGCGTCGCACAGGTCCTCGGCGGGCACCACCTCGTCGAAGGCCGTGGTGAACACCTTGTAGCTCGGCTCGTTGGCGCCGCCCGCGCCGGGGTCGGGACGGGCCGGCTTGGCGCCGTCGCCCATCTCCGGGGCTTCCTCGGTGTCCTCGGCCTCGCCGTCCTGCTCGGACTGGACCATCTCCTCGTCGCCGGCCTCGGACTCGCGGTCCGAGCTCTCGGCCTGTTCGGGCTGGGCGCCGTCGGACTGCTCGCCCTCGCCTTCGCCGGAATCGTCTTCCGAGGCCTCGGTGTTCTGGTCCTCGTCGCCCTCGTCCTCGTCGGACTGCTCGGTGGCGTCGGACATGTCCTCGCCCAGGTCGAGGTCGCGCAGGATCTCGCGGGTGACCTTGGCGAAGGCGGCCTGGTCGTCGATGGCGTCGGCCAGGCGGTCCAGGTCCTTGCCGGCCCGGTTCTCGATGTCGGCGCGCAGGATGTCGACCAGGGCCTTGGCGCCGTCCGGCGGCGCGTCGCCGGTCAGGCGCTCGCGGACCATCAGCGACAGGATCTCGGCCATGGGCGCGGACTGGCGGTCGGTGGCGACGGCGCGGGTCAGGCCCTGCTTTTCGAGACGGGCCTCCAGGGCGGCGGTCAGGTTGGCGCGCACGCCGCCCAGGTTGTTGGCGCCGATCGCCTCGATCCGGGCCTGCTCGATGGCCTCGAAGGCCGCCTGGCCGTCGGGCGAGCTGGGGCGGGCGCGGGCGTGCTTGGCGGCGTCGTGGTGGGCCAGGCGCAGGGCCATCTGGTCGGCCAGGCCGCGGATGCGGGCGGCCTCCTTGGCGTTCAGGTCGCGCGGCGGATGCGGCAGCACCGCCCGGTTGCCGATCAGGCTGGGACCCTCGCCCGAGAACACCACCTCCAGGTCGGGGGTCTCGGCGAGCGACCGCGCCGCGTGGGCCAGGGCGCGCTTGAACGGTTCGGTCGGGCTTTCGGGCTTGGAGGCCATGTCAGTGGGTTACCCAGCCAGGGCGGCGAACACAAGGCGCGGATGGGGGCGCCAAAGGGAACAGTGCGCCTCAAGGCCGCGTTTGCGTGATCCAAGCTCGCGACGGGCGGGCCGGTGCTTTTGAGGAAACGACCATGTTGAAGTGGGCCATCATCCTGGCGATCGTCGCCCTGATCGCCGGCGCTCTGGGCTTCACCGGCATCGCCGGCGCGGCGGCCGGGATCGCCAAGATCCTGTTCTTCCTGTTCCTGCTGGGCTTCATCATCTTCGCCGTCCTGGGCGTGACGGTGTTCAAGAGCGTGACCAGGGACTGACGAGGCGCAGGCCCAAGGGGCAAGTGACCGTGCACCGATCACTTGCCCCCTACGGGTCGCTTCGCGACCGTCTTCCCCCACAGGGGGAAGAGGAGGCCGTAGGCGAAACGCGCGTCCTCCGCCCCCTCGCCGCGACAGACGGCGAAGCCGTCAGGTGGGGGCAAGTGCGTGAGCCGCCGACCTACTTCCCCGCCGTATAGGCCTTCGACTGCTCCCCGACCACGGCCACCAGATCCCCCATCGTCAGGTTCACGTCCACCAGGTGCAGCCCCCAGTCCTTCAGCGGCTGGCCCAGCACCAGCAGGTCGCCGGGGATGTTGTCGGCGCGGGCGTCGGCCTTGTCCGGGTGGACGGTCACGGCCAGGTAGTCGAAGCCGTCCTTGCTGACGCATTCGGCCGAGACCAGGCCCGGCAGCTCCACATAAGGCGTCGAGACCGTCACGTCCTTGGCCCAGACCGTGGCCGGGCGCATGGCCGTGCCCATGATCGTGCGGTCGCTGAAGTAGCTGCGGACCGGCGCCGAGCCGCCGGCCAGGGCCGCCGGGTTGACGCAGGCGGCCTTCATGCCGGACTCGGGGACCTTGCCGAAGAACTTGCTGGTCGCCGGGGGCGGGACGTCGGCGCGGAACGAGACGTACGAGATCACGCAGCCGGTCTGGCCCGGCTTGCGGCACAGGGGCAGCGAGCCGTAGCTGTCCTTGGCCGGATCGACGGGCGTGTTCATGCCCAGGATCAGGGCCGAGACGAGTCGCTTCTGCACCGGCTTGCCGTCGATCTCCTCCTTGATCAGCCGCAGCAGGACGCGCGAGCCCTGCGAGTGGCCGACCAGCACCACGCCGCGGCCATGGTTGTCGCGGGCCAGGTAGTCCTTCCAGGCGGCCAGCACGTCGGCATAGGCCAGCTCGCCGTCGCCGGTCGAAGCCTGGCCCATCATCATCTTGCGCAGGGCCGCGATGGTCACCTGGCGGTAGCTGGGGGCGTACAGCTTGCAGACCGAACCGAAGCGGGCGAACTGCTGGTCGGCCACCGCCTTTTCCGGCAGGTCCGGCGTCATGTCGCTGTTGCCGCCCGGGTCGGACGACACCGTGGGATAGACGTAGAAGCAGTCGATCGGCGCGTTGGGGTCGGCCTTGAAGGCCTCGACGCTGGTCGCCCCATTCGCCTGGACCACGGTGGCGGTCTGGTCGGCGGCGCAGGCGTCCTGGCGGCCCGGCCGGCACAGCCAGTTCTCTTCCTTGGCGTAGTTGTTTGGCACCGGCGGCGGGGTGGCGGAATTGCGGGCGCAGGCCGTCGTGCTCAGGCCCAGCGTCGTGATCAGGCCAAGCGCGGCCCACAGCTTCCGTGACATCGACATCCCCTCCAACGTTTGTTTGGAGCGGAGGATGGCTTGGGCGGGCGTGGAAGGGAAGCCCAACCCCAGCTTTCAATAGAGCTTGTCATCCCGGACAAGCGCGCAGCGCGCCGATCCGGGACCGCCCCGAAGCGCGCGCTCAGGCGTCGGTCCCGGATCGGCGCGCTGCCCGGGATGACAGCCGTTTTTCGAACCCGAGCCTCAGATCCCGGGCACGATCGCCTTCAGCCGCGCCTCGCCGACACGCACAAGTGCATGTCCCCAGGCCTACGCCGGCAGCCAGCGCCTCGGGAACTTGTCGCCCAGGGCCCGCGCCTCGCCGGACTTCAGGCCCAGTTCGCGCATCTTGAAGGCCACGACCTCGCGCAACGCCTCGACCGGTTCGCGGCCGCCCGACGGGCTGGAGGCGACGGGGCCGGTCTGCATGGCCAGGTCGACGGCGGCCCATTCGGCCTGGGCGCGGTCGGGCTTGCCGACGGCGAAGTAGTGGCGGACCGGCAGGCGTTCGCCCGCGATCTCGACCATCACGCCGACGACCCAGCCTTGAACGATCAGATCGGCGTCGGGGCGCTGGCGGAACATGCGACCGGTGTAGCGATTTCGCGCGCCGGCTCAAGCTCCGCCACAATCGCCTAAGCGCCGCCGTAAATCTGTCCGTCGGCTCCGCACAACCTTCGGACGAAAGCGGGCGGAGCCGGTCGATGATCGCGCGAGGGCGGTGGAGAACGCGGCCGGCGGCCGGCGGGGTCGGCATGGCGGTCAACGCCGGCCTGCTGGCCTTGCTGACCCTGGTCCCCGAAGCGCCGCCGATGGTCGATCCGCCCGCCGTCCTGGTCACCCTGGACCCGCGCGAAACCAGGGTCGACCGGCGGCGGACCCCGATCGCGCGCCGGGCGGGCGCGCCGACCTCGACGGCCTCGCCGCGCCTCCCGCCGCCGCCGGACGTCGAGCCCCTCGCCACGGCTCCAGCCGCGACCGGGTCCGACCTGTCCAGGACGGTGGAGCCCCGCTGGCGGGTGGGCGGCGGCGAGTATCTGGATCCCGCCACGGCCCGTCGCGCGCGTCGCGCCTGGGAGGCGGCCGAGGACCGCCGCTACAAGCGCGCCTGCCTGGGCCAGTCGGACGAGCACATGACCGAGGAGGAGAAGTTCGCCTGCTGGGACGCCTGGGGCGGCGCCGCCCCGCTCAGCGGATCAGGCGGATCGCGACCTGGGCGGCGATACCCAGGAGCAGCCACAGAGCCACATCCACAAGGACCACGTTGATCCCCGCCACATGCGGCTCCGGCGACCGGCGAGAGAGCCCGTCACGCATAGCGTTTCTCCCAGCGGACACGTCGTGCGCATGTCCCGCCGGCAAGGTACGCCTGCAATCTTGATTGGCATATAGGGCTATACTCTCGCAAAAAGAGCAGTATCGACCCTAGTCCCGCTTCGGGCCCGGTCCCTAGCCCAGGACCTGGAACGCCGCCTGGCTGACGAGGCCGAGGACCAGCCACAGGCCGAGCCCAAGCACGATAAAGACCGGACGCGGCGACCGCCGGTCGCGGAACTCGTGGATGTCGTGACGCGCCATGCCCAGCCCTCCAGGAAACGCAGCGTGCGTTCGCGGAGTCTGGAACGGGCTTGGCCGTATTTTCGCTGCATGAGTTAACGTGGCTGTGATCGGTTATCCACAACCTGGGCAGGCAGCGGCGCCATTTGCGTCAAAAACGATCAGAACGGCGGCGGACTTGCCACCAGAGCCCCAAAGAAAAAGGGCGGGACCTTTCGGTCCCGCCCTTCTCTTTCGTTCAGCCTGAGCTGACCTGGACGTCTTAGAAGTCCATGTCGCCCATGCCGCCCATGCCGCCGCCGGGAGGGCCGCCAGCGCCGCCGCCCTTCTTGGGGGCTTCGACGATCGCGGCTTCCGTGGTGATCAGCAGGCCGGCCACCGAGGCGGCGTCCTGCAGAGCGGTGCGGACAACCTTGGCCGGGTCGATGACGCCGTCGACGATCAGGTCGACATACTGCTCGGTCTGGGCGTTGAAGCCGAAGGTCGGGCTGTCGTTCTCCAGGATCTTGCCGACCACGATCGAGCCTTCGACGCCGGCGTTCTCGGCGATCTGGCGGATCGGAGCCTGCAGGGCGCGACGGACGATCGCGATGCCGGCGGTCTGGTCGTCATTGTCGCCGACCAGGGTCGCCAGGGCCTTGGAGGCCTTCAGCAGAGCCACGCCGCCGCCCGGAACGATGCCTTCTTCCACGGCCGCGCGGGTCGCGTTCAGGGCGTCGTCGACGCGGTCCTTCTTTTCCTTCACTTCGACTTCGGTCGAGCCGCCGACGCGGATGACCGCGACGCCGCCGGCCAGCTTGGCCAGACGCTCTTGCAGCTTTTCCTTGTCGTAGTCCGAGGTGGTGTCCTCGATCTGCTTCTTGATCTGCGAGATGCGGGCTTCGATGGCCGACTTCTCACCGACGCCGTCCACGATGGTGGTGTCGTCCTTGGTGATGGTGACCTTCTTGGCCTTGCCCAGCATGTCGAGCGAGACGTTCTCGAGCTTGATGCCCAGGTCTTCGCTGACGACTTGAGCGCCGGTCAGGATGGCCAGGTCTTCCAGCATGGCCTTGCGGCGATCGCCGAAGCCCGGAGCCTTGACGGCGGCGACGCGGAGACCGCCGCGCAGCTTGTTGACCACCAGGGTGGCCAGGGCTTCGCCCTCGACGTCCTCGGCGATGATCACCAGCGGACGGCCCGACTGGACGACGGCTTCCAGCACCGGCAGCAGCGGCTGCAGCGACGACAGCTTCTTTTCGAACAGCAGGATGAGCGGCTCTTCGAGCTGAACTTCCATCTTGTCGGCGTTGGTGATGAAGTACGGCGACAGGTAGCCGCGGTCGAACTGCATGCCTTCGACGACGTCGAGTTCGGTCTCGGCGGTCTTGGCTTCCTCGACGGTGATGACGCCTTCGTTGCCGACCTTGTCCATGGCCTTGGCGATCATCTCGCCGACGTCCTTGTCACCGTTGGCCGAGATGGTGCCGACCTGGGCGATCTCGTTGTTGGTGGTGACCTTCTTCGACGACGCCTTGATGGAGTCGACGACGACGTGGACGGCCTTGTCGATGCCGCGCTTCAGGTCCATCGGGTTCATGCCGGCGGCGACCGACTTGAGGCCTTCTTGCACGATGGCTTGGGCCAGGACGGTGGCGGTGGTGGTGCCGTCGCCGGCCTTGTCGTTGGTCTTCGAGGCGACTTCGCGGATCATCTGCGCGCCGAGGTTTTCGAACTTGTCAGCCAGTTCGATTTCCTTGGCGACCGAGACGCCGTCCTTGGTCGAGCGCGGAGCGCCGAAGGACTTTTCGATCACGACGTTGCGGCCCTTGGGGCCCAGGGTCACCTTCACCGCGTTGGCGAGGATGTTGACGCCGCGCAGCATCTTGTCGCGCGCGTCCGAGGAGAAATAAACGTCTTTAGCGGCCATTTGAGAGCCCTTCTAAAAGAGAAACTTGGGTTCGAAAGCGGTCGAGCAGTCGGGCCTTTAGGCCTCGACGATGCCCAGGACGTCGCTTTCCTTCATGATCAGCAGATCCTGGCCGTCCACCTTCACTTCGGTGCCGGACCACTTGCCGAACAGGATGCGGTCGCCGGCCTTCACGTCCAGGGCGACGATGTCGCCCTTGTCGTTGCGGGCGCCGGGGCCGACGGCGACGACTTCGCCTTCCTGCGGCTTTTCCTTGGCGGTGTCGGGGATGATGATCCCGCCCTTGGTCTTGGTTTCTTCTTCGACACGCTTCACGAGGACGCGGTCGCCGAGGGGGCGAAATTTCATGGGTCGATCTCCGTCGGGACGGTTTTAAAGATATGGTCCGTCGGCAAGCGGGGAGCGTCGCTGTTAGCAGTCGCTCCCATCGAGTGCCAACGCCGGGCTGGAGTTAGGACCGGCGGTGTGGGGAGTCAAGGACGACGGCTCCCGATTTGCTGTGGGCGAAATCGGTCCCGGGCCGCACGATGATCCGGCGACGGACAGAGATGGGGACGAAGGCGGCGACATGAAGACGATCTCGATCCTGGCGACCCTGCTTCTTCTCGGCGCCTGCGCCACGCCCGCGCCCACGCCGCTGCGCACGGTGACCGACGTCGACGCCGACGCCGGGGTGGTCGAGCTTGTGACCGGCCAGGACCTGGAGATCGCCCTGCCGCTGAACGCCGGCACGGGCTATGCGTGGCGGCTGGACCACGAGGCCCCGCCCCTGCTGGCCGGCGGCTCCAGCTTCGAGACCGAGGCCAAGGCGCCGGGCGCCCCGGTCCGCGCGGTCTATCGCTACACGGCCGCCGGGCGCGGCCGCGCCGACCTCTCCTTCACGCTCAAGCGGCCGTGGGAGGCCGACCAGCCCGGCGACCGAAGGGTCGTCTTCCATATAAGGGTGCGCTGATGATCGATCATATCGGACTGCGGGTCACGGACCTGGCCCGGTCGAAGGCCTTCTACGACGCGGCCTTCGCGCCGCTGGGCATCGACGTGGTGATGAGCATCGGCCCCGAGATCACCGGCGGTTCCGAAGTGCTGGGCTACGGCCCCAGCGCCGACGGCCGCGACATCCAGGCGGGCAAGCCCAGCTTCTGGATCAGCCAGGAAGAGGCCCTGACCGGGCCGATGCACATCGCCTTCGTCGCCAAGACCCGCGCGGCGGTCGACGCCTTCCACGCCGCGGCCCTGGCGGCCGGCGGCAAGGACAACGGCCCGCCCGGAGTTCGGCCGCATTATCACCCCAACTACTATGGAGCTTTCGTGTTCGACCCGGACGGCCGCAATGTGGAAGCCGTTTGCCATGCGCCCGCCTAGAGCGTGACAGCCGAAAGTGGATGCCGGTTTCGGCGCCTGTCACGCTCTAAATGTTTGAACTAGAGCCTGTTCATCCGTTTCTGATTCCATCAGAAACGGACAGGCTCTAGAGGGTTGGAGACCAGACCAGCGTGACCATTTCGAGCTATGGCCTTTCCCTCATCCTGGCGATGATCGCCTGCGTGATCGGCGGGGTGTTGGGCGGCCTGACCCTGGTGCGGCCAGGTTCGGTGCTGGGGCTGACCGCCCTGGAAGGCGCCGACGACGAGGCCTCCGCCGCTCCCCTGACCGGGGGAAAGACCGAGGGTCGGGCCCTGGGCGGCCTGCTGATCCTGTCGCACGCCACGGCGGCCCTGTTCCTCGGCTACCAGTCGAACGTGGGCGCGGCCATGGCCTTCGCCCTGGCCATGGCCTGGATGGGCGCCGCCCTGGGCCGCGCCGTCTCGGCCCTGGTCGATCGGGCCGCCATGGACAAGGCCCGGGGCCGCTTCAACCTCAGCAGCCTGGCCTTCGAGGTGATGATCGCCGTCACCCTGTCGCTGCCGTTCTTCAACGCCGGCCGGCTGGTGGTGCTGCGCGGGCATGGGATGCTGGTGTAGAGGCTTTTCATCCTCTCCCAGAGGGAGAGGGTTCCATCTATGGTCCGCCCATGACCCAACGCCCCATCGCTCGCCGCGACATCCTGATCGGCKCCGGCCTGCTGGCCGCCCTCCCCGCCGCCGCGCTCGCCCAGGTCGCGCCCGCCGCGCCGCCGGCCGCTCCGACCGCCCCGGCCAAGCCCCCCGTCTATGTCGCCATCGACACCCCGCAGGGCCGGATCGTCATCGAGCTGGCCGTGGCCCAGGCCCCGCTGACCACCGCCAACTTCCTGCGCTATGTCGACCGCAAGCTCTATGACAAGGCGACGTTCTTCCGGGCCTCGCGCGCGCCGGGAGCCGTGGACTACGGTCTGATCCAGGGCGGACTGCAGGGCATCGGCGCCCTGCCGCCGGTGGCCCACGAGCCCACCAGCCAGACGGGCCTCAAGCACACCGACGGCGCGGTCTCGATCGCCCGCACCGCGCCGGGCACGGCCACCTCGGACTTCTTCATCTGCATCGGCGACGCGCCCTATCTGGACGCCAATCCCGCCGGCACGGGCGACAACCTCGGCTTCGCCGCCTTCGGCCGTGTGGTCCAGGGCATGGACGTGGCCAAGAAGATCCTGGCCCTGCCCACGCCCGGCAAGGCGATCAATCCAGTGATGAAGGGCCAGATCCTGGACCCGCCCGTGCCGATCACCTCGGCCCGTCGCATCCCCGCCCCCGCCGGCCCCGACGTCACGGCCCCTCCCAAGCTCTAGAGCCCAAAAAGAAAGGGCGGCGCCGTCGCCGGCGCCGCCCTAGTGAAGCCTCCGGGGAGGAGGATCTCGAAGGTTAGAAGCTGGCCCGCAGGCCCAGCAGCACCTGGCGGCCGGGGTAGTAGACGCTGTACGGCGCGTTGTCGTAGCCGAACGTGGTCCGCAGGGGCTCGTTGGTGATGTTCAGCGCGTCCAGCGTCAGGCGGAAGGCCTTGTCGGCGAACGGCAGGACGTAGCCGGCCGAGACGTCCAGCTGACCGCGCGCCTCGGCCTTGAGCGGCACGTTGATGTTGTTCTGCGGCGCGTTGGCGGCGATCGACTCGTCGTTCCACACGTAGTTCACGCTGAGCGACGCGCCGTGGCCTTCGTAGAAGCCCTGCAGGTTGAAGCTGTAGGGCGCGACGCCGGGGGCGACGAGGCCCGTCGACGAGCTCTGCTCCAGCTTGGTGGCGTTGGCCGAGAAGCCCATGCCCCGGACCAGGAAGTCCAGCGGCTGGACCCAGGTCACCTCGACGCCCTGGATAAGCAGCTTGTTGAGGTTGATCGGCCGGTTCAGCGTCACCGTGGCCACGTTCGGCCCGCCGCGCAGGTCCAGCGCCTGCTGCTGCGAGGTGTTCAGGTCGCCGTAATTGACGCCCAGCGAGGTGAACGGCACCGTGGTCTGGGTGGTGACCGTGAAGCCGTCGACGTCCTTGCGGAAGAACGACACGCCCACATAGCCGATGCCGCCGGTGTAGTACTCGCCGCCGATGTCGATGTTGTTGGAGGTGTAGGGCTTCAGCTCCGGATTGCCGGCGCTGGCGACCTGGGCGGAGATGTCCGAGAAGGTCGTGCCCGGCAGCAGCAGGCCGGCGTCGGCCCGGGTCATGCTGCGCGAGACCGCCAGGCGCAGCTTGATGTTCTCGGCCGCGTCCATGACGAAGTTGGCCGACGGCAGGATGTCGTCGTACTTGGCCGACAGGGTCTGGTCGGCCAGGCCCGAGGCCACCTGGATCGGGCTGGTGACGGTCTGGTCGGTGTGGAAGTAGCGCAGGCCGACGTTCATGGTCACGTCGCGGTCCAGCAGCGAACCCTTGGCGTTGGCCTCGGCGTAGGTCGCCCAGGTCTTCTCCTGGATGTCGCCGACCGAACCGCCGGTGACGGCGCTGCGGGTTTCCGGCGCGGTGTCGCGGAAGAAGGCGTAGTTGGTCGCCTGCTTCAGGGCGTCCAGGTCGGTCATGATGAAGCTGGTGTAGCCGACGCCGCCCTTGGCCAGGTGGCCGAAGTCGCTGATGTTGACGCGCTTCAGGTACTGGGCGACCTGGCTGTTGAGCACCGAGCCGGTCGTGCCGTCGCAGGTGGCGCCGCAGACGGCGGTCTGGAAGGCGGTCGAGTTGTCGTAGGCGCGGATCTCGCGGCTGGCGTCGTCATAGGCCAGGCCGAACTTGACGTTCACGTCGCTGTCGCCGTAGCGCGCGTCGACGTGGGCGCCCTTGGTGGTGGTCTCGCGGGCCACGTTCTGGACGTTCACCCGGTACCACTTCCAGCCCAGGTTCGGATCGCCCAGGTCGCGGTTGGGGGTGATGATCGGCTGGCCGCTGTCGCTGGCCTGGTACTGCACCTCCAGGCCGGATTCCCGCGGGGTCTGGAAGTCGAACTGCGGTTGCTCGCGGAAGAAGGTCGAGTGGCCGTAATTGACCTGGGCGTCGACCGTCAGCTTGTCGTTCGGCTGCCAGCGCAGGCTGGGGTTGACGTTGTAGAACTTGGTCGTCTGGTCGAAGATGTCGTTCTCGAGGAAGAAGCTCGAATTGGCGAACGTGCCCGAGGTCACGACGTTGTTGCCGTCCACCTTGAGGTCGAACGGCACCATGCCGCCGGTCGAGGTCGGCGACGTGCCCGGACCTGAGTTGCGGACGTACCAGTTCATGTTCAGGCGCTGATAGTCGCGCTTGGACTCGGCGTAGAGGCCGTCCAGGGCGAAGTGCAGCTCGTCGGTCGGGCGGTATTCCAGCGACAGCAGGGCCGAGACGCGCGAGCGGGTGCCTTCGGTGTAGCTGTTGCGGCCCAGGCGCGGGATGAGCGCCTTGCTAAGCTGGTCCTGGGTCAGGCCCGAGGTCGCGGTCAGGTCCAGCGGCGCGCCCGGCGTCAGGCCGTGGCCGGTGTTGCCCGGGACGACCGAGGCGTAGGAGAAGCCGTTGCCGCCGGGATCGACGCAGTTGGTCCCCACGCAGGGGAAGTTGCCGTCGCTGTAGCCGATGGTCTCATAGCCGTCGACGCGGGTCTTGGTCTTGACGCCCGAGACCCCGAACAGCACGCCGAACTTGTCCCAGGTCTTGCTGGCGACGATCGCGCCGCGCGGGCTGAGGTCCTTGTTGCTGTCGGTGTACTGGCCCTGGGCGATCACCGTCAGGTGCTGGCCTTCCTTGTCGAACGGCCGGGCGTTGTGGAGGTTGACCGTGCCGGCGATGCCGCCTTCCAGCGTCGCGGCCATCGGGCTCTTGGCGATGTCGATGCGGGTGAACAGTTCCGACGGGAAGAAGTCGAGGTCGACTTCGCGGTTGGCGCTGCCGCCGTTGGTGCCGCCGTCCGAGGCCACCGCGATCTGCGTGCCGTTCAGCAGGACCTTGGAGAAGCTGGGGCCCAGGCCGCGGATCGAGACCTGCACGCCTTCGCCGTTGATGTCGCGGTTGACGTTGACGCCGGGCACGCGGTTCAGGGTCTCGGCCAGGTTGGTGGCCGGCAGCTTGCCGATGTCCTCGGCGAAGATCGAGTCGCCGAAGGCCACCGAGTCGCGCTTGGCCGCGGTGCTGGCCTGAAGGCTGCGGCGGATGCCGGTGACGATGATCTCGTCGACGGCGGTGTTTTCATCGGCTGGGGCGGTCGCTTCGGCCGGGGCCGGCGCGGGGGCGGCGGCGGTCTGGGCGTGGGCCGAGCCGGCGGCGAGACCGGCCAGGGCGGTGGCGGCGAGAAGCGCCTTGCGGGGGTTGAATCGAGTCACGGTATCCCTCCTGGCCTCGCCTGGGGGGAGCGGCGGGCCATTGTTGTGGTTCGGTGGTTGGGGTGGATCAGCGGTAGCGGTAGAGCTTCACCCGCTGGATCTGGAACTGGTCGGGCGGTAGTCGGACGTGGCGGCCCTGGTGGGTCTGGTCGCCGTTCAGGGCGCGGCCTGGGACCCAGCGGCCCTGGGCGTCGAACACGCCCTCGACGGCGCTGTCGATGCCGGCGATCGGCGCGCCGTCTCCAGCGCCGGCGAAGGTGATCACCAGGCCGCGGCCGGCCATCAGGTACTCTTCCGGGCCGATCTGGATGATCATCCCGCCGTGGCTGGCGGTCTTCTGGTCGGCCCTGGGCGTCCAGGGGTCGACGAAGCCGACGGTGAAGCGATAGTCGCCGATCGTCTGGCCGACCGGCTGGTCCAGCACCGTGCCGTCCTCCAGCACGCGCGGCTTGAAGCCCGACATCCTGTTCAGGCCCTGAGCCGCCAGGATCGCCGGGGTCAGTTGCTTGAGCACGCCATAGGCCTGGGTCACGGCCTCCTGCTCCTTGGCCTCGGCGTTCTCGACCTGGAAGGGTGAGAAGCCGAACGCGTCCAGCTTGCCGATCGCGTAGAAGGCGTTGGCCGGCGTCTCGGGCGCGCCGACATTGTTGGCTTCGGGGATGAACAGCGAATTGTCCGGGCGTTTGTAGCGGCCGGCCAAGTCGTTGAAGTTCGGGAAGTAGATGTCCGGCGAGATCAGGTCGAGGCTGGGCGCGCCGGTCTTCCAGACGTCGATCAGGTGCGGCAGCGGCCCGCCGCTGGGATATTCGCCCGGCGCCTTGCCCGCGCGGTTCAGGGCGACATTGACGTACATCGGCAGCGGATAGGCGGCCTTGCCGGCCCGGGTCACCGCGTCGGCGTAGCGGGCGTAGAACCAGGCGGTGAACACCTCCTGGCCGGCGTCGGCGTCGCCGAACACCTGGGACCAGGCGCCGGACGTCTTGGAGCCGTGAGCCGCCCACAGGGCGCGCAGCTCGGGTTCGATGGCGGTTCCGCCGCCCACTTGATTGCTGGAGGAGAGGCGCTGGAGCAGTTCGGCCGGCACGGGCGCGGCCCAGGCGGCGTTGGCTTCCGGGCCCCACTCGCGGGCCACGGGCAGCATGCCGATCTCGTTTTCGACCTGGACCATCAGCACCGTGCCCTTGGCGTCGACCGCCTTCAGGTGGGCCAGCAGGGCGGCGTAGGCCTTGGCGTCGGCGTCGCGGGTGTTGGTCGAGAAGGCCGACAGGATCTCCTGGCTGACGCCGTTGGCGGCCTTGGCCCGCGGGAAGCGGACGTCGTCGCGCTTCACCCACGAGGGCACATAGGTCGACATGCTGTTCTTCCAGGCCCCGAACCACAGCAGCACCAGGTGCATGTCCTGGGCGCGGGCGTCCTTGATCAGGCCGTCGACGCTGGAGAAGTCAAAAGACCCCTCCTTCGGCTCGATCAGCTCCCACGAGGCGGGCGCGAGCACGGTGTTGAGGTTCATCGCCTTCAGCTTGGGCCAGTACCTGGCCATGTAGGCCTGGCTGGAGGCGCTGGAATTGCCCAGCTCGCCGCCCAGCACCAGCATGGGCTTGCCGTCGACCACCAGGCGCTGGGCCGAACCCTGGGTCCCGAGGCGGGGCATGTCGGCGAAGGCGGTTTGGGTCAGCAGCAGCGACAGGGTCACGGCCAGGCCGCCGGCGACACTGGCCCCGGCGACGCGGTTCGGGCGCGGCCGGCGAACTCGATGCTGGAGGGCTTCCTGGTCCATTCGCGTCCCTGCCTCGGCTCGGCGTGCTGTCGCGCCGTGACCGATGATACCGCTAACACATCTTACAAGTGGTCTGACCTGTCAATCTCGATAATCGCTATTTGTCAGGCCAATATCTTGACCATTGCGACGACCGCCGGGCCGGCGAAAAAGTCAGTTTCGCACGCCCCTCCGACGGAGGCGACGCGTTCGACGGCTCGCCCCAGCGGCGCGCCGCGAACTTCGCAAAGCGTTATAATACGCGGTTACGTCAATATCCTCGTGGCATACGGCATCGTACGGCCTCCGACGCGGCCGCGTCTCCGATCACCCGTCATCGCGAAGGCTTCGCGCCGCGTCGCCTTAGGCCCGGGTGATTTCAGGTCGTTTCAGAAGCGTATTTGTCTGACCACATTTCGGCCTTGTTCGATCGAACGACCGTCAGCGAGCCAGAGAGCGGGAGGAGGTCAGACCTTTGCCGTCACACCGTCACCGTCTTGAGGGGGACAAGACCGGTCTCGGTTTCCAGCCGCAGGCGATAGACGCCGGGCCGCAGGAACAGGACGGCCGACGCGGCTTCCGGCGCCAGCACCAGCTGGTCGGCCGGGATGGCCTGGTCGGCGTCGACCGCATGGATGGCCTGGAGAAGGACCGTCGCCTGGCGGGGCCCCGGCGCGGCGACCTCCACCCGCCGGCGCGCGGGATTGGCCGCCAGCCAGCCGGGGCGGCCGTCGACGTCGGCCAGGGGCGGATGGAACACCGCCAGATCGGCCCCGGCCGGCGCCGCCCCGACCCAGCCGTCCGCCCCTCGCACCACGATCGAGTCGGCGGGCCTGAAACGCTCCAGCACCGCCGTCGTCGTCGCCGGGTCGGTTCCGTGAGGCCCGAACGACCCGGTATAGGCCTGGGAGACGCAGAGCGGGTCGATCCCCGACTTTTCGCGCAGCCGGGCGGCGAACCACAGCAGGCCTCGATGATCGGGGGTCTTTCGCAGGTGGGCGTAGCCGCAATGGACCAGGATCCGCGATCCCGGGTTCGAGGCCAGCACGTCGGCGATGAAGTTGTCGGCCTCGGCCGTCTCGCGGCGCGGCATGGCGTCCAGTCGCGCCTCGCCGCTCACGCGCTGATCCACCCGCTGCTCGTACGACGCCAGTCGGTAGCCCAGGCCGGCCGCCTCGCGGACCGCCTCGGCATAGACCGGATCGTGCAGGTAGAAGCCCAGGCTCGGATTCAGGGCCGCGCCGGCCTTGTAGGTCCGCACGTCCGGCGCGCCGCGCTCCCGGCTGTTGACGAAGTCCTCGGCGGCCAGGACGTCGAAGCCCAGCGGCCGCAGGGCGCGCAGCACCCGCGCCAGGAACGAGCGGTGGCGCGAGGCGACATGGGCCTCGTTGAGCATGACCACGCGGCGGTCGCGCGCCGCCTCGACGATGGCCGCCAGGGCGTCCTGGGCGGTCGCGTCGGCCGGCAGGGGCCCGTCGCCCGCCGGCCCCAGACCGGCGGAGGCCAGGGCCGTGGCCTCGTCGCCGATGAAGGACGCCATCTGCTGCAGGCCCGGATCCTTGGGCGCGGCCTGGATGGCCTGCCAGACCGGCAGGTAGCGGCCGTATAGGAACAGGCGGGTCTGGGGGCTCATCTCCAGGACGCCTCGTGACGCCTGTGGTGTCGCCTGCCCTCCGGCCAGGCCCGGGAGGCCGCTGGCCGCCGCCATCAGGCCCGTCGCCACGCCCCTGCGCGTCATGTCCATCGAACCGTCTCCCCCGACTGGAGCGACAGGTTCACCTTAAGATTGCAAGTCTGCAAGCGCCCCGCGCCCGCCTCCTACCGGACCGGGCAGGCGACCCACTGATAGGCCTGGGCCATCACCCCGCCGTCGCGGCGGACCAGCAGCAGGCCGCTGGCCTCGGGACCGTCGTCGGTGACGTTGGCGCAGCCGTTGGAGCGGATGTTGGCCGAATAGCCGTGCTTGCGATCCGCCTTGTAGGTCCCGTCGGGATTGGCCCAGACGTCGGCGAACGAGTAGCGGATCGGGCCGCCGCTGCTCACCCGCGCGCCGGGACCGTAGGGACGCTCCAGCACCAGGGCCTCCGCCTTGGGGATCTTGCGGGCCCGCATCCAGCCGATCACGTCGCTGAAGCAGGCGTTGCCCAGCAGCTGCTCGCCCCGCTCGGCGCAGCCGGGGCGGTTGCCCTGGACCACCGGCAGGGTCGCGCCATAGGCCTCGTAGACCGCCACCGGCGCGGGCGCGCCGGGCGCCCCGCAGCCGGCCAGGGCCCGCTCGTGGACCTTGTCGCCAGGCTCGACCTCGAAGTCGACCGGGCTGGTCAGGCCGCAGCCGGCCGGGGCGGCCAGGCTGGACTTGTCGAACCAGCGCTTGTCGGCCTTGAAGCCGGCCTTGGCCTTGCGCTTGAGCACATACTGCTCGGTTTCCTTGGCGCTCAGCACCATGCCCGGCGCCGCCGGCCGCTTGGCGCCGATCACGTCCAGTTCCTTGAGGGCGGGCTGGGACGCCAGCACGGCGATCCCGGCCGCGAAGCACACGCCGTCGCGCAGGACCGCGTCGGGCGCGCAGTCCGGACGCGGGGCGGCTAGCTGCCGGGCCGCGCCCAGCACCTCGACCACGCCGGTGGCCGGCCAGCGCTCGCCCGGCTCGCTCGGCCCGATCGGCGACAGGCGCGGACCGCCGTAGCCGATCGGCGGAACCGGCCCGCCGCACGACACGGTCTGCAGCTCCCGCGCCGCCAGTTGGCCGTCGCGCATGTCCAGCCGGTAGTCGACGCCGCGGCCGGTCGAGAAGCAGGCGCGCGGGACCCGCACCGACGAGGTCGGCAGGGTCACCGGCCGGAAGCTCGCCCCGCCGCCGGCCAGGGACACCTCGTACAGGCGATAGGCCTGGCCGATCGGGCCGGAGATCACCGCCCCCGCCCCGCCCCCGGCGCCCGGCGCGGTCAGCACCAGCCCGCTCGTCGCGCCCCGCGCCTTCATCCCGGCCGCCACGCGGTCCAGGCAGGCGCCGTCCGGCAGCAGCAGGGGCTTGGCGCACTTCGGATTGGGCGTCGCCACCGGCAGGACCCCGCCCAGCACCTCGCGCAGCTCGCCATAGACCGGATCGCGGATCAGCCGCATGTCCGAGGACTGGGCCTGGGCCGCGCCCGCCGTCCCCATGGTCGTCATCGCCGCCGCCAGGCCGATCAGCCCCAGGCCGCGAACCAGCCGGCTCGTTCCGCGCTTCATGTAGGTCATAGCCACCCCGTGCCCCACCCCTGGGGTTGTCCCGACAAGATCGCAACCTTGACCATGAAAGGCAATGCCGCCACCTGCCGCCATTCTGCTGACAGCCCCTGTCAGCAGCCCCTCTGGCGTTCCAGCCCTGGCGGACCTACGTTCTCACCATGGCCCGTACTCCCGTGACAGAACTCGGCGGCGTTTCCGACGCCGCCACGCCCTTCATCTATGACGCCGCCTTGGAAGCCGAGGTCGACGCGGCCTCCGGCATGCCCATGCTGTGGCAGCCGCACCGCCCCGCGCGCCCGGACAAGTCCGAAGGCGGCAAGCGGTTCAAGCTGGTCAGCGACTACGAGCCGGCCGGCGACCAGCCGACCGCCATCGCCGAACTGGTGGCCGGCCTGGAGGGCAAGGAGAACGACCAGGTGCTGCTGGGCGTCACCGGCTCGGGCAAGACCTTCACCATGGCCAAGGTCATCGAGGCCACCCAGCGCCCCGCCCTGATCCTGGCCCCGAACAAGACCCTGGCCGCCCAGCTCTACAGCGAGATGAAGAGCTTCTTCCCGGACAACGCGGTCGAGTATTTCGTCAGCTACTACGACTACTACCAGCCCGAGGCCTACGTGCCCCGGACCGACACCTATATCGAGAAGGACTCGTCCATCAACGAGCAGATCGACCGCATGCGCCACTCGGCGACGCGGGCGATACTGGAGCGCGACGACGTGATCGTGGTGGCCAGCGTCAGCTGCATCTACGGCATCGGCTCGGTCGAGACCTACACGGCCATGACCTTCACGCTGGAGGTCGGCCAGACCATCAACGAAAAGCAGATGATGGCCGACCTGGTCGCCCAGCAGTACAAGCGCAACGACGCCGCCTTCGAGCGCGGCACGTTCCGCCGCCGCGGCGACACCATCGAGATCTTCCCCGCCCACTACGAGGACCGCGCCTGGCGCGTCAGCCTGTTCGGCGACGAGGTCGAGGCGATCAGCGAGTTCGACCCGCTGACCGGCAAGAAGACCGGCGACCTGGAGATGATCAAGGTCTACGCCAACAGCCACCACGTCACCCCGCGCCCCACCCTGCGCCAGGCGATCATCAGCATCCGCGCCGAGCTCAAGGAGCGCCTGGCCTGGATGGAGGCCAACGGCAAGCTGCTGGAGGCCCAGCGCCTTGAGCAGCGGACCAATTTCGACCTCGAGATGATCGAGACCACCGGCTCCTGCGCCGGCATCGAGAACTACAGCCGCTACCTGTCGGGCCGCCGGCCGGGCGAGCCGCCGCCGACCTTCTTCGAATACATCCCCGACAACGCCCTGCTGTTCACCGACGAGAGCCACCAGACGGTTCCGCAGATCGGCGCCATGTACAAGGGCGACCGCAACCGCAAATGGACCCTGGCCGAGTACGGCTTCCGCCTGCCGTCGGCCCTCGACAACCGCCCGCTCAAGTTCGAGGAGTGGGACGCCATGCGGCCGCAGTCGGTGCACGTCAGCGCCACTCCGGCCAAGTGGGAGCTGGAGCGGGCCGGCGGCGTCTTCGCCGAGCAGGTGATCCGTCCCACCGGCCTGATCGACCCGCCGGTCGAGGTCCGCCCGGTCTCCAAGGACGGCGCCAGCCAGGTCGACGACGTAGTCGACGAGATCCGCCAGACCAAGGCCGCCGGCTACCGCACCCTGGTCACCGTCCTGACCAAGAAGATGGCCGAGGACCTGACCGAGTACCTCAACGAGCAGGGCATCGCCGTGCGCTACATGCACAGCGACGTCGACACCATGGAGCGGATCGAGATCATCCGCGACCTGCGCCTGGGCATGTTCGACGTGCTGGTCGGCATCAACCTGCTGCGCGAGGGCCTGGACATCCCCGAATGCGGCCTGGTCGCCATCCTCGACGCCGACAAGGAAGGCTTCCTGCGCTCGGAGACCTCCCTGATCCAGACCATCGGCCGCGCCGCGCGCAACGTCGACGGCAAGGTCATCCTCTATGCCGACCGGGTGACCGGCAGCATGGAGCGGGCCATGGAGGAGACGTCCCGCCGCCGCGAGAAGCAGCACGCCTACAATCTCGAGCACGGCATCACGCCCGAGAGCGTCAAGCGCGACATCAAGGACATCCTCAACAGCCCCTACGAGCGCGGCGACCGCGTGCTGGTGCCGATCGGCGGGATCGGCGAGGGCAAGGACGCCAAGCCGTTCAGCGGCGACAACTTCAAGGCCGCGCTCAAGGACATGGAGACCCGCATGCGCGAGGCCGCCGCCAACCTGGAGTTCGAGACCGCCGCCCGCCTGCGCGACGAGATCAAGCGCATGAAGCTGATGGACCTGGAGTTCGCCAACGAAGCCCTGACGGCCCCGGGCGAGGCGGTGGACAAGGCGATGCCCAAGCGGGTCCGCGCGGAGCTAAGGGCGGAGCAGGCGGAGGCGTTTCGGAAGGCGCGGTTGTAGGGGGGCTTCCCCAATCCAACTCAACTTGCGGCGAACATAGGACTAGATCAACGAGTTAGGCAAACGGCGACAACGGTGCAAACATACCTCCAAATGGAGGATAACCATTGTCTAGACTTATGTACGCCTGTCGATTCGATCTCCCGCTGGACAAGGGGCTCGAATGGCCACGTTCGGCCTATCAGGATTGGCTGGCTAGGCGATATGGCCTTCCGTACGACCAACTAGAAGAAAACCTCCCTAAACGTCACTCCATCTCGGTCTCAAAGTATGAGGTGAATAGCGATATAGTTGAAATAATCACGTGGGCATTCCCACATGATGATGACGATGAACTCTTGTGGCGAAACAGTATCAGGCTCTGCAAGACAGATAGCCTCGTCTCTTTAGAGCACACGATATGGATAGATTCTTTAGATTTTCGCGTCGCCCCGGTACGACTCGCCATTGGATCACCAAAGGTTATTCGCAGACTGTGCGCGGAATCCAGCGTTCGAGTTGGTGATATTGATGTTAAAGCAACACCATATCGCATCAATTCGGGCGATATCGATGCACTAATCGATCTTCTCGAGAGCCCTCGCCGCCGCATCCCGATTGTATTCTTATCACCTAGCTCTACCGGAATACCCAATAGATTAGACGCTAACCTTCTAGCACAAAACCTTGCTGGTATAGCGATTATCGTTCAGCCGACTACAGCTGACGTAACTTGGGAATTAAGCGAACGAGCCGGTCGGCTTCGATCATGCTTCGCCGGCGCCGCTAGGATCTATTGGCCTGGATTTAGCATTCACTCAGATCCAAGAGCACATCCGCTTTTCTTAGGCGGAGCCATTGATAGAGAAGGTGAAAAATCAATCGCTCAACAGATTGAACGATCAATATTCACGGTTGCATGTTTTAGATTTGCCCCCGATCACCGCATTGATACCGTCATGCGAGAGGCGGAGAGGAAAATTCGACAAGAAATTATCGTTGAGAAAAAGGAAAATGAAGGACTCGATTGGGAATCATACGCCTTCGAAATCGACGGGAAACTTACGGAATCCAATAAGTTAGTTTCTGAATTGCAATCTGAGATCAGCAATTTACGCGACAACCAGGCAGTTCTTCTGGCCTACCAACCGGAAGCTTCAGCAGAAATCCCCGTATCGGAAAGAGAAATTAACAGCATGGAAGATGCTGTTGCATTTGCTTCCGAGGACTTAAATCACCTCACCATACTGGATAGCGCCCGAAAATCCGCAGAAAGGAGCCCGTTCGGAAGACCTGGAGATATATACGATGCATTAGGAGACATCGACTCCGTAGCTCAACAGTTTTTCAAAAATGGAGGAGACATTAAAGGACTTTTGACAGAAAGGGGGTGGGGGAAACGTTGCAGCATGCATATATCCGCGACCACGAAAAGTAGATTTGGGAATTCTTACACCTTCAATTACGGCGGTAGTGATAAATTATTTGAACCCCACATAACGCTTGGCGCAGGCAACGCTGCATCATGCGCGTCCATCCACTTCTTTATTGACAATAATATCAAGAAATTTGTTATTGGTCATGTTGGAGAGCATCTACCAAACACCAAAACGAATTGACAGCACGCATCAATTCTTACTACTCCGCAACTTTCTTCGCCGCCGCGAAGCCCATGTCGATCGTCACCGCCAGCGTGTTCTTCAGGTAGGCCCGCGTGACGCCGCCATAGGTGAAGCCCATGCGCCAGACGCGATATTCGTCACCGACGGCGGCGTCGGCCGGGAACAGGACGTTGCGCGAGGCGGCGAGGGTCTGGGCGGCCTGCGGACTGGCGGTCTTCAGCGGGACGCGGACCTCGTACTCGGTGCAGGCGCGGTCGGGTCCGTCGCCCTTGCACTGCATGCCCTCCCAGGTGACAGGCAAACCCTTCGGGACCTCGGCGGTGATCAGCCAGCCGTTCTCGGCGGTCTGTTCTTCGGCCTTGATCCGGGCGCCGGCCTCGACCAGGAGCGTCTTGGCGTCGGCCTGACGCAGGGCGGTCCACACTACAGGGGCCGGGTCGTTGACCATCGTCGTGGACTCCGGCCTCGGCGCGCAGCCCGTCAACGCAAGGGTCAGCAGCACCCCGCTTCCGATCCGAACCATCCAGCCCCCTCAAAGGGGCGGGCGTCTCGCGCCCTGCCCCGCCTTACATCTCTCGGAGGCAAGCGTGCCGGTCTGGACAGGTCAGTCAAGGACTGGCCTGCGGCCAGCCGCGACGCGGCGGCGCGGAGCGCCGTCCTTGAGTGACCTGTCCAGACCGGCGACCGTCTCGCCGTGAGATGAAAGGCTGGCTCCCCTTCGCGAGGAAGGGAGAGCGTCCACCTTCTGAGAGACCCCTCATCCGACCTCCTTCGGAGGCCACCTTCTCCCGCAAGGGGAGAAGGATTCGCGTCTTCCTTCCCCTCTCCCCTTGCGGGAGAGGGTGGCGGTCCGGAGGACCGTCGGGTGAGGGGTCGATGGCGAGGTCGGCCGCGTACGGCGGAGCGGCTGGGTGGGGCGGTTGAGGTTTGAGAGACCCCTCATCCGTCAGCTTCGCTGACACCTTCTCCCGCAAGGGGAGAAGGGTTTAGCGACCGCAGGCGGTCAGGATGTCGGCCAGGACGGCGTCGGGGGCGTCCTGGATCCGCTTGTTGGTGAACCGCAGCACGCGGAAGTCCTGGCCGCGCAGCCAGGCGTCGCGGATCTCGTCGTGAAGGCTGTCTTCGTGATGAGGTCCGTCCGCCTCGACGATCAGGCGATGACGCGGGCACAGGAAGTCGGCGACGTAGCGGCCGAGCGGGACCTGGCGGCGGAACTTCAGGCCTTCCAGGCGGCGGTCGCGGAGTAGGGCCCAGAGCAGGCGTTCCGTGACGGGCGGCTCTTGGCGGAGCCGACGCGCAAAGGCGAGTTGTTGGGCGCGATCGACCATGACGAGAACATTACGGGAACGTTTTGGATTGGCAAGAGGGGGCGGCCGGCTTTTGAGAGACCCCTCATCCGGCGGCTTCGCCGCCACCTTCTCCCGCAAGGGGAGAAGGATTAGATCGATGCCATGATCACCCTCGCCCAGACCGACGCCGAGATCCTGGCCACCTTCGAGGTGATGGCCCAGCTCCGCCCCCAGCTCACCCGCGAGACCTACCTCGCCCGCGTCCGCCAGCTGATGGCCAGCGACGGGTTCCGGCTGGCCTATGTGAGCGAGGACGGCGTGGCGCGGGCCGTGGCGGGGTATCGGGTGGCGGACATGCTGTATTGCGGCCGGTTCCTCAGCGTCGACGACCTGGTGGCCGACGACCGGGTCCGGTCACGGGGCCACGGCAAGGCGCTGCTGGACTGGCTGAAGGAAGAGGCCCGGCGCGAGGGCTGCGGCCACCTGGAGCTGATCTCCAACGTGGTCCGCGAGGCCGCCCACCGGTTCTATTTCCGCGAGGGCCTGGCCGTGGACGCGTTCCATTTCTGGGTGAAGCTGTAGGGGCCCGCGACCGGGGACATGCTCTCACGGCGATGCGCGGGCGGGCTTTCGCGGAGCGTTCGCCGTGAGTGCGTGTCCCCAACTGATCCGCTGAGTTTGCGGTCCGGCCCCATGACATCATGGATGTCGTTGGGGACACGCACTCACCCCACGCTTAGAGGGCGATTTTCATAGGCCTTGCCGTGAGTGCGTGTCCCTGGCGGGGCGTTTGCGCTCTGCGCTCAACGAACAAACCCGGGCGATTTCAACGCCCTGAACTTTCTCGACCCGATTTGGTCCTCACCCTCCAAACCGCCCGTATCCTGATCTCACCTCGCCGCACCGGAAAGGGCGCAAGGCCAGCGACCAATGCGGCGGCGGGGGGCGATCGAGCGGGGACAGGCGCGAGGGGGTTACTCGCGCGGTCCGGGGACTTCCATCGTTGGGGAGCCCGCCCGCCGTCGGCGTCGAACGGGGACAAAGCGCGTGTATT